>DATGXW010000200.1:0-3669 GCA_035298585.1 Phycisphaerales bacterium
CGTCATCTCTCGGGTTCGCTGGTACGACACGCTGGCTGCGGGCATGGTCTCTTTCCTGTTTCTGGCCCTGGACTCGTCGCTCGGGGCGACGGGTGGCGATCCTGGATTCCCCCACCTTCTTTCTTGCATCGGCGAAACGGGCCGCGCACTTGGTGGATTGGGCCCATTCGGCCCGTCGCTGCTTGCTGATGCAATCAGGGTGCCGGGACGGGTTGGGGATCGGCGGACTGAACATTCGATGCGCAACTTCCGCCCGGGGCACTGGTTGGGGGACGGGATTCTGGTTTCGGTCGCCCCTTCCCGAAATCGCCTAGCATCGCCTCCTGTGCGCCGGTTCGTTTGCTCTCGGGGGTGTGTTCCTGCCGCCCCGGGATCTGTCCTGCCGGTTTGACAGTGTTCCCGCGCTCGCCCCATTGCCCAGATGCCGCTCGCGTCCGGCTTCGATCGAGGTTTCTACCCGTGCCCACCGCGGTTATCAGCGACATCCACGCCAACGCCGAGGCCTTCAAGAGGGTTCTGGAAGACATCAACCGCCGGAAGATCGATCGGATCATCTGCCTCGGGGATGTGGTCGGGTACGGCCCCGATCCGCTTGAGTGCGTGGATCTGGTGCGTCGGCACTGCGCGTGGTCGCTGATGGGCAACCACGACTTCGCGGTGCTCTACGAGCCGACCAACTTCAACGCCGGTGCCGAGTCCGCCGCGTTCTGGACCCGCGATCAGTTCGACAAGGAGAGCGACGCCAAGCAGCGGGCGGATCGCTACGACTTCCTAGGGCGGCTCAAGGTCCGGATTGTCGAGCAGCAGCCCGACATGACGTTTCCGCTGCTGGCCATCCACGGCTCCCCCCGTCGGCCCATCAACGAGTACATTTTTCCCGACGACGTCAACAACGCTCCCGACAAGATGGAAGCGATCTTCGATCGCGTCACCACCGTCGCGATCTGCGGGCACACGCACGTGCCCGGCGTCTTCACCGGCGAGCCCGACTTCTACCCGCCCGACGAGCTGGGGCCCGATCACCGCTATCAGTTCCGCGAGGGCGAGAAGGCGATCATCAACGTCGGGAGCGTGGGCCAGCCGCGGGATCAGGACCCACGTGCGAGCTACGTCATCCTGTATCCCGAGTACGCGCAGTTCGTCCGCGTGGAGTACGACCCGAATGTGACCGCGACCAAGATCAAGCAGATCCCACAGTTGCCCGCGTGGCTGGGTGATCGGTTGTTCGAGGGGCGGTGACACAACCCCGGGTGACGAAGCTCGGCAAGTAGCGGGCGTCGGACCGGAATACATCGGGGGCTCGGGGACTGTTGATTCTGTGAAGGCCGCAGGCCTGCCGGGTTCATCCGCCGCCGCGGCGCACTCGTGATTCCATCATGCCAAAGCAAGAGAACAAGTTGGTTCGTCCGCTCGCCGTCCTGGGCGCGATCCTGGTGATCGTGCTGGGCGGCGTGGTGTTCTACCGCTCGACCCAGCAGACGCAGCGGCAGATCCAGTCGCTGCCGGCGCCCGGCTCGGCAGCCGCGACACCCCCGGCTGGCGGGAGCGCGGCGACCCCGACAACGACGCCCCCGACAGCTGCGCCCCCGGCAAACACGCCCCCGGTGTCCGCGGCTCCGGCTGCCACCAATCCATCAATCCCGGCCCAATCTCCCACGGCGACGCCCGCCAGCAACGCCGATGCGCCGACCGGACCGGAGATCGATACGAGCGGGTGGAACGCCAAGGTGTGGCCCCCGACCGCGGCGGAGGGCGCGGGCACGCTGAGCGACAAGCACCTGATCGCGTCGTTCTCGAGCGTCGGTGCAGGGCTCAGCCAGCTCTCGCTGGCGGATCACTTCGAAACCATCGAACGGACAACCCCGGTGATCGTCCAGCGGGAGCACCAAACGCCGCAGTACGGCCCCGACGGCCGTCCGCTCAAGACCGTGGACGGACGCGACCTGGTCGCGGTGGTCGCCCCGCTGGCCGCGATCGGCGTCGAAGTCAACGGCAAGTTCATGAACCTCAGCGTGGACGCGGCGGGCTCGCTGTGGAAGCGGACCGGGCCGGCGTCGTTTGTCGCGGAGATCGCCGACGAGAAGGGCGACGCAGCGCTCCGGATCACCCGCGTGTACTCGATCCCAGCCTCCGGGCGTCAGCTCGAGCTGGCGCAGAAGATCGAAAACGTCGGCGGCAGGCCGGTGCGGGTCCGCTGGTTCCAGATGGGTCCTGTCGATCTCCCCAAGGACGCGGCGACGTACATCGGGGAGAAGCGGCGCCTCCGCTTCGGTTATCTGCTCAGCCCCGCGTACGACACCACCCAGAGCTTCGTGCAGAGCCGAGAGTTCGTGATCGACCACGCCCACGCCCTGGGCACCTTCGGCCCCACCGGCTACGAGGCGGAGCTCAAGCACTGGCCCAATCCCACCAGCATCGAGAACTCCTACGCGCTCTCGTGGATCGGGTTGACCAACCGCTACTTCGGTCTCGCCCTGCACGCCGCGGGCGCGGAGACCAGCGTCGCGGCCCGCAAGTTCTCCACCATCGACACCGTGGATCGGCTCGTGCTCCTCCGTCCGGCGCTCGCCAACGGCCAACGCGACGACGTGATGGCGTTGCGGACCACCAGCCCTAGCTACAGCGTCCCCGCGGGGGCGTCGCTGGACCTTTCGATGGATCTGTACGCCGGCGCGCTCATCCGCAGCGACATGCGGGCCGATCCGGCGGGCAAGGCCCTCTCGCTCGACGGCCTGGTGATCTACACCATGGGCGGCCCGTGCGCGTTCTGCACCTTTGACTTCCTCACCAGCGGGCTGCTCTGGCTGCTGGTCACGCTGCACAACTATGTGACGTTCGATTGGGCATTGTCGATCGTGTTGCTCGTGGTGATCGTCCGCACCATCCTGCACCCCGTGACCAAGTGGTCGCAGGTGCGCATGCAGCGCTTCGGCAAGCAGATGCAGGGCATGGCGCCCAAGCAGCAGAAGCTGAAAGAGAAGTACGGCCACGACCCCAAGCTGCTGCAGCAGGAGACCGCCAAGCTGTGGCGCGAGGAGGGCATCAACCCGCTGGGCATGCTGGGATGCATCCCCATGTTCCTGCAGATGCCGATCTGGATCGCGCTGTACGCCACGCTCTTCTTCGCGGCCGAGCTGCGCCACCAGGCCGCGTTCTACGGCCTTTTCCAGTGGCTGGGGCACCCGACGTTCCTCGCGGACCTGTCGGTGCCCGACATGCTGTACCAGATCACCGCAAAGCCCGAGGGCATCCACATCCCGCTCTTGAGCAGCCTGCTCGGCCCGATCCACGGGATCAACATCCTGCCGCTGATCTTTGCGGCGGTTCTGCACGTGCACCAGACTTACCTGACGCCTCAGACCGCGAACCTGACGCCCGAGCAGGAATCGCAGCAGAAGATGATCAAGTGGATGAGCGTGATCATGGTGCCGCTGTTCATGTACAACGCGCCCTCGGGTCTGACGATCTACTTCCTGGCCAACAGCGCCCTGGGCATCATCGAGCACAAGCGGATCCGCAAGCACATCGACAAGCACGATCTCCTGAACCTGGACAAGCTCAAGGCGGAGAAGGGCAAGAAGGGCCCGGGATTCCTGGCACGCATGCAGGAGCTGGCCGAGGCGCAGCGCAAGGCGGCCGAGACTCGAGCCCGCAAGGGCAGGTGATCCC
>DATGXW010000201.1:0-12434 GCA_035298585.1 Phycisphaerales bacterium
GGTAGCCGTTCTCGGTGTTATCGAGGACCGCGTCGATGTTGGGACGGGAGTAGGCGGTGCCGCCCTGGAGCGAGTGCTTGACGGCGAGCATCTCAAGCCGGCCGCCGGTCAGCCAGGTGTTGTTGTATGCACGCTCAGCGCCGGCGTAGCCGACGCCGATGCGGGTGTTCTGCACGGTCGTCTCGACGTCGGGCTGGCCGTTCTTGTTGGAGGGGTTGTACTCGTCGCCCAGGAGGTTCTGGCTGCCCGAGGAGAGACGGCCGATGTTCTCGCCGTAGCCGAAGGAGGGGTCGGTGCAGACGCTGTTGCAGAAGGCGTTGCGGGTGCCCGAGCCGGAGTCACGGGTCGTGAACATGAGGTTCTCGCCCGTGGGGAGGCGGCCCGAGAGGTTCAGGTGGCGGAGCTCGACGTCGGTGATCTGCGACAGGCCGGTGCCCAGGTTGGTGACGACGGCGATCGGGGCGATTGCGATGGGCGTGCTGAAGATCGTGTTCGAGTCGGCCGCCGAGGTGTTGACGTTGCGAGCGCCGATGTTGGCGAGCTTGTTGCTCTCGCCGCCGGGCACGTTGGCGTTGAGGGGGTTGGAGAGCGAAACTCGGGGGTTGTTGCCGTACCCCGCCTGCGCGGGCAGGCGGACCACCGAGGGCGTGCCGCTGTAGAAGACCGCCCACGAGACGGGGACGTCAAGGGGAGCCATGTCGATCCGGATGCCGGCGGTGGGGGAGGCGTTCAGCTCGGCCAGGAGCGAGGTCGTGTTCGAGACGGCCGGCGCGCCGCCGGGGTTGGAGGCGTTGCCGATCCCCGTCAAGGCCTGTGCGTTGATGTACTGCGTCCGGTTGTGGCGGCCGTTGGTCGCCTTGTTCGAGAAGATATCCACGTTGTCGGGTGTCGTGACGAACGTGGTCCCGAAGTCGATCAGCTCCTGGAGGCCGTTGACCGAACCCACCGCGCGGTACTGGATCACCCACCAGCGCGAGGCCTGTGCATTCGACCCGCCGTTCCAGGAGTCATCGGCGTCCTGGACGCCGAAGTTGGGGAACGTGAACTGGGCGAGCTGGTCGGCGCCCGAGCTGCCGAGGATCTTGGCGTTGCCGTCGCTGTCGACGTCGATGTAGTCGTTGGTGGCGGCCGGCGCCTGGAGGAAGTTCTGGAGCAGCGTGGCGCCCGACTGGTTGATGACGACCTGACCCTGCGACACGGTGGACAGCCCGCCGACCAGACCCATGGCCGCGAGCGCAACGATGCGCTTCTCGATCTTCATGTGAAGCTCTCCTTCTCTTTGCAAGTCCCTGACAACACGGACGCGAAAGACTCGGCGCTGGACACCCAGCCCGATGCATGTGCAGGGCCCTGACAACGCGCGGAACCACAGCCTTGACGGCAGGATCATGAGATCCTTGCACGATGGAAGAAGTGCCGGGTCCGGGTGCTGTCGTTCGCCCTGAAGACGCTCCCGCCGCGCTGACGGCGAGAGCACCGGGAAAGAGTGTCAATGGGCCGTGTACGCGCCGTGGGAGGCGCTTCAATCCTTCCAGCTCTTGTCGACGCTCATGTCGACCTGCTGGTTGCCGCTGAGCGAGTAGAAGCGGTCGCCCCACTTCTTGTCGCGGATCGTGTCGGTGAGCTTCTGGGTCTCGGCGTGGCCGTCGACATAGACAAAGACGGTCGGCCCGCCCATGCCGGTGCGCTTGTTGAGGTTGCCGTTGTGGTGGCGGCCGACGGCGTTGAGGAGCGAGTTGCCGTCGTTGATCATGTTCGCGCCCATCTTGTCGAGCGAATAGATCTCGCTGGCGTTGGGATAGCGGAAGGAGGGTTCGCCCGTGATCACCGGCTCGCTGTAGACCTCGGTGCCCGAGGAGATGCCGACAAACGGCGTGACGGGGCGGTGGCTCTTCATCTTTCCGTCGTTGCCGTCGACCAGGGACTTCCAGTTGTCGTAGTAGTAGAACTCGGCGGCGAGGATCACGCCCGAGGGCCCCCGCTGTGAGGCGTCGACCGCGGAGGAGTTGACGAACTTGTTCTTGCGGCTCCCCGGGCTGTCCCAGAACTTGTTGCGGGGGAAGATCGCCGCGTTGCCCGTGTACGCCATCCGCACCGCCTGACGGTCGACGGGGGGCGCCGAGGGTGAGGCGTACGTTCCGCCCAGGTCGTTGACCTGGCCGACCTCCCAGTCGTCCGTGTTCTTGCCCGGGTTCGTGCGGGGTGCGCCCTTGTTGGGGACCGAGGGGCACTGGAAGGCGTCCTCGCCACCCGCCCCGTCGTAGAGGTAGAAGGACCAGTGGATGTACCCGTTCTGCGGGTTGGGGTTGGTCGTCTGCTGCTGGCTCAGCCGCCACTCGCTGCCGCTCTGGTCTGAGCCGTACATGTAGTGTGCGGGGAAGAATCCCTTCTCGTTGCCCGTGTAGATCTGGACGCTCTTGGCGGTGCTGCTGTTGTTGGATGTGCACACAGCCAGGCGAGCCGCCTCGCGGGCCTTGCCCAGGGAGGGGAGCAGGATGCCCACGAGCAGTGCGATGATGGCGATCACCACGAGCAGCTCGATGAGGGTGAACGCACGCGATGGAACGATCGCGGGGCGAGAATCGGATGCTTGAATACCACGGCCGCGGCGGTCGCTCGACATCGCGTGATCTCCTGATGCGCTGGTTGAAACGTCGGGTTCGTCCTGATCGACCGCGAGCGCCCGGCGTGAATGGCCGGACCCTCGCATGGGAGATCATGCTAAACGAGCCGGCGGTTTTGGTCGCGTTTTACAGGGTCAAACCACGCTAAGACTGGATCAGGCTTGCGCGAAGACGTCCGCGCGGGGCCTGTCGCGTGTGGATAAGCCGCGCGTTTGCTCAGATTTCGTGATGCTTGTGTAAATATGCGAGGCGGTCGACGGGCTCGTGTGTGCAGAGTTTCACTCGGGGAGGCGGTGCTCGCCGAACTCGGTCCGCAGGAGCTCGTTCTTCTGCAGGTACTTGAGCACGACGATGACGAACGTCGCGTGGCTCCAGGTGAGGGGGCTGACCGACATGGGTTCACCCGTGTAGGGGTTGAACTGCTCGGCCAGCACCCCCGACTCGTTGGCCTTGGCCACCGTCCACTCCAGGAGCGGGAGGGCCTCGGCGAGCTGATCGAAGGTCCGTGCACGCGCGATCAGGTACTCGGCCTGCCAGAGTGTGCAGATGATCCACGGATTCCCCGGCACCTCGTCGATGCGCTCCCGCTCGACCTGGTGGTAATAGTCGCGGAAGTAGCGTGCACACCCGCCGACCTCGGTCTTGATCCACAGGCGCTCGCGGAGTGCACGCATGTCGGCCTCGACCTTGGGGTCGCTGGCGGGGAGAGCGCCGAAGGCAAAGACGCCGTAGTTCGCGCTGTCGGGCGTCATGTCGAGCTTGTAGGTGCCGTCGGGGAGCGGCGTCGCCATGCGTGCAAAGCGCTGCTCCTCCTCGTTCCAGAGGTACTTCTTCATCGCAGCTTTCATGTTCTCCGCGCCCTCGCGGAACTGTGCAGCGCGGTCGGCTTCCCCGAAATCCTGCGCGAACGCGGCGGCGGCGTAGAGCGCCCCGATCGTCGCCGCGACGGTGTAGGTGTGGATCCCGCGGCGCTCCTCCCACAAGTCCCACGACGGGAAGGGCATCCCGTTGCGGTCGCGGTACTTGAGCAGCCACTGCGCGGGGTAGACCACCAGCGGGTTGTAGAGCGGCTTGACGAACTCGACGTCCCGGAAGACGCTGAAGTGCTTGCGCAGCGCCCACAGGACCAGCGCCGTCTCGTCCTGCTGGATCGGCAGGATCCGCTGGCCCTCGAGCATCCACGGATGCCAGCTCGAGGCCAGTTCCCCCGTCGGCGTGTACTTGTGCAGGAAGTACCCGTCCTCCTCGATCGCGTCGGCGGCGTAGCGGAAGAAGTTGCGGCTCAATTCGCTCTGCCCGGCCAAGACCAGCGCGTAGGCGACCATCGCCCCGTCACGCATCCAGCAGTAGGAATAGTGATCGCCTGCGAACTGGGTGATGTCGCTGTCGTTGGCGGCGATGATCGCGCCGCCGTTGTCGATCTGGGTGCGCAGCACGAGCTGGCTGCGGTAGAACATGTCGCGGACGTTCTCGGGAAGCGGCGTTACGTCGATGGGCTCCTTGCGGGCCCAGAGCTTCCAGTACGCCTCGGTCCTGACGAGCATCCGCTCAGGACCCTTCTGAAGCACCCGCTTGTTCATGGATTTCACGTCGTCGTAGGAGTGGCCGCACGCAAGCCAGCTCGTGACGTACGACGTTCCGCCCGGGCCGATGGTGAGGTTGAACCCGATCGTGGCGTCGACCGAACCCTGGCTGATGGCGTTGCGGCCCAGAACGCCGTCCTCGGCGTCGCGCCAGGTTCCCTCGGCGCCGCCCACCCGCTTGGCCCCGATGGCCCAGGAGTCGATGCCGCACTTGTTCTCGTCGCAGGCGTTGAAGAGGAAGTAGATGTCGTCCTTGTAGATCACGATGCTGCTGGTCGCCGGGTCGTAGTTGGCGGTGTCGCCGACGGGCGTGCCGCGGATCGACAGGTCAAAGTGGTAGAAGATCCTGACGTCACGCTGCTTGCTGGCAAGGTCCCTCACCACCGTCTTGCGGAAGAAGACGTTCTCGTGGAAGTCGACCGCGTCCTCGCAGACCAGTTCGAGCTGGAGCTCCTCGTTGCGGAGGATGACCTCGGTCACCAGGGTGTCGGGCTTGTACTTGAGCGTTCGCTGCCAGGAGGGATCCTCGATCCACGCCATCCGCCCCTCGGCCCAGACGCCAAACCGCTGGATGCTCCCCTCGGTATGGTTGAAACGACCGACGTGAGGGAAGTAGATGTCCCGGACGCGGTAGAGGCGATCAAAGGTCACCAGGAGGTTGCCGTTGCCGACGGGGATGTCTCGGGGCATGCGTGCCGCTTCCAGCGCAAAAGTTGCAGGCCGTGTGCACACGGCCCGGGCCGTGCCGGGCGATCCGTCGCTCGGCGGGTGGACGAACGATACCCGTCGGCCGGCGGTTGTGCCCGGTTGGAAGAGGCTCTGGCGCCGCGTCACGCCGCGGCGGGGCCACGGAGAGATGTCACGAGGATGCCAGCGCCTGAATCCGGTCGGGGACAGACCCGACCTGGGCGACGCGGAGTCCGAAGTTCTCGCCGACCTTGACGGCCGACCCGGTGGCGATCTGGCGGTTATTCACCAGAAGCTCCAGGGGCTCATCGGCGTTCTTGGGGAGTTCGATCAGTGCTCCGGGCACCCAACCCAGAACTTCCCGGACCTTCAATGCACGCTGACCCAATCGCACCACGATCGGGACTTCCAGCGACAAGATGGCGTTGAGGTTGTCGTGCATGCACACAGCTCCAGGACGTCCGTCCATCTGCCGCCTACCGCAAAGCACGTGCCTCAGGCCGACAAGCGACGTGCCGGGAATGGAATCGGACCGGCTTGCAGAGCTTCTGAGGCTTCCTCCGCGGAATCCGGATTGCACTCGGGGTTCGCATCGTCGCGCTGTATGCGCAGTTTTTGCGCCATATCCAGCGCCTCGTCCCCGGAGCTTGCTCGCGCCAGCAGGTTCTCGATCAGAACCACCCGCAGCCGGACGCCAAGGTCCCGGTCCTCGCCGGCATCCGTGTGCAGCATGCGGTCAAACTGACGGCGGAGGTGTTCCAGCCGCCGGGCGAGCACGCCCGGCCGGGCGGTGACCAGGAACTGCTCGCACCCCAGGTGTGCCGTGAAGATCGAGGGATCACCGCGCGAGACGAGCATGGAGATCATCATGGAGAGACGTTTGATGAGTTCGTCCCCGAGCTCGTACCCGAACTCGCGGTTGTAGGTGCGAAATGCACGTACGTCGATCATCGCCATGTCGATGGATTCCCGTTCCTCTCCATCGATGCCGGCGTTCTGGCGGAAGAGCTCCGCGAGGTGCTTCTCAGCGCGGACCTGGTTGGGGAGGCCCGTGAGGGGGTTCGACCGCGCGTTGACCTGCGTCGCCATGTCCCCGGCGGCGTGCAGGAGGTCGCGGATCGTCAGCATGCCGGTGAGCTGCCCCTGCTCGGTGAGCATGAGCGGCGCCGTGAGTGAACGGTCATCCCTTGAGGCCGCAAGCTGCAGCGCGTCAACGATCGTCGTCTCGACGCCGGTCGCGGTGACATCGGAATTGACGATGTGGCTGATGGGTTGCGACGCACGTGCGTCGCTGGCGGCTCGAAGCACCTGCTCGCGGTCGCACCAGCCCGCGAACCGGCGGCCCTCCATGATCGCCACGCCGGGGGTGGAAAGCTGCCGCAGGAGCGAGGCGGCGACCTCCCGCACCAGCTCGCGCGAGTCCACCTGCATTGTCGGGCGTGCAAAGCGCCCGACCTTGGCCAGGCGGGGAGATTCCACGTGCTCCTGGTCGATCCCGCCCCAGCCCTGGCGCATCCACTCGCAGAGCTCTGGATCAAGCTTCTGGTCGCGAGAGCCCGGTCTGCCGAGCAGGTATCCCTGCCCGAAGACCACGCCCAGGTGCGAGAGGACCTCGAGCTCTTCGCGCTCTTCGATCCCCTCGGCGATGATGCGGACGCCCGACATCCTCGCAAAGTGCAGGAAGAACCGGACAAGGTGCTGCTTGACGCGGTCGTTGTGAATCCCCGAGATGAGATCGCGATCGAGCTTGAGCCAGTGCGGGCGAAGCGCCACGATGCGCTGGAGCCCGCTGGTGCCGGCCCCCACGTCGTCGATGGCGACCTGGAACCCCGCCGCCTTGGCGAGCCTGACCTGCTCCTCAAGGCCGTCCATGAACTGCTGGTCGGCCCGCTCGGTGATCTCCAGCACGATGCGCGAGGGCGTGAGCCCGGGGATCGCCCGGACCGCTTCGGAGAGCGTCTGTGTGTACCGGGGGTCGGCGAAGACCTGGGGCGTGGTGTTCAGGAAGAGCTGGATATCGCCGGGCCAGTTGGAGGCGGCTTCCAGGGACTGTCGGCGCGTGACGCTCTCGAGCTTCCAGAGCATCTTGGCCTGCTCGGCGGCGTCGAAGAGCTCGCTGACGTTCTTGAAGGGGCACGTCGAGGTCGGGCGCGAGAGTGCTTCGAACCCAGAGATCGTCCCTGAACGAAGGTCGACGATCGGCTGGAAGATTGCACATACTTCGCTGCCCGAGATCGTGCTCTCGAGCATTCGATGGACGGCCAGCGTGCCGCGGGAGGGGGTCATCAAGCTCTCCAACGTGTCTTCATCTCTCGAACCGTGCCGGGTCCGGCGGACGAGCCGCAGGTCGGCAGGTCTTCATCGACCGCGCTTTGGACTGTGCAAGCACGGGATGGGAAGATGCAGGCGGGAGCCCGGCCCACCGCACCGAGTGTTCAGGCTCGCCGGGTGGTGCAGGGGCGTTCTCGGTCGGATCTGCGTGCAATAACACGCACACACGGACTATCGGGCCCGCCGCCATGGCAAGCCCGGGCCGGTGATGTCACGCGGGGGGCCATCGAGTTATGGGGCTGCACACCCACGCACTGAAAGCATGGCGAGAACCCGCGCAGCGCGGGCTCAATCGAACTTGAAGACACCCTTGCGGTAGCCGTAGACGTAGGCCACCACGGTGGTCAGCAGGAAGAAGAGGATGCGGGCGAGCCAGATGAATCCCTCGTGGCTCTGCGGGGCGAGGTTGGGGAAGGTCGTGGCCCACGGGTAGAGGAAGATGATCTCAACGTCAAAGACGAGGAAGACCATCGCCATCAGGTAGAAGCGGATGTTGAACCGCTTGCGAGCGGTGCCCATCGGGGTCATGCCCGACTCGTAGGTGCTCCCCTTGATGCGGCCCGAACGCTGGGGGCCCAGGACGATCGTCACGAAGTAGTTGAACGCCGCGAACGAGACCGCCATGAGGACGATCAGCAGGACGGGGAGGTACGAGGCGAGGTTCGTGTCGGCGAGCAGGTGCATCGGGGCCTGATTCCTTTGGAGGCAGGACAGATGTTGGGGCCCACTATAGGTCGTGGCGGGCCGGGGCGTCGTGCACAGGCGGGGTTATCCTCGCGCCAGGCGGTACGCCACCCCCGCGATCAGCACGAGCAGCGGGAGCCCGGCCACGAAGGCGATCCGAAGGCCCTGTTCGGTTCCCGGAGAGAGGCTCTGCAGGAGGGCGACGGCACGTGCCTCGGGGCTCTGGGCGATCAGGTCATCCTGCCCCGCCAGCCAGTAGACCGAGGCCTCCAGGAGCTCGATGTTGCCCGGGTTTGCCAGGAGCGTCCGCCCGTCGATGTTCACGACCGGCGTGGTGACGGGGTCCATGAACCACCGGTTGGTGCCGATGGCGACCAGCCGCTGGCGGTCGCGCCCACCCGCCGCGGGAAGTTCGGCGGCGTACGCGGTGATCATGGGTGAGTAACGTGCATCCCGGCCCTCGTTGTACTCGGGCAGGTTGGGCACGACCGTGCGCTCAGAGCGGGGCAGTCGCCAGAAGTTGAGCCACTGCGATTCCGCCCAGCTCTGGGTCTGGGCGGGAACTTCAAAGAGGGGCGTCAAAGCCGCGGGCGGCCTTGCTGCACCGCCTTGGTCGGGGGCGGGGGCCAGTGCGATCGGCCACAGGAAGAGTGTCGGCAGGCCGTGGATCGCCTTGAGGATCGGGTGCTCACCCGAAACTGCACGCAGACCCTGGTCGGTCTCGACGGTGCGGCCCTGGGGCGTCAGCCGGTCTTTCATGAGCGGGCGTCCGCTGTCGGCGACAAGCCCGAAACGGTCGAGAACAGCGGTGGTGGGGTCCTTGTCGCCGTAGGTCGGGAGGACCGATGGATAGAGCGAGAGCAGGATCGGTGCGCCGCGATCGGCGACGAGCGTGAGGGCCGCGCCGAACTTGGCAGCACGCTCCGCGCCGGAGGGATCGGTCGGCTTGGGCTTGGATGCCGATGAATCGGGCGGGATCGCGGCGTAAATGACCGGGCGCTTGCCGTCGGGGTTGAGCGAGGTGAGCGCAGGGGGCTGCTCCTGCGAGAGCACGGCCCACTCCGCGACGTCAATCCCGCGAAGGGCCAGCCGCTGGGACACGCGCGAAACGATCCCGGGCTGTGCAACCAGTCCGGTCCCCAGCTCTCCGTGCATGAAGACCACGATCGGGCGGACGGGCGTGTTGAGAGCGCTGATGGCCGTTGAGACAAGCTGCTCGGTGCGCTGACCGGCGTCGGCAGCGCTCTCTGCGCGCAAGGCGGGAGGGAAGAGCTGGGAAAACTCGATCGCCATGAGCCCGGTGCCGGTGGGTCCGACGACGATGCACGCATCCCCGGCCTCGAGCGCCTTGGCGATCCGCAGGACATCAGGGCGTGTGATTCGAGAGAGCGTGTCGGCGGCGGTCAGGGCGGCGTCGCGGGCCTTCTCGGAGGGTTCGATCATCCCCTCCGCCGGTCCGCGGGCGGTCGCCGGGAGAGCCTCGGCCGCGGCGATCGTCTTGAGATCCCGGACCAGCGTCGAGACCTGTTCGCCCACCGACGTCAGGATGGCGCGGATCTGCTGCGCGGCGATGTCCGTCTGTGGAATCTGGATCCCCGCGATGCTCGAACCCAGAGGCTCCTCGATCGCCTTGGCGGCGGCGCGGAGGTCGGCGGCCGAAAGCCTGCACGCCGCCGAGCGTGCATCGAGATTCTCGCGCAGCTTGAGCGAAGCTCCGTCGAGCGGGAGGCCGTCGCGGATCTTCAGGATCGCCGGGGCGAGCCCCGTCTCAAGGTACTCGGCGGTCGTGATGCCGCGATCGGCGGCCGCGCGGATGGACCTGGTCTGGAGGTCGAGGATCTCGCGGTCTCTCGCGGCAAGGTCCGTGAGCAACTGGACAAACTGCTGCTGGCCCGTGGACGCCGACGTATCGAGGAACTGCGGCTGGATGTTGGCCGAGGTCCGCTGCATCTGCGCCAGGACATCACGCGCGCGCTCGAGCTGTGCACGGTCGAGGCGCGAGAAGTCTCCCGCCAGCACCACGGTGTACGGCCCCCGCAGCGCCCCGAGCGTCGCGGTGGTGCGGGGGGCGAGCTGGTGATCCCCCGTCGCGGTGACGTCGAGCCGCCCGGTGTACCGCGCCGCCAGCGCATTGGCGAGGGTCAGGCAGACCAGGACCGCGACCAGGCCAAGGATCGCCAGCGCCGCCGATCGTGCGCGCCGCGACCGCGCGGATTCGTTCGTGGCAGGAGTGCTCATCGCCACCTCCGGGACTCAACGGTGGTGATCGACAGCGCGATGAACAGCACCGAGCCGGACACGAAGAAGATCACGTGCGACACGTCGATGATCCCCTTGGCGAAGTCCTGCATCCGCGACTGGATCGATATATAGGAGATCGCCGGCTGCATCCACGCCGGGGCATACTCGTAGCCGATCGTCGTCGCCAGGAGCAGCACCAGCAGGAAAAAGAGTGTGCCCAGGAAGGCGAGCGTCTGGTTTGACGTCAGCGCCGACATCCAGAGCCCGACGGCCGTGTAGAGCATTCCAACCAGCAGGAGGCTCGCATACCCCGCCGCGACCGGGCCGGGATCGGGGGATGGATCCGAAAGCCACCACAGCGCCCCCGTGTGCAGCGCCGTCGGGATCAGCATCAAGATCAGGAATCCCACCGCCCCCAGGTACTTCCCGATCACGATGCTCGCGTCGGTCACCGGCGCTGTCATCAGCGACTCGATCGTGCCCGTCCTGAACTCCTCCGAGAGCAGCCTCATCGAGATCGCGGGCGCCACCGGCACCAAGAGCCACGCCGAGATCGAGAAGAGAGGCCGCATCGTCGCCGGCTGACCCGGATTGAGGATCATGTACGCAAAGACGATCCCCGCCAGGAACAGATAGAGCGCGATGGCGATCCAGCCCACGGGGAGCCGGAAGAGCGAGGAAAGCTCGCGCCGCGCGACCGACAGGATGACGCTCATGCCGCCTCCTGTGTGCTGGACACTCGCCCGCCCGAGTCGTCACCCGCCTTGCGGACCAGGTCGACAAAGAGCCGTTCGAGCGTGGGAGTTTCCTGGGTGAACTCGTGAACCACCGCGCCGGAGCTATGCACAAGGCGGGCAAGTCGCTCGCGAAGATCGCCGCCGCCAGAACCTTGAACTTCGATGCGAACCCTGGTGCGGTCCTCCTGATCGGAGATATCCGTCACCGAGTGGACGCCCGGAAGGTCGCGGAAGGCTCCGAGAAGTCCTCGCGCCGCCTCCGATGAAGCATGGCTCCACGCAATCGTGATCGGCGCTGCGTGCCCGGCGAGCATGTCCCGCGGGTTTCCGTCCGCGCGGACGCGGCCGCGGACGATGATGACGACCCGCGAGCACACCAGTTCGACCTCCGCGAGGATGTGCGAACTGAGCAGCACGACGCGGTCCCTGGCCAACTCGCGGATGAGCGTCCGGGTCTCCCGCACCTGCGTCGGGTCGAGTGCATTGGTGGGTTCGTCGAGCACAAGCACCTTGGGATTGTGCAGCAGCGCCGCCGCCAGGCCCACGCGCTGTTTGTACCCCTTGCTCAGCGCGCTGATGCGCTTGCCCGCGACATCCCCCAGCCAGCACCGCTCCATCGCGGACCGGATCGCGGCCGAGCGATCCACCCGTGGAATCTGGTACAGGCTGGCCCGGTACGCCAGGTACGACCGCGGGGTCATCTCCGGGTACAGCGGCGCGGACTCAGGCAGATATCCAAGGCCATGCCGGGCCAGGATCGAGTCGGTGACCGTGTCGTGACCATCGACCAGAATCCGGCCCTGGTCCGGGGGCAGGTAGCCGGTGATCATCCGGATCGTGGTCGTCTTGCCGGCCCCATTGGGGCCCAGCAGGCCAGCGATCTCGCCCGGTTCCAGCCGGAACGAGACGTCCTGCACGGCCCGAAAACGGCCGAACGATTTGAAAACGCGGGACACGTCGAGCATCGGCCAGACTATAAACCCTTCGCCGTCCCTCCGCCGGGCATGTGCACATGCACACGCCGAATCGTGGAGCCTGCATGATCGGCCCACGCCTGACCCTTGCTCCGGGCCTCCACGACCAGCTTTCCGCGTGGCCGCTCCTCCACCCAGGACGCAGCCCCGCCGCGGCGCCAGGTGTCACGCGGGTCCACCCGGGGCGATCATCTGACTGGCAGAATGCACTGGACCTGCTACCATCACCCTCCCCCCGCACCAAGCCCCTCAAAGGCCCAGCGCGGCGGGTGCTTGACATCCCAGACCGCACGGAGAGGTGGCCGAGAGGCTGAAGGCGACGGTTTGCTAAACCGTTATACCGGGTATCACCTGGTATCGGGGGTTCGAATCCCCCCCTCTCCGCTTCAAGCAGCCCTTGCACACGCAAGGGCTGTTTTCGTTTTCATCACTCGATCGTGCGATGGATTGGTGCCGGAAGCCGATCGCCCTCACCAGCGACAACGCCCCGGTCGGCCGGGGCGTTTGAGGTGCATCGCAATTTGACTGTCTCGGGATGCCGACAGGATCACGGCGGGTGGGGCGTCGCGTCTT
>DATGXW010000202.1:0-2685 GCA_035298585.1 Phycisphaerales bacterium
CGAAGGGCCGGGCCGGGGAGGCCAGCGAGCCAAACCCCGTGTTGAACCCGCTGGGCGTGAGGTCCGCTTCACGCAGGGCCCGGCGGATCGCCGACAGCACGACGCTGTGGATCAGGGAGGAATCGCGGAAACGTACTTCGGCTTTGGCGGGGTGAACGTTCACGTCCACGGCGGTCGGCGGGATCTCGATCAACAGCACGGCGGTGGGGTAGCGTCCCGGCTCGATCAATCCGCGGTAGGCCTCCATGATCGCGTGCTGGATCGTCCGGTCGCGCACCGCACGTCCGTTGAGGTACACGTGCTGGGACTTGTTGGTGGCGCGCGCGATGCTCGGCCGCCCCGTCAGGCCCCAGATCGCGATGGGTGTGGTGGGGCCGAGCTCGCCGGGCTTGCGCGGCGCATCATGATCATCGGCGTGGACTTCGAGGAGTTCGTTCTCGAGTTCCTTGCCCAGGATGGCGATCACGCGCTGCCGCGGCGTCTGGCCGGGAGGAAGGTCAAGGACCGTCCTGCCGTCGCAGGTCACGGTGAAGGCGACTGCCGGACGCGCGATCGCGAGTTCCTTGAGCATGTCCGTGCAGCGGGTCTGCTCGGTCTGGACGGTCCTGAGAAACTTTCGGCGCGCCGGGGTGTTGAAGAAGAGCGTCCGGACGGTCAGCGAGGTCCCGACGGGTCCGGCCGCGGGCTTGATGTCCCCGATCCTGCTCCCTTCACCCTCGATGATCCACGCGCCGGTCTCGGCGGGCGTCCGCGAGCGGATCGAAACGCGCGCGACCGAGACGATCGAGGCGAGCGCTTCACCCCGAAACCCGAGCGTGCCCACGCGGTCAAGGTCTTCGGCCGCGGTGATCTTGCTGGTCGCGTGGGGTGCAAGCGCGAGTGAAAGATCTTCTCGGTGAATCCCTCCGCCGTCGTCGGTGACGCGGATGAGTTCAATCCCCCCCTGCTCGAGGTCAACGGTGATCCGGCCCGCGCCGGCGTCGAGCGAATTCTCGACCAGCTCTTTCACGACCGAGGCGGGACGCTCGATGACCTCGCCCGCGGCGATCTGGCTTGCAAGGAGCGTTGACATCGCACGGATGCGTCTGCCGGAGGGGGACGAATCGGTGCTGCCGGGGGCGTGGGATGGTGGCTCCGCCACGTTCATGCGGCGGGATCGTATTCACGGGCGCCCAGGATCCACGTGCTATTGACAGGTATCCGAACTCCTCCCGACTTTCATGGTGTTTTCGGCGAGTGCCGGGGCCCTACCCTGTCGATGTGAGCACCATGCACAGCGCGCTGCACAATCGTCCGGCGAACCTGATCGGGGGGACTTGGGAGCCGATCCCGGGCACGGGTCTTCGGTCGGTGAACCCTGCACACCCGGCCAAGACGATCTTTGAAGGTCGGCCGGATCTCTCGGCGGTCGACAGGGCCATCGCCGCCGCGAGCGCCGCCAGGAGTCCATGGGGCCGCTGGCCGCTGGAGAAGCGCGTGGGCGTGCTGCGGGCCTTTGCGAAGCTGTGCACATCCAGGCAGCAGGCGATCGCGGAACTCATCAGCGATGAGACGGGCAAGGTGATGTGGGACGCCCGGCAGGAAGCCGGGCTGCTGGCGGCCAAGGTCGATATCACGCTGGACGACTCGCCGACCGGGGCGATGCGGCGCGTGACGCCATTTGAAGTATCCGTGTCGGCCTCGCGCCGGGGATCGGCGTGGTTCCGCCCGCACGGGGTGATGGCGGTGGTCGGGCCGTACAACTTCCCGATGCACCTGCCCAACGGGCACATCGTGCCCGCGCTTGCGATGGGCAACACGATCGTCTTCAAGCCCAGCGACAAGGCCCCGGCGTGCGGGCAGATGCTCGCCGAACTCCTGCAGGAGGCGTTGATCGACCAGGGCGCACCGGCCGGCGTGATGAACCTCGTGCAGGGGGGCGTTGAAATCGCGTCGGCGGTGGTGAAGCACACGGGTGTGGATGGGATTCTCTTCACGGGTTCATGGCCGGTGGGGCGGAAGATCCTGGAAGCCAACCTCGATCATCCCAGCCGCATTGTGGCGCTCGAGATGGGCGGGAACAACCCGGCGGTCGTGATGGACGATGCGGACCTGGTCCAGGCCTTGACCGAGTGCGTCCGGTGTGCGTTCATTTCGACGGGCCAGCGGTGCACATGCACACGAAGGATCATCGTCCACCGCGCGATCGCCGGGACGTTCATCCCCGCCGTGTGCAAGGCGGCGAGCACGCTGATCGTGGGAGATCCGCGGGCCGATCATCCGGTCTTCATGGGACCGATCATCAGCGAAGCCGCCCGGCGCGCGGTGCTGGATTTCCAGACCGGGCTGCAGCGCGCGGGCGCGGAGATCCTGGTCCCCTCGACCGAGATCAATACACCCTCGGGGGGGTGGTACCTCTCCCCGGGCGTGGCGCGGGTGGAGAGGTTCCACAACGGCGCGAACGTTTCGGGGCCCGGATGCCAGGAGTTTGACGCGGGGTGCGATATCGAGGTCTTTGGCCCGCTCGTCCGCGTCAGCGTGGTCGATTCGCTGGATGAGGCGATCCACCAGGCCAACGCGACCAACTACGGGCTGGCCTCGGCGATTTTCACCCGGAGCGGGGAGAACATCGAACGGTTCCTGGCCGAGTCGCGCGCGGGATGCATCAACGTCAACTGCGGTACGGCGGGTGCTTCGAGCAAGCTG
>DATGXW010000203.1:0-21846 GCA_035298585.1 Phycisphaerales bacterium
GTGTGGATTGGGGGCGTGGGATGCCTGCCCCGCTCAGGGCAGCGGGGCAGGGCACCCGGCAGCGGAGCGGGGGCTTGGTCAGCAGCCGGATTCGAAGGCGGTGATGAAGGCGGTGAAGTCCTCGGTGTCGACGAAGCCGGACTGGTCGAAGTCGGCGGCGGCGTCGCCGGCGTCGAAGCTGATGATGAAGGCGGAGAAGTCGTCGCCATCGACGAAGCCTGAGTGGTCAAAGTCCGAGGGGCAGGGCAGGACATAGCTCCAGAGCATCGCCTCGGAGCGGGCTGACACCGGGGAGTAGGCGTGACCCGCGACGTGCAGGACGCCGTGATCGATCCAGACGGCGGTCGCAACGGAATCGCTGTAGGTGTCGGGGAGGATGGCGTGGAGGTCGAGCCGGAGATCGGCTGCACTGTGCCAGAGGCTGGCGTGCGTGCTTGATTCGGAGCGGACGATGCCGACCTGGTACCCGTCGGCGGCGGCGAGGATCTGTGATGAGAGGTAGGCCGGATCGTGCAGATCGATCCATTGGCCGTCGGTGCGCCAGATCGCGGCGTGGGGGATGTCGGGCTCGAACTGGATGAACCCGGCGATGATCGCGTCCTGTGGATGGAGCGGGTCGAGATCGATGGCGGAGGCGATCGAGGCGTGTGCACCCTGGGGGTGGAGGCTCTGCCAGGAATCGGCGGTGCCGGACCAGAAGCCTGCACACTGGATGCCGCTTTGGATTGCAAAGCCGGCCTGGAGGGGGCCGGCGGTGGCGAATGCGATCGAGCCGATGGCGCTGGGGGGGTTGAGTGATGCACACGTCTCGGCGGCGCCGCTCCAGAGGGCGGCCTGTGGAAAAGACGCGGCGGTGTAGAAGTAGCCGGCCTGGAGGCCGCCGTGAGCGCTGTAGATCTCTGAACCTTGGGCGAAGGAGGGATTGAGGTCGAGGAAGGTGGAGGCGTCGCCCGACCATGCGGCGGCGTGCAGATCAAGGTCGAAGCGTGCGCGGCCGAAGACGGTGTTTGCATCGGCCGCGCGGACGGCGGAGTAGGTGGCGGTCGCGGGATGGAGGAGCGTGCACTGGGCGGCGGCGATATCCCAGAGGGCGGCCTGCTCGGTCTGGTCGTGTTCGACGCGGCCGGTGAGGTGGCCCCGGGCACCACCTTCGATCCAGGAGGAGCCGGGGAATGATGCGGGGTGAAGGGACTGGGAGGTCCACTGGGCGTGTGCACATGACGCCAGAGAGGAGGCGATGGTGAACACGAGGTGGTGCGAGCGTGGCACGGAAAGACTCCCCTTCAACGATGGTACCCGGACGGTGCTGCCCCCCCTGAACGTTGTGCGTGCGTGGAAGGCACGCGCGTCCGTAAAAACACCTGGGAAGCAACCAGGATTGGACGCGGCAGCGTGATTCGCAGTTCTCTTTGGATCGCAGTATGAACGGAATTTCGGAAAGGGCGTGGCGGCCCGTGGCCGGGCGGCTTGAAACGACCTGGGGAGGGCGGGAAGGGGCGAGCGAGGGGGCGGATGGCGGGGGTGACGTGCGGGATGGGGGCACTATCATGCGTCAGGACATGGACGGCCGGTGATGCTGGGTGAAGTTGTGCCTGGAAGGGAATCCGGGCGTCTTAAGATGAGTGCCAGCGGTGTTTGGGCCGGTCCATCTCCCCCACTGCCCCCACCATGAAGACGAACATTTCTCTCACGGTTCTCCCCTCCAGCGGCCTGCAAAACCCACGGAGCGCGGGGAGTGCGAGGCGGGTGGAGCCGGAGAAGAAGGAAAAGTGCGGGGTGGTTGGGATCTGGGGGCATCCCAACGCGGCGCGGATGACGTACCTGGCGATGTATGCACAGCAGCATCGCGGGCAGGAATCGGCGGGGATCGCGGTATCGAACGGGAGCCGCCTGAGCGGGATGACGGGGATGGGGCTGGTGTCGGAGATCTTTGATTCGTCGATGCTGGACGAGTTGAAGCGGGATGGGGGCGTCGCGGCGATCGGGCACAACCGCTACAGCACGGCGGGCGGGTCGCTTTCGTGCAATGCACAGCCGTTGATCGAGTCGTACGTGGCGGGGCAGGTGGGGCTTGCACACAACGGGAACCTGATCAACGCGGATGTGCTGCGTGTGGCGTATGAAGAGGCGGGGCACATCTTTCACACGACGAGCGACACGGAGGTGATCATCCATCTCCTGGCGTCGCCCTTGCAACAGAAGACGACGGACCCTCTGGCGGCGACGCTGCGGCGTCTGCAGGGAGCGTTCAGCCTGGTCTTTTTGTTCACCGACCGGATGGAGGCCGCGCGGGATCCCTGGGCGTGGCGGCCGCTGGTGCTGGGGTACATCCCGGTTGAGAAGGATGCGGACGGGAAGGTGATCGGGACGCCGCACGAGAAGGGGTATCCGATCGTGGCGAGCGAGACGGTCGCGCTCGATGTGCTCGGGGCGAAGGTGGAGCGCGAGATCGAGCCCGGGGAGATCGTGTGCATCAGCGCCAAGGGGATCACCTCGCGGCGGTTCAGCATGCCTGCGCCGCGGCTTGCCAAGTGCGTCTTTGAGCACGTGTACTTCGCCAACCCCGCGAGCCGGGTGTTCGGGGAGAATGTACAGACCGCACGCGAGCGGATGGGTGAGCGGCTTGCGGCCGAGGCGCCGGTGGCGGCGGACTGCGTGATGCCGATGCCCGATTCGGGGCGGTCGGCGGCGGCGGGGTATGCACGTGCGAGCGGGATCACGTATCGAGAGGGGATCGTTCCCAACCGGTACGTGGGCAGGACGTTCATCAAGCCTTCACAGGCGGAGCGTGCGGCGGCGGTCCGTCTGAAGCTGAACGTGGTGCCGGACATCGTGGCGGGTCGGCGGATCATCGTGGTGGATGACTCGATCGTGCGAGGGACGACGACCAAGGCGAAAATGGACCAGCTGCGGCAGGCGGGCGCGAAGGAGATTCACCTGCGGATCTCGTGCCCGCCGATCCGGCATCCGTGTTATTTCGGGGTGGACTTTGCGACGCGGGATCAGTTGATTGCACACGGGCGGGAGGTGGAGGAGATCCGCAAGTTCCTGGGTGTGGATTCGCTGCACTTCCTGAGCCTGGAGGGGATGCTGTCGTGCGTGAAGGGTCCTGAGAAGGACTGGTGCACGGCGTGCTATGACGGTGATTACCGGCTGGATCCGGAGCATCCGGTGACGGACATCGTGGCGGATAGCCCGCAGATGCAGATGTTTGAGTGAGGAGCAGCGAGGCACGGTGGACGCGGGGGGTTGGGGGTAGGTCGCATGGAAGGGAAGCCGGCCATGGGTGAGATGATGGGCTTTGGCGTGAGAGGGCGGAAGAGGATTGTGGGGGTTGTGGGGGTTGCGGGGGCTTTGGGCATCGGGATTGTGTGCGTGCCAGCGCGGGGGCAGGATGGGGTTGCGGGGTGTGATTGCCGGATCGTTGAGTTGCTTGACGAGATGGTGCAGCAGCGGCAGATGAGCCAGACGGTTGCGGAATTTGCAGCGCAAACTCCGGCGGGTGTGGCGTGGGCGGAGCGACGGCTGCGCGAGCGCACGAGCGGCGAGCGGCTGTACGCGGCGGTGGATGTGCTGGAGGCGACGCACGATCTCGATTGGGGCGGGCTGCTGATTGAAGTTGCGTTTGATGGTGAGATTGATCGGCCGACGATGTGGAGTGCGCGGCGGGTGTGCACACAGATGTTCGAGCCCGGCGTGTGGAATCCTGCGCTGATTTCTGGACGCGCGAAGGAAGAATCGCGGGATGATGCGACCCTTCGTGCCGAGCTTGAAAAGCTCAACGAGCAAGAGCCTGTGAAGGGATCGCGGGGCGATACCGACGCGATGCGGGCGATGCTCGATTACTGGTTTGAAAAAGTCGCTGCGGCGGAGCAGAACGAGGAGGATCTCGGGGGCGGCTTGTGGGAAGCGGTCGAGGGGTATCAGAACGCGGTTGCGTATGTGAATGAAGAGGGTGTGACTGGCGTGGAGGATGCGCTGGGCGGGCAGCTTTCGAAGCTGATCGGGCTGGTCGATTCGGGAAAGATCGAGGGTCGCGAGCGTGCCGTTGCGATGTGCATCGGGCACGTGGTGGATCGGCTTCAGGAGTGGATCGGGCCGGTGGAGTGGCCTGATCGCTCGGGTGAGGATGGTGAAGAATCTGTGGTTGCCGCGGGGGATGTCTTTGCGATGGGGCGGGAGCTTTCGGGATGGCTGGAGAAGCACCGCGGGGAGCCGCGCGGGATGAAGTGTGCACGGCGGCTTTCGATGGCGGGGTTTGAGGTGATGAATGCGACGGGGCCTGATCGCGTGGATGCACTGGCGCGGGCGATGGGGACGCGGGATGGAGGGACGGTGCTGGCGGCGAGTGTGGTTGCACACGAGGCGGGGTTGATCGGGGGCCCGATCCGGTGTGTGCACCGGGTTTTGGAGGAGAGCCAGGGGACGTTTGAACGCCTGCGGAGCGCGGCGGCGGCGTGCCTGGAGAAGGTGGCGGCGGAGGACCGGGTGGGGATCGAGCACGATGGGGTGCGGTGGGTCGCGCGGTAGGTTTTGCGCGGTGAGGGTTGCATCACGAACTATTCAGCGTGGTTTCATGGGAAACCCGATGATGGGAGTTGCCCGGGAGTGACTGCACATGCATGTGCAGCGCGGGGTTGACCTTCTGAAGCAAAGGAACTGAGCGATGAAAGCACGTCTTTGTCTGGCGGTGGTTGGAGCGGCGGCGGTGGCGGTGTCGATGGCGTTTGCCCAGCCTGCGAAGGAGGGTGGGAAGCCCGTGCAGCCGGCGGGGCGGCCTGCACATCCGGAGCAGAAGCAGCCCGGGCAGCCGGGGGATCAGCATCTTCCGCCGGGTATGACGCCCGAGGACATGAAGGCGATGGCGGATGCGGCGACGCCTGGGAAGCAGCACGCGTGGCTGGGCGAGTGTGCGGGCGAGTGGAAGGGCACGAGCATGATGTGGATGGAGCCGGGGACGGAGCCGCTCAAGAGCGAGATGACGGCGACGATGACGTCGATGATGGATGGCCGGTTCACGCGGTGCGAGGTGAAGGGCGACATGCCGGGGATGGGGCAGTTCAACGGGTTTGGGATCTACGGCTTTGACAACGTGAGCCAGCAGTTCCAGGCGACGTGGGTGGACAACATGGGGACGGGGATGATGACGGGCACGGGGGAATTGTCGGCGGATGGGAAGACGATGACGTGGGACTACAGCTTCCACTGCCCGATCGCCAAGAAGATGGTGAAGATGCGTGAGGTTGAGACGCGCACGGACAGCAACACGCTCAAGTGGGAGATGCACGGGCAGCATCCCAAGACGGGCAAGGAATTCAAGATGATGGAGATCAACATGACGCGGACGGGGTCTGCGCCGAAGGTGAATTCTTCGCGTTGAGCGGGTGATTGAAAGCTGAATTGCAGGGCCGCTCCCGGCGTGGGGCGGCCTTGTGCTTGTGGGGGGTGGGTAGGCCCGGCTTGCCGTGGCGTTCGAGCGGGTCGAGTCACGGCGCTCCACGGTCCTGGGCCCAAGGTGATCGCTGTGTTCAAGGCTCGGGAGTGCGCGGCCGGATGAGGCGAAAGAACTCACCCTGCGAATGGTTGGGGTTCGGGGAGAAGCGCAGGTGCCATCGCTTGGAACAAGAACATCAAAGAAGACGTGATCCAGCAGAATTTACTGGTTGATTTCGAGAGATTCGATGAATCAGATGTTGACCCGGATCTCACGACCGCGTTTTCACGAATTAGGGAGTTTCGATTCGGGCGAATGACTCTGGCATTCAGGAAGGACTTCCCACGCTTGCGTTTGCATATGCTACTGGAGGATCCTCGCTTCTCGGGGCTCCGTCTGCATATTCCAAGTGTGAAACTGCAGGTGACGCACTAATTCTGTCATCGTTGAAGATACGTGGAGACTTAGCGAGGCTCAATGCGGTGCTTGAAGTCATGGAATTTCGCTATCAAGTCACATTCCCACGAATTGAACCAGCTTTCAAGAAGATGGGTATCGCCTTCGCATCCCGTACGCTGCGAGACATTTGGAAAGAGCCGCCTTGACCCCAGCGGCTCCCCGGGGGTTGGCTGCGGATAATCGAGGTCATGGCGAACAACTACCTGGAGCGCATCAAGACCCTCACCATCATCGCGCTGGTGTCGGACGACGATCTGATGGATCGGCTTGTGCTCAAGGGGGGCAATGCCATGCGGTTGATCCACGACCTTCCCGTCCGGCAGTCGCTGGACCTCGACTTCTCGCTGGATGGAGATCTTGGTCCGATGGATGAAGCGCGTGGCAAGATCGAACGATTGCTCGTGGAGACGTTCCGCCCCGAGGGTTTTGCGGTATTCGATGTGAAGCTGGACAAGGCCCCTCCGAATCTGAAGGAGGACGTGATCGGGGATTTCTGGGGCGGCTACACGCTGGAGTTCAAGGTGCTGCCGCTACATCAGTTCGAGCAGCTTGCGCCGAACAAGCGGGGGATTCAGGCGCTGGAGCTCGGCTCCGGGGGCCGGAGGGCGTTCACGGTTGACTTGAGCAAGCACGAGTACTGCGACGGGAAGGTCAGCCGCGAGGTTGAGGGGTACCGGGTGTACGTGTATTCGGGACTGATGATCGCCTGTGAGAAGGTGCGGGCGATCTGCCAGCAGATGCCGGAGTACCGCGCGGTCGTGAAGAGCTCTTCTCAGCGACCAAGGGCCCGGGATTTCTTCGACATCCACTACCTGGTCACGACGAGCGGCGTGGATCTGTCTGCCGATGAGGCATGGGAGACGCTTCGGAAGGTGTTCGAGGTGAAGCGGGTTCCGCTCCGCCTGCTCGGGGAGATCTCTGCTCATCGCGATTTTCATCGCGAGAATTTCGCTGCGGTGCGTGACACGGTGGCGTCATCCGTCCGGTTGGAGAGCTTTGATTTTTATGTGGATTTCCTCATCGACAAGCTCCGGCCGCTAGAGGCCCGCTGGAAAGTGGACGCGCCAGCGGGGTGAGTACTCGGTGCGTTTCATGGCGTAGGTGAGGTAGAAATCCAGCTCGAATGGGCGGGTTCGGAAGAGATCAAGCCGCGACACTTCATAGGCACCTGATCGCTCGAGGTAGAAGCCGACAGCCTGTTCATACGGGTAGATGAATTCCATCTTCTTGAGCATCGCGGCGAGTTTGTTCAGCGAAATGCGGGAAGAGGCCCGTCTGAAGGCCTCGACGACCTCCGCCACTCCGCCCGCGTATGCGGGGCGGACTGTGATGTCGATGAGCGTTCGCTCGAGTCCGGTGATGCTGTACTGCTGCCCAAACTCGTCGTTCATGTCAACAACCCCGAGGCGGCCGGTGTGCTTGCCGTTGATCATGCACAGCCTGCGGGTTTCCAGCTGGCACACGTTGTTGGTCATGCGCTGCTGGTTCTTGAACGCCCTGTCAATCGCCTCCTGTGTTGGCGGAGATTTCGGCGCGGGAAGCGGGCGTTGCTCGAAATTCGCGTAGATCGTCTCCGGAACCTGGTCCGTGAGCTCATGCAGGTGCATGGCGGTGTAGTGACAGAGATAGGCGTTGGGCTTGGCGGCGGAGGCGATGGCGAAGAGCGAAGCCTGACCCCAAACGAAGAGTGTCTCCGGGCGGTAGGGAAATTTGAGCCGGACCTCTTTCAGCTTTCCGGTGTCGAGCAGGAACTCAGTGAACTTGGTCAGGTTGGTCTTCAGTGCCAAGCGCCAGAACCCGCGGTTTGCCGTCAGCATTCTGGCGATGTCCCGCTGGCGCAGGATGCGCCTTGGAAGCTGGTCAAAGGCCCGGAGGATGTCCGGCTTCGCGATGGACAGTCTTGTCGCCATGTCGTGCAGTATATATACTGCACGACACGGAGTCCAGGGTGACTGGAAGTTGGGCAAAACCGCACCCCAGCGTCGCGTTTTCGGTGTCTGACAGGATCAAGATCATGCAGTATATATACTGCATGATCTTGCACAAAGCCTTCTGTAGGCGACGGACCCCGATTGGCGCTGACCAGCAGAGAGCTCAGGAAACCAAGACATCCTCACCGGACCGTGGGTAGTATATATACTACCCACGGTCCACTCTGGGTATGCCAACTGCTTGGCCCGGAGGACCCTATTTCGCCTCGGCACACGGTGCCGGGCCAAGCAATGCCGCGACAATCTGCGCGGCGATGTGCTGGATGCGGTCCAGCGAAGCGGCAAGGGTTTCGGTCTTGCCGTCGTAGAGCTGCATGTAGTCGGCGGCGGCGGAACCCGCACTGAGTCCGATGGCGCTGCTCACCACGAAGGCCACGGCTTCGGCCTCGGTTTCGCGAACGGTCTTGCTGGTCGGCCGCTCGCCGCGGTGGTGGAGCAGCTCGTGCGGCGGGTGGCATCACCTTCCCGCCCAATCCAAGAACATCCGTGCCACCACGATCTGCGTTGAGATCGTGGTGCTCTTAGCTCTGGTCCATGAATCTCTTCGCGCACAATCCTTCCATCGTCGCCACACCTCCTCATCGCCGGGCGGCGGGTCACACGCAACTTCACCCAGGGCTTCGGCTACCGCAGTGACCCAGAAGCCATCCACGAAGTGTACCGGCCGATGTGGGTGGGACGCGGAGCCCAAAGGCATCGTGACCTGAAGCAGATGCTGATTGCACACCGAGGAGCGGGCTGCGCACGGGAGTGGGCAGCCGGGTATACACGGGACTTGGTGCAATGCCGGGGAGGGGAGCGACCCGCAAAAACCAAACGACCCGCCAGCAGGCGGGTCGCAGGTTGCGGTAATAGAGGGCGAGGGGTGGTCTGACGACGGGCTTTTCAGAGACCCAGAGACGAGACGGGCCCATGCGGACGCCCGGCGTGGTTCAACCGCCGTCTCTTGGTGATGGCGAGTTCAGAAGCGGGGCTGGAGAACGCTACGGGTTCCGAATGCGAACGAGTCGGACAGTTCCTCGGCAGTGCCGGCTGGGCCAGAAGACCCCTAGCGACACCCCCCGGGTCCGGCAAACCGGGGCGGGGGATGCGGCACGGAGAAGCGGTCCATGTGCGACGAGGCTCATGGGGTGTGGCTCTCTCCACCCCTGCCCAGCGAGGTGTCCTGATCAGCTATCTGTTTTAGCATCTCCGCCTCAGCTTTGGCGAAGCCTAGTTCCCTCGCCATTTTGAGCATGTTAATTCCCAACCTTGGCACTTCGACGGTACAACCGGGGAACTCGTATCGCAGCGCGAAAGGCTCCATGCATTTCCACTGAGGGATATAGGTGATGTCGTCTTGAAAGAAGCGGCGCAGGTCTTCGCCGCGGAGTCGGCCGCCTATCCACAGCGACCGTGACTCGTCCCCGATTGTCACCGTGCCCGCCATCTTGGTCCCGATCGACCGCAGCCCCTCGCCGAAGGCCTCGAGCTTCTTCTGGGCCGCCTTCAGGCCAGACGACAGCCTGTCGCTGACGCCCAGTTCAACGAAGGCCCGGCCTGCTCGGATGCCACGGGTGTCGGCCACGGTGAATCAACCCTTCCTGACGGAGTTCCGCCACAACAGCGGCAGCTTGGGCCGCTCCTTTTCAAGCGCCGGAGCCATGTACGGCCGCGGCGCGATCTTGACCTTCTGCGATGTGAGCCTGCCGCCGCGTCTGCGAAAGACGACGGTGTCACCGCCGTACTCGAGCACGCTCGGTGCGGTGCTCTTCTTGAAGCCCACCGGCCCGACGACGACCGAGTCGTTGGGCTTGTCGTACCCGAATAGGATCAGCCGACGAAGGCTGCCCTCGTGCGAATGGGGCGGGGCCCCGGGAGGAGCCGACCCCTTGCGTTTGCGGATGCTCGTCTTGGCCGCCGTGCGGATGAACGCACCGGCCTTGCTGAGCACCTTCCGCTTGGCGTTGTCGACCGCCGCCATGACGACGTGACGGTCGAAGAACATGTCCTTGATCCGCATGGTGATCACGCGCCGCTCCCTGCCCCCCCAACCGGACCACCATTGCCGCCGCCGGTGCCGGCGATAGTGCTGCCCTTCTCCAGGCCCTTGTTGAACGACGCTTCCTTCTCCTTGCGGAGACGGCCCGACCCGATGAACAGACCGACGATGCCGGTGAGTGCGGGCAGCGCGGGCCCGAGCACGGGTAGGCCCGCGACGGTCGGGCCGACCGTGTCGAGGGCCGACAGCGTGAGCTGACCGAGCAGCCCGCGGATCTCGCCAGCCTTCTCGATGTTGCCCTTCCACTGCGCGCCGGTCGTCTGTGTGAGGTTGAACCAGTTCTGGTACTCGACCTCCGCCTCGTTGAGGCTGAGCGTCGACGGCAGGCCGGTGGTCTGCTGGATGGTGTTGGGCGTCTTGACCTTGACGATGTCGCCAAGGTCTAGGCCGGCGCACGACGCGAGCACGAGCGCCAGCAGGATCAGGGCACCGATGTAGACGTAGTGGCGGGTGGTGAGGGGGGACAGGCTCTTCATGCGCGAGTCTCCTTGGCGACCTCCGGCAAGCGGCGGTCGATGAACACGTCTTTGAGGACCGACACGTCAACCCTGACGGGGCGGGCGGGCTTGTTGAATGGGTCGAAGTCGGATGGCTTGAGCAGGCGGGATCGCTTGGGATCGCGGGCGGTGTTGGCCACCACGGACATGACGGCGGCGGCGATCGACCAGTCGTGGCGCTGGCGGCCGTCGAGCATGGCGACCAACTCCCGCAGCGTCAGGGGCTCGGGGTCGAGGCCGAGGGCTCCGGCGCACTGGTAGATGAACTTCCAGGCGTCAGTGGCTCGGGGACCATCCGGTTCACGAGCTTGTCCAGCTCGCTCTCGCTGGTCAGCGTCTCGATCCGCTTCCCCGTCAGGTCGCGGGCCTTGTCCAGCACCCGGTTGGTGGCCTGGAGCACCCGCCCGAGGTTGGCCCGGTCCCTCGGGCTCGGGCAGAAACTGACGAGTTCATCCAGCACCGCCTGCGTGGCGGACTCGATGGCGTCGCCCGCCATCGCCTTGCCGAACTCCTCGTCTGACACCTTGGCGGCCTCGGCTTCGGGCTTGCACACGGCGTACACCACGTCGCACAGCAGCACCGGGTCGCGGATGAGCTTCTCGATGAGCGTCCCCTCGATGACCTGCATGAGGTCGACGCCCGTGAGCCCCCGCACGCGCTTGAGCGTGGCGACGTTGATGTCCACGGTCCAGGTCCGACCCGCGTTGTCCTTGAACTGCCGCATCCGTGCCTCCGTGCTTAGCTGCCGATCCATGACGGCGCCGTGGTCGAGTACGTCACCTTCGCCGTCACCGAGACGGTGATGGCCTCTTCGAGGGCTTCAGAGCGGCTGAAGTTGGTGATGGAGAAGTCCGCCTGCAGGCCCTGACCCGCGGCTGCGTCGAGGATCTGCAGGCCGATGGGGTCGTTGTTGAAGAATGCGTTCTTGATGGCGGTGAACCCGGCGTCGCCGGTGTCCCAGACCATCTCGAACTCGACGCTCGCCTCTTTGAGCGTGGCGACCGTCGCCCGCCAACCGTTGTTGGCCCGCGTGGTCACGTCCGCCTCGCCCGCTTCGAGGTTGAGTGTCACGTCCCGCGTGTTGCCGAGAGCCGTCCATGCTCCCGCGCCTGCCTGGCCGCCCGTCTTGTACTTGAGGGCGGCTTCCATGCCGAGCCTGATTGCCATCGCTGACTCCTTTCACTCGGCGCTGTGGCCGACCACGAAGACCATCTCACCGCCCTTGCTCTTGACCAGCACGTCCGCCAGGTTGACCCGCTCGAAGTAGTACTGCGTGCCCGGAGCGACCTTGATGGGGTCGGACTTGCCGTCGGTCAGCAGCAGGTCCTGCGTGTTCTTGTGCGACGCGGTGAGCGTGAAGGTGGCGATCGTCTTCTGGGTCGCCAGCGGCTTGAGCTCGTCGGTCATCGCCACGCTGAAGATGATCGTGTTGCGCATGGCTACTTCCGCTCCCGGTAGGTGACGCTCAGGACGCTCGTGAACACCCGGTGCTGTTCGAGCGATTCGCTCGACACCACCGGCTCGTGGCTGATCCCGACCCATGCCGCGTCGGGGAAGCCCTCCAGCCTCTGGAACCGCAGGTGATCCGCGATCGCCTCGGCCAGCGCGAGCAGCTCATCGATCGCGGCATCCGCTCCGTCAGCGGGCAGCTTCTTCTGCACGCCGACGTCGATGACGTACTCGACGGCGAGGCTGTCGCGGGTCACCGGCGTCATCTGCACCGTGCGAGGCACCACCGACACGCGGAGGTCATTGAGGTCCTCCAGCGTGAACGCGGGCTGGTACATCCGGACGGCCGTGACCGGCTGCCCGAAGGAACCAGCGGTCACGTGCGCTGCCACAGCGTCGGCGAGGGCGGCGATGGTGCTCACGGCCCACCTCCCGTCGTCGGCACGGTCTGGCGAGGCGCGTTGGAGGTCAGCCCAGAGAGCTTGCCCTCGAGGAACCAGATCTTGCGCTCCATCTCGGCGTACTGGGCGCGGATGCTGTGGGCCTCGCCGATGAACTCGTCGAGCCGCTTCTCGACCTGTTGGAGCTTGGTGGTGACAACGCCCCACTGGACGGTCATTGCGCCCGCCGCGAGCACGACCGTGACGACTACGCCGGCCCACCGGGCGCTGCCGTTCTGTCCGTTGGAGTTGTTGCTTGAGTCCGCCATCACGTCTCCGTGCCGATGTGCTTGGTGTGAATCCGAAGAACCCTGCGGTACGGGTCGCTGTACCGGAACGGCGGCTGCCCTCCGGGCGCATTGACCTCGTACACGAACACGCTCAACCCGACCGCCTCGCGCACCTGATCGCCCGCACGCGGGAGGATCGGGCCAGCGCCCAGATCCAGGTCCCCCGTTCGCACGAGGAAGTCCCGCGACTCCACTCGGTGAATGAGCCCCGCGTCATCCGCCTGCTCGAACTCGGTCTTGCCGATGGTGGCCTGGACTTCCTTCTCGTCCGTTCCACGCCGGTAGAGGACCAAGCGGGAGAGGTGCTGGTGACGCTGGGCATCGAGGAACGCCGCGCCGCGATCGAGCAGGTCGCCCACAGGTGCTCCTTATTGCTGCAGCCGCACGCGAACGATGGTGTCGGCGTCGACGGTGGCCTTCACCGCCTTGCCGATCAGCTTGTTAGCGCCGGCGGCCGCGTTCTTGGTGGCGTTCTGGGCGGCCGCATCCCAGTACGTGAGCGTGCCCGCGGGGATGGCGCTGCCAGCGCCGACCGCATTGTTGAAGTCGAAGACGCCGGTGACGGCGATCGATCCCAACTGGCCCGCCTTGATCGGTGCCTGCGTGACACCGATGAGGTCGGCCTGCACCACCACCGCGCCGACGAGCACGTCTGCGCCGGGGGTGTAGTCGATCGAGCCGCCCTCCTGAACGAACTTTGCTGGTCCTGAAGCCATTCCTGAACCTCCATCTGTTGGTGGGCCATCGATGTCGATGCCCGAGTGCTGGTCGATGCCGCTTCCGAGTTCGCTGGGGAGCTCGTCGCCGAGCCCCCCAGCGCCTGTGCTTCCCTGCACGGGCATGGCTTACACCTCGCCCTTGCTCTTCACGCCGCCACGCGGGTCCTGCAGGTTGACGCCGAAGTCGTGGTACCCACGCATCCGGATGCCGAGCATGTTGAAGTCCGCGTCGGAGGTCTCGACGGTCGGGGCTTCCTGGCCGTTGAGGAACGCCATCTCGATGACCGGCAGGTCGCTCGGGTCGGCGAGCAGGTACCACGCCTTGGCCGAGTTGCCGGTGTAGAGCGCGTTGGAGAGGTAGCGGCTGACCTCGATGCGGAACTTGCCCTGGTGCGGGTTGGCGACGGGGAACTTGGTGTTCGCGGTCGTGTCTCGGAGCTCGACGCTCTTGTAGAGCTGCGTGCCCATCGCCGAGAGCGCCGTCGGTACCAGCAGGATCGCGGGCATCACGCCGGTGGGCTTGCCGTCGGAGTCCACGAGGTCCATGAACGCGACCTCGCCCTTGGTGAGGCCGTCGATGCCGAGCGCGGTGTCCGCGCCGGAGACGAAGTTCTTGTTGCCGGCGCTGAAGAACGCGGCGTTGTTCATGAACGCCGTCCAGAAGACGTCGTTGATCTTCAGGCCCGAGCCACGGCCGAGCTTGCGGGGAACCGTGGTGATCGCGCCGAGGTCATCGTTGATGATGTCGCGGCGATCGATCGAGAGCATCAGGCCGTAGGTGTCGGCCTTGTTGGTGTACGTCTCCTCGCCGAGCGTGCCCTGCTTGAGCTCGCCGCCGGGGGCGACTTGCTCGTACTGGTCCTTGCCGACCAGGCGGTAGCTGGTGACGGTCTTGAAGTCGCTGACGTTGCGGACGGCGCAGATGCTCCGCCACACGCGCTCGACGCTGAAGAAGCCCTCGAGCAGGAACTTGTTGGCGACGTTGGAGAGGATGCCACCCACATCGATGGTGGTCATGCCCGCCTCGATGCCACGACCGAACGCGGCCTCGAGCACGCGGCGGCTATCGCGGAACGTGCGGCCGGTGTAGCCGTTGGCGATCGCGGCTTCGAACAGGAGCTCCTGCAGGCCCAGCCCGCCCTGGAACCGCTTGGCGGCGATCTCGATTGCCTGCGTGGAGCAGACCTTCTCGATGCCCTCGAGCTTGGCGCTCTGGAAGCACGCGGCTTCGAGCACCTCGCTGGTCACGCTGGTGTCGGGGGCGTGGATGGCCGGAGCCTTGGGTCGGCTGGCACGCAGGACCTCGAGCTCGGTGCGCGTGGCATCCCAGTTGTCGCGGATAGCCTGGGCCTCGATCTCGCTGTGCTTGCCGCCGCAGACCTTGCGGACGGCGGCGATGCGGGCGGTCTCAGCAAGGGCTGCAGCTCGCAACTGCTCAGGCGTCTGCTCGGTGGCGATGATTGGGGACGGGGTGGGATTGGAAGTCGTGGGATCGTCGGCCATGACGCTGGGCTCCTTGTTCTGACGCGCGGCGATGCTCGCGCTGGTGCGGCCGTCTGCGCCGAGATCCACGAAACTGATCTCGCCGAGCGTGGCCTTGCGGACGACGTTGACCGGGCCGGTGAGTTCCTGGCCGTTGACCGTCGCCTTCTGGTTGTCCTTGATGAACTCGAACTCCTCGACGCTCGCGCCGACGGACGCCTGCCAGGGGAAGCCGTTCCGCGAGGACGCGACGACTTCTTTGGCGGCGCTCGTGTCACGCGAGATCACGCCGGTGGCGACGAGTTGCCCCGCTTCAACGCGGATCGCATCCGTATGGCCAACGCCCGAGAGCGGGTCGTGCCCGAAACGGATGGGGCGTGCCTGCGAGGGAACCGCCAGGCCCGCGAGGTCGATCACGACCGGGTGACGCCAGCCCGCGACACGCATCGCGCCGCCGGTGTACGCGACCATCTTGAAGCGGGGGAGAGGCGCAGCCTGCCCATCGGCCGCAGCAACGACGGTGATGTCGGCGGTTGCGGTGAGCGTGAGAGCGGGAATGGTCTTCTTGGGGTCAGCGGTGACTGGCACTGGCGGTCTCCTCATCAACTTGGTCTGCGGGATCGGTGTCCTCGGCGGGCGCGTTCGCGGCCGGAGCGGCAGCCGGTGCGGTTGCCAGCGCGAGGCCGAGCTTGTTCATGAGCGTGAGCTCTTTTGCACGCTGGCGGAGTTCCTGCTCCCAGTCGCGGCCTTGCCGGGCGAACTCCGCGGCGAGCGTGGTCGTGTGGTTGGCCAGTCGGGTGGCCTGTGCGTTGGCCTCTTTGGCGGGATCGACGTGCTCGACGCCATCCCAGAACCACGCGTGCTCGGGCAGTGTGGCGGCGATGGTTCGGAGGGACTGCGGAAGCAATCCCTCGACAAGCACTGCCTCGTTCAACCACGCCTTCAGGATGCGATCGAGCACGGCGAGCTGCAGGTGGTGCTGCTCGACACGGATGCTCTTGTAGTACACCTGGTGGTCGAGGCGACCGCTGGCGTAGTTGTACCCCGAGGAGTTGCCAGCCGCGACGTTGAACGGCATGTTCAAGCAGCGGGCGATCTCGTTGAGGATTTCGCGCTTGAACTCGCCGAACGTTGTCGTCAGCTGCTCGGCATGCACCTGGCCGAGCTTCCAGCCGCCCGGAAGCACGGTGGCGAGACGCTGCTCGAGCTCGACTTCGTCCATCGGCTCCAGCGGATCGGCCTCGCCGTTGGCGGGGCTGTCGGTGTAGATGACGGCGGCGAAGTTGGCGGCGGTCTCGGCGGCCGCGATGGTCGCCAGTGTGTACCGGCGGAGCTGCGCAAACAGCGGGAGCGCCGGCGTGATGTCGGGGATGCCGCGGAGTTGGCCGGGCCGATCCGGGCGGAAGTAGTGCACGACCGACAAGGCGGGGAACGTGTCGTAGGCCGTGAGGTCGTCGATGGGCGTGCGGAACACGCCGCTGTCACCGGGGTGCCGCTTGAGCACGCGGTAGGCGGAGGGATTGCCCCACTGATCCAGAGCGATGCCGTCGATCTCGTCGTTGCGCCCGCGCCGGAGGAGGGGCGTGCAGACCTGGTCGGCCTCGATGAGCTTGAGATCAAGTGACACGGGCGAGCCCGCCGACGCGATGCCGGGGTTGTTGACCAGCAGTGCGAACGCCTCGCCGCTCTCTGCCCGGGCCAGCCGCATGGTGCGGAGTTTTCCGGGCAGGTCGACCGCCCGCGACCACTGCTCGAACGCATCCTCGATCCGAGCATTCGCTTCGGCGTCGTCAGTGAGCATCTGCAGCCGGGGACCGGTGCCGATGGTGTCATTGGCGAGCGTGAGGACGATGCCCTTGGCGTAGGAATTGTTGGCGACCTCGTATCGGGCGCGGTTGCGGAGGACGCGCCGGACCTCGGGGTTGATGGCAGCGTTGGGCGACAGACCGTCCGCGTTCGCCCAGTGCTTGCGGTTCTCCGGTGTGGTCTTGGCTGAGTCGAACTTGGCCACGACCAAACGACGGCCGCCGCGCGATCCGCCTCCGTGCGGAGCACGCGACGCCGCCGGGGAGGGAGAGACGGTGGACGTCCCGCGATGGGGGGCGATCCGGCTCATGATGTTGGCGATGGCTTTCAGCATGAGTGGGTCAGACGGAACCGGGCGGGACGATCTTGGCGAACTTGATGCCGAGGCCGGGCTTCCTCGCGGCGTCCTTGGACGCGAGGTAGCGGTCGGCCTCGATCTGGTCCTTCAAAGGGTGCTGCTCGACGGACTGGCCGTCGACAGAGGCCTTGGCGGGCTGCAACGCGTTGTCGCGTATGGCCTGCTCGAGATCCGGGTTGGGAGATGGGTCAGGCATCGGGTGTCGTGCGACGAGCGAGCGGAAGCTCGTCGTCACGTGCTACCTATGCAAAAGCGAATCGCCCTGCGCGCGTCGCAACCTGTTTTGATCCAACCAGTGCCACCGGTAGAACCCTGCTGCACAGTCAGCCGCCGATGCGTTCATGAGTCGTCACGCGGCGACCGCAGTGACGGCAGGCACGGCGGCGTCGCACTGCACCGCCAGGTGCGGCGCGGGTGTAGAGCACCTCAAAGTGGCGACACCCGCACTTTGGACATATCAGCCCGCGGGCTTCTTGCTTCAGAGGTCGCGGGGCCTCGCGCGGGGTGCTCATCGACGGCCTCCTCGAAGCTGCGAGAGCTTGATCCGAGGTCGGACGGCGACCTTGTGGTCCGTGCCAAAGAGCACAGCGCCTTGCATGGACGCTGCAACTGCAGCGCCGACCAACCCGTCGAGCCAGTGGTTGTCGAGCCCTTCGACCCGGAGCTTCCACTCGTCCACGGTGCGGCCCCGGCCCTCCGTCCGCACGCGGTACTCGCTGGTGAGGTGCTCCGACAACAGCCGGTGTGGCTCTGGCTTCTGCCCGAACAGCGAAAGCCCACCAGGATCGCCCATCGGCACCGCCAGCCGCGCATGCACAAAGGACTTCCAGTAGTTCGTGTCGAATAGGACGTGCCGCACCGCCCGCTTTCCGGTCACGATCGGCACGCGCCAGTTCAACCCCACCCGCTCGCCGCGCTTGCGCTTGTAGTCGCTGAAGGGGAGGCTGCTCGCGCCGACATAGCGTCCGTGGCTGGGCGTGAGAACACTGGCGTGCGGACTCTGGCGGCAGAACTGGTAGACCACATCCGTGGATGAACCCCAGTTGGCATCGATCAAGCATCGGTCGATCCGCACCATTGCGCCGTCATCGCGTCGCCACTCGCGAGCAACCGTCGCCTCGATGAGCCGCTCCAGGCCGCCGTAGATTGCGCCCTCGACACCGGCGCGGGGCGACGCCGCCCCAAGCGTCCGGCGCACGTCCCGAAGCGTGAAGTACGCCTGCTTCTGGTCCGGCTCGGTGCCATAGTCGATGATGTGCCCCGTGAAGTCGTCTTCCCAGGCGGCCACGAGGTAGAACAGTGCTTTGCCCTGCACGTCCACGAACATCGTCAGGTGCGAGCAACCGAGCGGGACAAGCCCGCGGGCGTGCCCGTTCACCTTCGCCGCGATCTGATCGGCGTTGAGTAGGTCGTCCGCGACCTCAACCTCGGGCAGCGGTTCGTTCTGATACTCCGCGAAGAACGCGGCCTCGTTCTGCAGCCGGAGATTCATGGCGTGCTGCACCGCTGACAACTCGTCGTGGTTGAACCGCTCCGGCCAGGCGATGACCGCCCCCTCGTCCATCGCCGTCCGGTGCTTGCCGTAGAACGCCGTGGCATCAATGCTCCCGCGATCGGCGCGAAGCCCCTCGGCCCGCAAGCGGGCGTACTCGGCCCAGAGCTTCTCGTTCTTGGGGAACGAATAGACCATCTTGGTCCGCTCGCCCTGCCACTGCGGGTGCTTGTCGCGGTCGAGAATGCGGTCCGCCAGATCGTCGGGGCGGACCACCGTTAGCGTCATCAGGCCGGCGATCTTCCGTCCGGGCCCGGCCATGCCCAGGATCGCGCCCGCGAGAATGCGCTCTCGGTTGGCGCACTGCGAAGGAGAGCGGGCGCTCTCGTCGGTCTGCGGGTCGTCGATCAGTACGAGCGACGGGCGGACGCTCACACCGTCGACACGCTTGTGCTTCATGCCACGGATGCGGCCCGTGATCCCCGCGACACGAATGATCGCGCCCGATGCCGCGGAGCCCGGAATCGTGGGCAGCACGATCTCCCTGGCGGTCCAGCCGATGTGGGTTTGCTTGCCTTGGTAGAGCTGCCCTGACGCCCGCTGGTGAATGCCTTCGAGCGAGCGGATCGGGTGGCAGACCTCTGGGAAGTCGCCGCCGAGGATCTCGCTGTTCTCCAGCTCCGCCTTGATCGAGTCCAGCATCCCCGCCGCGTGCTCTTCGTCCGACCCCACGAGCGCCACGAACTCCCGGTGCCCGTACACCAACGCCCACAGACACGCGATCTCGCAGAGCGAGGTCTTGCCTGAGCCGCGAGGCATCGCCATCGCAAACAGCCCGCCCTCGAGCACCGCCTGTTCGATCTTGGCGATGACCTTGAGATGGTCATCCGACCACTTGAGGTGGAACGTCTGCGGGAAGTACGCCTCGCAGAAGTACCGGAAGTCGCGGGCAGCCCTCTCCCTCCTCGCCGCGTCCGCGATTGGTGGCAGGTCACCAATGTCTCGTCCCGACAGCGACAGCATCGCGTTGCGGAGCCGGGCACGCTCCTTCATCGCGTCGTAGCCCGTGAGACCCTCAGGCGCATCGGCAGCCTCGGCAATCGCCTCGTGCCTCGTAGTCGCCAGCCACGCCACGTATCGGAACAGATCAACCTTGCCCGCATCGCCGTCGGCCGCGACACGGAACCCCGCGCGCGTGCGATGGCGGTGGAGCTGCCGCTCGCTGATCACCTCGCCCAGCGGCGTGCTGTTGAGCAGCCGCGCGAGTTCGCCGGGCTTGAGTTTGCGCGGGTCAATCGCCACCTGCGGACATCTCCTTCACGAGCCACGCGGCATAGTGCACGAGGTTGACGCTGCCGTCGGCGTTGGTCGGCGCGCCCGCATCGATGTCGACACGGAGCATCGCTTCGGTCACGGGCTTGCCGCCAAGCCGGGTGAGCACGCGGGCGGCGTCCGCCACGGGCATCGCGGCCGGGTTGAGCCGGGACATTCCCTGTCCGCCCCCCGCTGGCTGGGAACTAGGCGCGTGTTCGGGAGTCATCGCGGACCTCCCGCGCGAACTTGCCCACATGGGCCGAAGAGTTGCCCACATGTCGCAGAATCATCGAGAAATGAAGCACTAACGCCTTGCCTGTTGGCCAGATGCCGACGAATGTGTGTCACACGCGAGCGGGATGGCCGCACGCGACGGAGACCACGACGATGAACGCCAAGAAGACCACCAAGACCAGCCTCGACGGGATCAGCACGCAGAAGGCGCTCGACGCCGAGATGGAATGGGCCAAGGTCGAGCTCTTGCTCGAAACGCTGGAAACCCGCAAGAGCGACAGCCTCGACTTCCACGAGATCCCGGTCTGGTCGATCCGCGACCTGGTCCGCCACGCCTTTGAGGCCGGGTACCACGAGGGCCTGCACACGGGTTACCGCCAAGGGCGAACGGACGCGTGCCGCGAGGCGGCACGAGAAGAGGCCCCGACAAGCCCACGAAATCCTGAACTGCCGACGACCTGAAGCCCGCGAAATGCGGGCTTCGCTGTTTAACCGACCACCCATTCGCATAGGAGCAGAAGCATGAACAAGCGCACGCCCAAGACCACGAAGACCGAACCGACCGCCGCCCAGACCTACGCCGCGAGGCAGAACGACATCTCCCGCCTGATGGACGTGCTGCAGATGGAACTTGACAAGCACGCCGAGGGGGCGAAGGCCGACCCGCGCAACTGGGGCTTTGCGGGAAGCCTCGGGAAGGTCCGCAGCGACCTGATCGACCTCGTCGGGTTCCTCAGCAACATGGATCCCGAGCACGTCGAGGCATTTCTGAACGACGCCGAGTGAACGCACGCCGACAACCCGCCCCGAAGGAGCACAGCAATGACCATCAAGACGATCGTGATCGAAGGCTTCGAAGAGGACATCAAGATCGCCCGCACCGACGCAGGCGCGACCGTGAGCATCCAGCGGTTCAGCCGTAGCGAGGGCAAGCATGACAACGTGCTGGCGGAGTTCGGACGCGCTGAGAGTCGCGAGGCGAGGTACGCCAAGGCCTGCATCGTCGCCACGCACGTATACGGGACCGACCGCCACGGACGCCCCGCCGCCACTAACTCGATGATCCACGACGTGATGAATGAGATCGAGCGAGTCGCGGGCTGCTGACACGCACCACGCGGCGTCGCGGGACACCGCGACCGCCACGCTTCCCCGCCGCGATGTGCGACGGGAGTTCCAACCCCCAGTTCGGAGATGACCATGAGCACGAAGACGAAGAAGCCCGCCAAGCCCCGCACCCCCCGCACCCCGAAGATGTCCCAGAGCGCTGCCCGCGCGGAGGGAGCCGCCAAGACGGACCGCCTCCGCAAGGCGGCGCTCGCCGAGATCAACGACCGGTTGGCGGGAGGGAAGCAGGACCACGAGGTCCCCAGCGACAAGGAGGTCGCCAACAACGCGAACCTGGGCGCGGCCGCCAAGAGCAAGAAGGCCAAGGGCGAGAAGGCCCCCAAGACGCCCAAGACCCCGAAGCCCACCAAAGAGCCCAAGCCCAAGCGGGTGAGCGCACTCGACGCTGCGGCGCAGGTGCTGGCTGCCAGCGAGGTGCCGATGCGGGCCAAGGAGATGATCGCCGCGATGGAGACCAAGGGCTTGTGGCGCTCGCCGGGCGGCAAGACGCCCGAGGCCACGCTCTACGCAGCGATCATCCGGGAGATCGCCGCCAAGGGCGAGAAGGCCCGCTTCAAGAAGCACGAGCGCGGCGTCTTCGTCGCCGGGAGGGGAGCCTGAGCCATGCCTGCCCCCCAGCCCACGCCGACCCAAGCCCAACTCGAGGATGTGCTGCAGGCCGCTCTCTACCTCCTCGGCGCGCGGCAGGACCAGATGCTGACCATCGAGGAAT
>DATGXW010000204.1:0-4478 GCA_035298585.1 Phycisphaerales bacterium
CCCCCGCCCCGTGCCCCGCAAACGTCGCAAATGACCACCGCGACGAGTCATACCCGCCCTCGACGCCATCGACGCCCCCCCCGCCCTGTGATGTCCTGTCGTGTTTCACGCTGCTCGCAGTCTTCGATGCCAGAAGACCAGGACTGTATCCAAACCCCGCGCCTTTCCCACCACTTCCCGCCGATCCTCACCCCGCCTTTCCCGCCCAGACCGAACCCCCGCGCCCGACGCCTATCCTCTCCTCCCGGAAGACGATCCCGGAGGTGGATCCGGAACCGTTCTTTGACCGACGCGACCCGTGTACGTATTTCAAACACGCACACCGGCCGCCCTTCCAGGAGTGATGCCTTGAAATGCTGCTGCGGTAACGTCAACGCTGGTGCTGCCTTCACCATGATCATCGCCGTCGGTGCATCGACCTTCCTGTCGATTGCCGGCCAGCCCGCCAAGAAGGAAGCCACCCAGCCGACCGCCGTCTCCCCCGCCAAGAAGGCCGAGAAGCCGGCCGCCGTCCAGCCCGCCGTCAACACCCTCACCGACGCCGAGAAGAAGGAAGGCTGGGTCCTCCTCTTCGACGGAAAGTCCCTCGAGCACTTCAAGGGCTTCAAGTCAGACGCCGTCCCCACCACCTGGAACGTCGACGGCGACGCCGTCCACGCCACCGGCGGCGGCGCGGACCTCGTCACCAAGGACCAGTACCAGGACTTCGAGTTCTCCTGCGAGTGGAAGCTCGCCCCCGGCGGCAACAGCGGCATCATCTACCGCTCCACCGAAGACGGCAACGCCACCTACGAAACCGGCCCCGAGTTCCAGGTCCTCGACAACAACGCACACAAGGACGCCAAGCCCGTCAACAAGGCCGGCGCGATGTACGACTTCTTCCCCGCCGCCAAGGACATGACCAAGCCCGCCGGCGAGTGGAACACCGCCAGGATCGTCGTCAAGGGCACCAAGGTCGAGCACTGGTGGAACGGCGAGAAGGTCGTCGACGCCGACATCGGCACCGAAGCCTTCAAGAAGGCTGTCCAGGCCACCAAGTTCAAGGACTGGAAGGGCTTTGCCGTCCAGCCCAAGGGCCACATCGCCCTCCAGGACCACGGCGACCAGGTCTGGTACCGCAACATCAAGGTCCGCGTGATCAAGTAATCGCGCCCCCGACCCATCAGCCACAGCAGTCCCCCTCACAAAGCACCGCACGACGCGGTGCTTTTTTCATGGCCGCCCGCCCTCGACCCCCTCACATCCCCTCACATCCCCGCGACATCCCCTCACATCCCCGACGTCACCTCGCGCCGGAGCCACGCACGCGCAAAGTTCCAGTCGTTCTTCACCGTCGCAGGCGACACGTTCAGCGCCGCCGCCGTGTCCTCGATGCTCAGCCCCGCAAAGTACCGCAGCATCACCACCTGGTACTTGCGGTTGTCCACCTGCTCCAATTTCGCAAGTGCATCATCCAGCGACAGCAGTTCATCCGCCTCCGGCTCATCCGCCAGACTCTCCACCTCGAGCGCCACCCGCTGCCTGCCACCCCCGTGCTTCACCCGCCCCCGGTGACGTGCACGCTCCACCAGGATCCGCCGCATCGCCAGCGCCGCCGCCGCAAAGAAGTGCCCCCGCCCATCCCACGTCACATCACCCCCGCCCACCAGACGCAGATACGCCTCGTGCACCAACGCTGTCGGCTGCAACGTATAGCTCTGCCCCGCCCCCGGCTCCTTCGCCAGTCGCGCCGCCGCCAGCTTCCGCATCTCCTCGTACACCAGCGGCAAAAGCTGGGCCGACGCCCGCGGATCCCCATCACACGCCGCCGCCAGAAGCTGCGTCACATCGTGCTGCGTCTGCTCATCACTCACGCCCGCCTCCTCATGCAATCTCCCCCACCCAATCTCCCGGCCCACGCATCCCGCCAGTGCCCTACACCATCTCCCCCGGTCCCCTCCCCCCTCCGCTGCCCGCCCTCCGCTGTCTGCTGTCTGCCCTCTGCTCTTTGGCCCTTTGGCCCTTTGCTCTCCCCCCACCATCGTACCCCCCCACTCTACCATCCCCCGTGCATCACCCGCCCGCCTGGCGCATCTCCCACACCCACACCCTCTCCCTTGATCGCCCCCGCATCATGGCGATCCTCAACACCACCCCCGACAGCTTCTACCAAAGCGCCACGCTCGATTCACCCGCCGCCGCACTCGCCGCCGCACGCCGCGCTCTCGACCAGGGCGCAGACCTTCTCGACATCGGCGGCGAATCCACCCGCCCCGGCTCAGAATCCGTCCCCGCCCAGGAACAGATCCAAAGAACCATCCCCGCCATCCGCGAGATCCGCCGCGCCGGCCTCACCCTCCCCATCTCGATCGACACCACCCTCGCCCAGGTCGCCCGCGCAGCCCTCGACGCCGGCGCTGACATCATCAACGACATCTCCGCCGGCCACGATGACCCCGACCTCCTCCCACTCGCCGCGGAGCGCAGCGCGGCCCTCATCCTGATGCACCGCCCCTTCAAACCCGCCCGCGACCGCTACTCCGACCGCTACGACCCCACCGAGACGCCCACCTACGCCGACGTCGTCCGCGACGTCGCCGCCTATCTCTCGCAGCGTGCACGCGCCGCCATCGCCGCGGGTGTTCCCCACGACGCCATCCTCCTCGACCCCGGACTTGGCTTTGGAAAGTCAGTCCCCGACAACCTCAAGCTCATCGCGGGCACACCGATCCTCGCCGCCCTCGGCCACCCCATCCTCAGTGCACTCTCCCGCAAGAGCTTCGTCGGCCGGATCGCACTCAACCGCGATTCCACCCCCGACGAACGCCTCCCCGCCACCCTGGCGCTCTCGACCCTCCACCACGCCGCCAGCGCACGCGTCTTCCGCGTCCACGATGTCGCCGAGCACCGCCAAGCCCTCGACGCCGCCGCCGCGCTCACCGCCAGTCGCTGACCGGCCGGCTCCAAAGACAAAGAGCCCGCATCGCGGCTCCTCGCTTCATCCCTCACATTCGCGTGTGCACACGCTCACGCGTCCCCATGTGCATCACTCGCCGACATCGGTTCATCCCGCGCGGTCAATCGCAACCCGGCCTCCTGCGCTGTGAAGACCCGATGAGCACACGCTCACGATCTTCATCGTGACCCGCGCCGGTGGATCCCCGGTGCAGGAAATCACGTGGTTTTCTCGCAGAATCGCACCCTCGCTTTTTCATCTACTTCTCATTCATCGGCCGCTCCGAAGATCAATCAGGTTCGGGCGGGGGGAACCTTCCAAGGACGACACATCCATGCAGACCAAGACCAAGCCCCAGGCCGCGGGCGCTTCCTCGGGCATGCCCCAGATGGAATCGCCCGAGGCGATGTATGTCCACATGCTCAAGGACGCCCTGAGTGCAGAGAAGCAGCTCGTCAGGGCCCTCGAAAAACTCGCCAAGGGCGTCACGACCTCCCAGCTCCAGCAGGCCTTCACCCGCCACCGCGAAGAAACCCTCGAGCACGTCCAGAAGGTTGAGCAGCTCATCCAGAACGCCGGCGGATCACGCAAGGCGATCAAGTGCAAAGGCATGGAAGGAATCGTCGAGGAAGGCAGCGAGATCCTCAAGAGCCAGGGAGATCAGGCCGTCAAGGAAGCCGCCCTCATCGGCGGCGCGCAGAAGGCCGAGCACTACGAGATGGCCCTCTACGGCACGCTCGCAGCGCTCGCACGCCGGCTCGAACGCTCCGAAGACCAGGGCGTGCTCGAGGGCATTCTCGAACAGGAAAAACAGACCGACCAGTTGCTCACCCAGATCGCCGAGTCCATCGTCAACCCCCAGGCACAGGACGCCGCGAACGGCAACTCGGGCAGCGGGTCCGACGTCGAGATGGATGATGGCGCTGCCCAGGCCGCCGGCCAGTCTCAACATTCCTCTGGCCTTTCATCTGGCCTCTCGGGCCGGCAGATGAGTCAGTCCCTGTCAAGCCCGCGCAGCGCGGGCCAATTCAACCAAGCTTCACAATCCGGGCAGAACGGCGGTTCATCCCCCGCTTCTTCCGTGGAGAGGTCTCAAGTTCCAAGGAGTCTTTCAATGGGTCGATACGATGATCGGTACGACGACAACGGACGCGGCGGAAACCGGAACGGCTCCGGGTCGCAGTCCCGCGATGAGTACGGGCAGTTCACCTCCGGTGGTCGCGGCTCCTCCTCCTCGCGCTACGACGATGATGATGACCGCGATACCTCGCGCGGCGGGTCGGGCGGTGGTCGCTATTCCTCCAGCCGCTACGACGATGATGACAACGGCCGCGGCGGTTACGAGGGTCGCGGCCGCGGCGGCTACGAATCGTCGCGCAGCCAGGACCGCGACGAGTACGGACGCTTCTCAGGCAGCAACGGCGGCTCCAGCCGCGGCGGATCGCGCGACGACGATGATGATGACCGCTACTCCTCACGCGGGAGCTCGGGCGGTGGTCGCTATTCCTCCAGCCGCTACGACGATGATGACAACGGCCGCGGC
>DATGXW010000205.1:0-4004 GCA_035298585.1 Phycisphaerales bacterium
GTGTTCGCCGACGATGAGGTCGGCGGCGCGCTGCATGAGGGCGAGGTCGAGGGGCTCCCAGACCTGATGGACGTGGCGGCGATCCCAGAGGGGGCGTGTGCGTGAGGCGTGGATGGTGTAGGAGTAGCCCTTGCTGGTGCAGTCGCCGACGGGGTCGAAGGGGGGGGCGACGAGCTGGGCGGCGGTGATGAGGACGTCGTCTGGGAGGCGTCCGTTGATGGCGCGGAGGAGAGGCTCGACGCCGCGATCGATGGGCCAGCCTGAACCCCGGGCGATGCGGCCCGGGTCGTCGGTGGTGGTGAAGGCGGCGACCTGACCCTTGGCGTGGACGCCTGAATCGGTGCGGCTGGCGCCGAAGAGGATGATCTCTTCACGGACGACTTCGCGGACGGCTTTTTCGACGACCGCCTGCACGGTGCGGAGGGCGACGCGGCCGGGTGAACCTGGGGTCAGGGAGGATTCGATGTGCTTCATCGAGCCGGTGTGCTGTGCGTGTTCGAGGAGCGGCTCTTGCTTCTGCCAGCCGCAGAAGTCGGTCCCGTCGTAGGCGATCGTGAGCTTGTAGCGGGGCACGGCGGAGCGTAGGGGGCGGGATTCGCGGGGGTTCGCGGTTGGCGGTTCGCTGTTCGCAGGACAGAAGGGCGGTGAGGAATGGGGAGATCGCGGCGAACGGCGAATTGCGATCTGCGATCTGCGAACGGCGAAAAGCGAACGGCGAACGGCGGCTCGGGGACCTTGGATGAAAGGGGTGGAAAGGGGATCCGAATACATGAGTGCCGGGGGGATGAACTCCGGCAAGGGGAAGACGACATGGGCGAGCGGTACGGACAGCAGGTGGTGGTGGTTGAGCGCAAGAGCGTGGGGCTGGCCTTCTTGCTCACGCTGATTTTCGGACCGCTGGGCATGCTGTACACCACGGTCGCGGGGGCGATCATCATGTTCCTGATCGCGAGCGTGATCATCCCGCTGACGGGTGGGCTTGCGACGGTGATCGTGTGGCCGGTGTGCATGCTGTGGGGGTGTCTTGCGGCGTCGAAGCACAATCGGCGGGCGGTGGTGGTGCTGTAACGGTCGGGGGGCGAGGCTGGAAGAGCTCGTTTGCCTGAGGCCGCGTGTTCGAGGAACGTCGTGAACTGGAGCTTGGCGCACGGGATCCCCCAAAGGGGGTCCCGTGCTGCGTTTTGTGGTGGTGTCGGGCGTGGTGGTAGAGTGGGATGATGAGTACATCGAACGGGCGGGTGAAGCGGGGCGTGGTGTGGGTGTATGGGGCGGCGCTGCACATGGCGGCGGTGGGGGGAGTGTGGGCGGTTGTGATGCTTGTGCGGGGTGGCGATTCGTCGCCGTTTCGCATGGAGACGATGTGGAATGATGCGAGCGGGAACGGCGGAGTAACGGTGTATTTCAGTGATGAGCTGCTGGGATACGCGGCTGTGCGCGGCGGGGTGGTGCGGGAGGTCTCGGCGTACGGACCGGGGAGCCTGAACGAGGCGGGGTTGATGCGCGAGGAGGGATCGGGGGTGTGGCGGGGGAAGTATGTGCGGTATCAGCCGGGGAACATGCATGGGCGGGATATCGGGGCGGCGGCGTTTTCGTACCTCGACATGGATGGGGATGGGGTGATGGAGTTGTTCATCCAGACGCAGCCGAAGGTGGTGAAGAGGTTGAAGGGGGATGTGTGGGAAGTGGAGTAGGTCGACTATTCCATCCGGTGGGGGGAGCGGGTGTAGTGCAGGGGGGGCGGGATGGCAGGAGCGGGGTGGATGTGGAAGTCGGGCAGCCGATCGGGGGGTGTACGTCGCATTGGTGGGTGGCTCTCTTGAGCGAGGACACCGATGCACACGACTGTGACGCCCGGCATTGCACATCTTGGGTTTTCGATGGATGTTCCGGAGGGGTTCATTCTTCCGCCGATGCCGGCGGGTGAGATTGACTTTGACAATCCGACGCAATCAGCGCCGCTGGCGTTGTTTTCATCGCAGGTGGCGCTGGCGTTGATCGCGGTGGCGGCGCGGCCGGCGTATGAGACGGGGAGCGTGCTGCAGTGGATGAAGTACCTGTGCGACCACTTCGGGATGGAGGTGGAGGCGTTCAGGACGGGCGTGACGCGGGGGGCGTGCGGTCACCGGGCGATCATGGCGGATGCACACCAGGAGCAGGATGGCCAGGATGTGCGGATGGTGGTGGTGGCGTTTGAGGATGGCGGTTGGCTGGTGACCGCGCACGCGATGTGCGCGGCGGAGTTGTGGCCGAGCTATGGGGAGCGGTTGCGGAGCGCGGTGTATTCGATCTCGCTGACGACGCCCAAGGGGGCGACGCGCGAGCTTGATTCATTGACGGCCGAGGGATGGACGAAGGTCACGCCGGAGATGCAGCGGGCGGCGACGGAGAAGTTCCTGCGGGAGCTGGAGGCCAAGCGCGGACCGGCGGAAGAGGCGGCGGCGGTGCTGCTGGCGCAGGATCGGTTTGATGAGGCGGAAGCGGCGATGCAGCGCGTGGATGGTTCGATTTACGGGGCGGTGGCGCTGGCGAAGCTGTATGAATCGCGGCTGCGGGCGCTGGTGGGGGAGGGGGCGGTGCAGAAGGATCGCGGGCGGGTGGAGCGGGTGTTTGATCGGGCGTTGAGCTGGGCGCAGGGCTGCTATCCGGATCCGCACACGGGGGAGGAGGCGGAGCGGTACGAGGCCGGGCGTGCGGAGGACCGGGCGCGGCTGGTGGCGATTCTCGGGTATGAGCCGCGGTGAGCGATGGCGAGTGATGAGAGGAGGCCATCGATCATGCAGCGGACGATCTCGATTGTGATCCTGTATGCAGCGCCGGTGGTGCTGACGATCGGCGTGTGCATCCTGGCGATGCTGATTCACCTGCTGCTGAAGGGGTTTGGGAGTCACCGGGGCGCTGGGCCGCTGGTGCTGGCGGGGATCGGCGTGTGGGTGCTGCACATGGGGTATGTGCTGGGTCCCTGGCTGTATGGACACGAGCGGCAGGGGTTGGCGCTGGTCTTGATGCTGCCGGTGGCGCTGGCGGGCGGGACATGTGCGATGTGGCTGACGAGCCGGCTGGTTCCTGAGAACGGCGGGGCGGGGGACGGGTGGTTCGCGGCGTGCTGCGTTCTTTGGATGGTGTCGATGCTGGGCGCGTACATCGCGCCGATCGTGGTGATGGTGCTGAGCCGGGGTGCGCCGACGGCGGCGTAGAGCAAAGGGAGGATTGGGCATGAGCCCTCGAACGATGATCCTGATTGGCGTGGCGGGTCTTGCGGTGGCGGCGGCGCTGGTGGCGGGCCTGGCGCGGCAGCTTGGCGTGAAGTCGTACGGGATGCCGACGGGGCAGGTGGTGCGGGCGGGGAAGGACCTTGCGGTGCTGATCGAGACGTGCGACCCGTATCTGCCTTCGCTCAAGGGCGTGGATGAATCGCGCAAGAGCTATTCGTATGCACTGTGGCTGATCCCAGAGCGATGCGATGGCGAGACGCGCGTGATCGGGCTTGACCGCGGCGTGCGGTCGGGAGACCGGATGCACGCGAGAGGTGTGCACTGGTATGAACAGGGTGTGGCGTGGGCGGGGATGGGGGAGCTGCGGGGCGTCGACGTGGCGTCGGGGGAGATCGTGACGCAAGCGCCGCCTGTTGGGCTCGTCAATGCGCCGATTTCGCAGTTGATGCCGCGCGATCAGAGGCCGCTGGAGGAGTATCGCAGCGGCGGCGTGGTGCTTGCGTCGGGTCTGCGGCTGGTGATGGCGAACGAGGATGAGGAGAAGGTTGAGCTGAAGCCTGGGAAGCGGCTGTACGAGAACCCCGACATGGGGGGGTCGTTCAAGGCGAGGAGGCTTTCCAGCGTGAGCGTGGAGGCGGGGCCGATTCCCAAGGTGGCGAGCGCTGCACGGGTGGGGAGCGCGGAGTTTCGCGGCGGGTCATTGATGCGGGGCGGGCGCGGGAAAGGGGTGGTGCGGTTTGACAATCCCGAGGGCGTGCTGGTTGTGCACATGGGGGGAGACGCGGTGCATCC
>DATGXW010000206.1:0-7962 GCA_035298585.1 Phycisphaerales bacterium
CTCCCTGCGTTCAACCCGAATCAGGCGTGCGTTCAGAAGCTCCGCCGCCTGCCGCACAAGCGGATGGTCTGACATGCTAGAAGCCGGTAAAGGCTGGGGCGCGGCCCGCGGAGGCAAAACCGCGGCCGGACCGCCGTGGGGCCGTGCGGGCTCGCCCACCTCCCGACCCGGCGCAGATGGTGCGGGGGTGGTCGGGGCGGACTCGACTATGCACTCAAGGGCCAGGGGGCGGCCGGCGGCCCTTCCCAGGGCCATGGCGATCTCCTCCCGGCGCAGGTCGACCATCTTTGCAAAGGCGTGCGGCACGCGCAGGGTGATCCTCGCGTGCTCGAGCTTCTCGAGCGTGAGGCCGACCAGGATTCCCTGGAGCGACTTGGAGGGACAGGCGGCGATGAGGCTCTGCCAGTCGCCCGGGCTTGCCGCCGGGGCCGGACGTGCGGAGGCGATCGGCGCATGCTCCTCTACGAGCATGACCGGGGCCAGGGGCGGCATCGATCGGGGCGGCGCGGGCGTCGCAACAGGTGGCGACGGGGCGGGTCCTGCACGCGGACCGGCCTCGGGCGCCGCCCTCAGCGTTTTTTTGCCGCGGCATCCTCTCGGGACGCGGCCGCGAGCACCGCCGTCACGTCGGCGATCTTCTCGGTCATCGCCAGGCGGACCACCAGGGCGTCCATCAGCGAGCGGGGGGAGGAACTGCTCTTGACGTTGCGCTGAACGTTCTCGCACAGCGCGATCATGTGCGTCAATCCCGCGGGATCGAACTTCGCCGCCCGTGACACTTCCGTGCCGCGGCTCTGTTCTGAGAGATCCACCAGCGGCGTCGCCGGCCCGCAGGCCGCGAGAATCATGAGATCACGGAAGCGCGAGCTTAACGTCTCCAGCACCGTGTCGATCGAGATTCCCCGGCCCAGCAGCTCGTCGCAGCGAGCAAGGGCCGCGCCGGCGTCCCCCGCGCTGACCGCGTCTATCAGCCCGCCGACGAGTTCAGCATCCGGAAGACCCAGGAGGTCTTCCAGGTGCTTGAGCGTGAAGTGCTTCTCACCGCCGGCGATGACGCGGTCCAGGAGCGAGAGTGCATCACGCATCGAGCCGTTTCCCAGCCGGGCCACCGCGTGGATCAGTTCCGGGTCGGCCGTCAGCTTCTCCTTCTCAAGCACCTCTCGGAGGTGCTCGGCGATCCTTCCGGAAGGGATGTTGCGGAAGTCAAAGCGCTGGCAGCGGGATTGAATGGTCGCCGGAACCTTGTGAGACTCGGTCGTGCACAGGATGAACTTGACGTGCTCAGGAGGCTCCTCCATGGTCTTGAGCAGGGCGTTGAACGCCTGCGTCGAGAGCATGTGGACCTCGTCGATGATGTAGACCTTGTACTTTCCGCGGAGCGGCCGGTAGGCGGCGTTGGCGATCAGTTCGCGGACGTTGTCGACGCCGGTGTTGCTCGCGGCGTCGATCTCGATGACGTCGGTGTCCTTGCCCTGCATGATGAGGGCGTCCACCTCCGGTGACCCGCCGTTGAGTGCCTTGGCAAAGATCCGTGCCATCGAGGTCTTGCCGACCCCGCGGGTGCCGCAGAAGAGATAGGCATGGGCCACCCGGTTGGAGGCGATCGCGCCCTGGAGGGTCTTGGCGATCGTCTCCTGGCCGACGACTTCGTCAAAGCCCCGCGAGCGGTACCGGCGTGCAAGAACCGTGTAGGTCATGGCCGGAGTGTAAGTTCAGGGATGGTTCGGGGGAATCCGGGCTGAAAGATGCTGGCGGAAGCCGTAGCGAGTGCGAGAATCGCACTTAATACCGGACATAAATATACGGAATACAAGAAGGCCTAGGGATGGACCTTGGGTGTTACCGGATCTATCGTGACGCTGACACTCTCCGCTCGCGCGGGTCCCGTGCTTTTTCATGCCGGGGCATCTGGATGCAATGCATTTGGGGCCCAAGTCTGGGTCTTGTGGATGCACAGAGGACAATTGGAGCACTTATGAGCTTTGGTATCTGGTCAAAACTTGCGGTGGCGACCCTGGTCGCCGGTTCCCTGGCCCTCTCGACGGGATGTTCATCCCAGCAGAAGAAGTCGGCCCCCAAGGAAGAAGTGAAGCAGGAAGCGGCGGCGGCCCCGGTCTCGCGGGCGGTTCGCGGCCCCTGCAACTACTCCCCGGCGGCGGCGGCCGGCATGAACGTCTCCCCGATGGCGTTCCCCACGGGTGATGTTTCGACCAGCGCGGTCCTGGTTCACCAGGTCGTTCCGGTGCAGGTCCGCGCGGGCGCGAACTACACCTACGAGCTCCACGTGACGAACATCACGGCCGGCACGCTCCAGAACGTCGTTGTCCACAACGAGGGCGCGCAGAACCTGACGGTCGTCAACTCCGAGCCGGCGGCCAACAAGAGCCCCGACGGCGGCTCGCTGTGGATCCTGGGCGACCTGGCCCCCTGCCAGACCAAGGTCATCAAGGTGACCGGCAAGGCCGACAAGGTCGGTACCTCGTCGAGCTGCTCCTCGGTCTCGTACAACAACACGCTGTGCGCGACGACGACGGTCGTTGAGCCGGCCCTCCAGATCACCAAGCAGATCACGCCCGAGGCCATCCTGGGGTGCGATCCGATCAACATGACCATCGAGGTCAAGAACTCGGGCACGGGCACGGCGACCAACGTCAAGGTCACCGACACCCTCCCCGCGGGCCTGACCACCAGCGACGGCAAGACCTCGATTGAGCTCGCCGCCGGCGACCTCGCCCAGGGTCAGTCCAAGCCCTTCACGGTCGCGCTGCGTGCGGCCAAGACCGGCAAGTACGAGAACGAGGCCAAGGCGGTCGCCGACGGCGGCCTCACCGCCACCTCGAACAAGGTCTCGACGGTCGTCCGTCAGCCTGTCCTGACCGTCGCCTGCAAGCCCACCCGCGAGACCGTCCAGGCCCGCGCCAACGCCGAAGGCTGCTTCGAGGTCACCATCAAGAACACCGGCGACGCCGTCTCGCGCGGCACGGCCGTGACCGTCACCGCCACCGGCGGTGCGATCACCTCGGCCGAGGGCGCTGCCGCCGGCACGGGGAACATCGCGGTCGGCGACCTTGCCGCCGGCGCATCCAAGACCTTCAAGGTCTGCGTCCGCCCCAACGGCATCACGCAGGTCCAGCTCAACGCCACGGCCATCGGCAGCTGCGCTGCACAGGTTGCGTCGAGCTGCACCTTCAGCGTCATCGGCGCGCCCGACATCGGCACGCTCGTGACCGACGACAACGTTGACGTCGTCGAAGTCGGCAAGGAGCACCCCTACCGCGTCGAGGTCATGAACCAGGGCCAGGTCAACCTGACCAACGTCAAGATGGAAGTCGTCCTCCCCGAGGGCATGACCTTCGTCTCGTCGGCCACCGGCACCTTCGCCAACGGCAAGGTGACCTTCAACTTCGGAACGGTCGCCCCCGGCAAGCGCGTCGGCGGAACCTTCATCGTCCGCGCGACCCGCTCGGGCGAGTTCCTGGTCGTCGGCACGACGACCTGCTCGGAAATCAAGACCCCGATCCGCGACGACGAGCTCACCAACTTCATCGGCAACTGAGTCGGTCTCAGCCTGATGACCACCTGAATCATGCCGCCGGGCTCCCGAAAGGGGGCCCGGTGTCTTTTCTGGAGTGTTTCCGGTCATCCAACTCGAAGACCATCCCCCGCGGGATGAAAGAGGGTACGTTTCCCGCATTGAAAAAGGCCCGTTCCAAGCCAGGTGGTCAAGCGTCACGCGCCTCCGCCGCATCCTCCCACGTTCCGCCAGCGGAATGCACCGGGGCTGGTGTCGACGGCGGCGCCGCGAAGGTCGACCATGTCCGGCTTGCACACGCGATCGTCGCCTGGTTCGCCGGTTCGGGTCGGCAGCTTCCCTGGCGTTCCCCGGGTCCGGCGGGGAGCGACCATCCGCGCGATCCCTACGCCACGCTTGTGAGCGAGCTGATGCTCCAGCAGACGCAAGTCTCCCGCGTCGTCGAGAAGTTCAAGGCGTTCATGGCGGAATTTCCCACGGCACGCGCCCTGGCCGCCGCCGATGAGGCTCGCGTGCTGGCGCTTTGGTCGGGGCTTGGGTATTACCGGAGAGCCCGCCTGCTGCACGCCGCGGCCAAGGTGATCACCGCCGAGCACGGTGGCGCCCTTCCGCGCGATCTTGAGGCCCTGCACAGGCTGCCGGGCGTCGGCCGCTACACCGCGGGAGCGATCGCATCCATCGCGATGGGACAGCCCGTGCCGCTGGTGGACGGGAACGTCGCCCGTGTGCTCTTTCGCATCCACGGCAAAGAGGCCGTCCATGCCGATCCGAACGACATGGAGTGGGCGTGGGCGTGTGCATCATCTCTCGTCCAATCCGCCGATCGCTCTCGTGTCCAGATCGGGAACTTGAACGAGGGATTGATGGAGCTTGGCGCGACGGTGTGCACACCCGCAGCCCCCGCCTGCGTCTTCTGCCCGGTCCGGGCCCTGTGCACCGCCTTTGCAACCGGCCGGCAGGAAGAAATACCCCTGCCAAAGAAGCCGGTGCAGCGCTCGGCCATGTGGTGCGAGGCGGTGCTTGTGTTCGACGATGCACAGCGTGTGCTGGTGGAGCAGCGGCCCGACCGAGGAATGTGGGCAGGTCTCTGGCAAGCGCCGACCTTCGATCATGCCAGCGCGGGGCCCTGGTCAGCAGGAACGGTCGCGGCCGCCCTGGAGATCGACGACGCTTCCCGCGTCCATCAGCTGGACCGCTTCCGCCACCAGACCACGCATCGCGACGTGACATTCACGGTCTGGGTCGTCTCGCCCACGCCCGGCGAGATGCAACGGCTCGGTACGGGTCGGCGGTGGGTCGGTGCACATGATCTTGACGGGCTGGGTCTTTCCAACCCCCAGCGGCGGATCCTGACGCGAAAGCCCGGCGCCGCGGGGCCGGCCTTCTCACCCGCCCAATCCCTCGGGAAGAGAGCGAACGGGCGGACGGCCTCGAGCGGCGAGAGACCGCGGAACTCCCGTACACTCCGTTCATGACGAAGGGTTCTGCACGCACGATCGTTTCTTCGACGCTCATCGTGGGCCTTGAGGTCCACGTGGAGCTTGCGACGCGGACCAAGATGTTCAGCCGCGCGCTCAACCCGGCCTTCTCCGCCGCGGGGGAAGCCGAGCCCAACTCGTTCATCGACCCCGTCGTGCTGGCCCTCCCGGGCGCACTCCCGGTCATCAACCGCCGCGCGGTGGAGCTTGCGGTGAAGGTGGGCCTGGGCCTTGGGTGCAAGATCGCTTCGACCACCAAGTGGGACCGCAAGAGCTACTTCTACCCGGATCTTCCCAAGAGCTACCAGATCAGCCAGTACGACCTGCCGGTGTGCTTTGACGGCGTGGTGGACCTCCCGGGCATCGACGAGAAGGGCTTCTTTGTGCTGGATGATTCGGCCGAGGCGGTCGTGCCGCCCTGCCGCGTCGGGATCATCCGGGCGCACCTCGAAGAGGACGCCGGGAAGCTGATGCACGAGGCTCCCGGCGGCGCGGCGATCGACTTCTCGATCGCCGACTACAACCGCGCGGGGGCTCCACTGCTGGAGATCGTGACGCAGCCGGATTTCCGGACCGCGGATCAGGTCGTGGCCTTTGCACGCATCCTCCGCAACATCTGCCGGTTCCTGGGCGTCTCTGAGGGCGTGATGCAGAAGGGCCACATGCGGTTTGAGCCCAACATCAACTGCCGGTTGACGCTTGATGATGGGACGACGGCGGTGACACCGATCGTCGAGATCAAGAACCTCAACAGCTTCCGCTCGCTCAAGGGGGCGATCGAGTTTGAGGCCGCCGAGCAGCCCCGGCGCTGGCTGGAGGATGGGCGCGAGATGGGCCGGGGGATGAAGATCACGCGCGGATGGGATGACGTGCGCGGCGTGACGTATGTGCAGAGGGAGAAGGAAGACGCACACGACTACCGGTACTTCCCCGATCCCGACCTGCTGCCGCTGTCGATCCCGCCGTCATGGGTTGAGGAGGCGGCGGGCTCGGTGCCAGAACTCCCGCTCCCGAGGCTTCGCCGCTATGTCTCTGACTTCGGGCTTGGGATCAAGGAAGCGACTGCGCTGGTCGATGAGCGCGACACCTGCTTCCTCTACGAGCACGCGATCATCGCGATGATCGAGCAGGGCGTCGAGCGAACCCGCGCGGGGAAGCTCGCGGCCAACTTCCTGCTCCAGAGCGGGCTCAAGCGGGCCAACGAGCGCGGTGTGCACGTGCACGAGCTTGGGATCACCGCACAGGCAATCGCGACGATCGGGAGCCTGCGGGAGCGTGGGGAGCTGAGCGCTGCGGGCGCGGATGAACTCTTCGGGCTCGTGTGCGAACCCGGTCAACACGGGCGTGATGTCCGCCAGCTCGCGGCGGACAAGGGACTCTTGATCGTTCGCGATGACGCCGCCGTCGAGAAGTGGATCGACCAGGTGCTCGCGGCCAACGCCGCCATCGCCGACCAGGTCAGGAGCGGCAAGGTGCAGGCGGTGGGGAGGCTCGTCGGCGAGACGATGAAGCTCGCGGGCGGCAGCGCGGACGCGAAGACGGTGCGCGAGTTGATCCTCAAGAAGCTGGGCGTGGCGGGGTGACCGGCACTGCCGCGGGTGACCCGCAGAGACTGAACCGTCCACTGAAAGCAAAGCGGCCTCGGGGATCGCCCGAGGCCGCCGGTGTCACGTTGATGCGACCGCTGCACTCTTAGCGAGCGCTGGTCTTCTTCTTGCCCGTGTCCTTGAAGGTCGGCACACCCGCACCCTTCTCGAACATGTCGGCGTACTTGAAACCCTTGCGGCCCTTCCATGCCTTGCGATGGAACGCATCGCTCGCGAGGATCGGGAAGAGGGCGCTGAGTTCGCCGAAGACCATCTGCTCGTGCACGACGTCGACCTTGCCCCACGAGCAGGCCTCGCGGAGCGTGGAGCCCGAAAGGGCGCCGTCGCGGCTGTCCGCCACGGTCATCTGCACCGCGTACTTGTGCATCGTCACGTCGCCGCGCGCCTTGCCGCCGCGACGCTCAACCAGGAGTTCTGCGGCGACGACGATGTCCTGCGCGAAGTTCTTGGGCACGCCGCCGCCGAGCATGAGCAGGCCCGTGTCCTTGGCCTGGAACTTGATCTCGGTCAGCTCGCGGAAGTCCGCGCCCGAGTCGAACGCGACGTAGGGCTTGCCCTCTTCCTGCTTCTCGACCTGGTGGAGAACGATGCCAAAGCCGGCAGAACAGTCGCTGAAGGCGGGGCAGAAGATCGGGACGCGCTTCTGGTGGCAGGTCTTGACGAGCGACTCGTTCTTGGGATGGTTCTTGACGAGGTAGGCGCCCATCGCGTCGATGAACTCGCGCGAGGAGTACGAACCGGGTGCGAACGAATCGAAGATCTTCTTGGTCGTGTCGTCGCATGCGCGGAGATCGTCCTCGTCGATGTAGGTGTCGTAGATGCGGTCGATCATCATGTTGCGGAGCGTCATGTCGTCGACGGGGGGCGCCTCGGGCGAGCCGGGGGCGATGTAGTGCTTGAAGCCCAGGCCTTCGAAGAAGTCCTGGTCGACGATGTTCGCGCCGGTCGACACGATCGCGTCGATCATGTTGTTCTCGATGAGCGTGATGAGCGCCTTCTTGAGGCCCGCCGAGACGAGCGAGCCCGCGAGCGTCACGACGACCGCGCAGCCCTTGTCGGCGAGCATCATCGAGTAGATGTCCGCCGCCTTGGCGAGCGTCCGTGACGAGTACGCCATGTCGCGGTACGAATCGATGATCGGACGCGCATCAAACTTGGTCACGTCGATGTGGCGGACGGGGTTGGCGAGGAGTTCCTGCTTGGTCCACTTCATGGGAGATGCTCCGTTCGCACGTTCACTCTTGGAACTGTGCGTTCTTGCACTCGGCCAAGCCCCCCTGGCCGCTGACATTGAAAGGGTCGCCCGCGGGGGTGGCGCGGACGGCAGGATCATACGCACCGCGGG
>DATGXW010000207.1:0-4082 GCA_035298585.1 Phycisphaerales bacterium
GTGTTCGAGCGATTCGATGCAGCGGGCGGGGTTGATGCGCCAGTCGGTGGACCAGACGCGCGTGATGTTCCAGCCGAGGGAGCGGAGGACGGCTTGGCGGAGGCGATCGCGGTCGCGTGCGGTTTTCCCGCTGTGGTAGGAGGCGCCATCGCACTCGATGCCAAGGAGGTAGCGGCCGGGGCGGGCGGGGTCGCGGATGGCGAGGTCGACGCGGTAGCCTGCACACCCGACGTGGGCGTCGACCTGCCAGCCGCGCGCCGTGAGGGCGTGCTGGACGGCGTGTTCAAAGCCCGCATCGAGGGTTGAGGTGGATGTGGTGGGGGTGGTGGGGAGCGAGGTGGCCTCGGCGATGGCGCGGGGGCCGCGGTCGGCGTAGTCGAGGAAGGTCTTGAAGTGCGCAACGCCCAGGGCGCTGGTGCGGCGGAGGTCGATGTCGTCAGCGCGGATGCTGGAGAAGACGCGGAGCTTCTTGCGGGCGCGGGTGACGGCGACGTTGAGTCGGCGTTCACCTCCCGAGCCGTTGAGGGGCCCGAAGTGCATGGAGGGTGGCTTGCCGACTTCGTAGGGTCCGTAGGTGACGGAGAAGATGATGATGTCGCGTTCATCGCCCTGGACGTTTTCCAGGTTCTTGACGAAGACGGGTTCGGGGACCTGGTCGGTGAAGAAGCGGTCGAGGTGCGGGAGTTCGCGGCGCTTGGCGTCGAGGAGGTCTTCGATGAGGGTCTGCTGGGTCTGGTTGAAGGTGACGACGCCGATCGAGTCGTGGTGTTCGCGGCCGGGGGGGAGGGGCTGGGAGAGGAGGTCGACGATCTCCTCGACGATGAGCTCGGCTTCCTTGCGGTTGGTGCGGGAGTTGCCGCGGTCGTAGAGGGCGCCGGGGATGTGTCGGAGGGTGACGCCGAGCTGGTCGGAGCGGTCGATGGGTGAAGGGAAGGTGTGGAGCTGGTTGCGGTAGTAGTGGAAGTTGGAGAAGGCGATGAGGCTTTCGTGGCGGCTGCGGTAGTGCCAGCTCAGCCACATGGAGGGGATGCTGGAGGCGTTGCACTCCTGGAGGATCGACTCCATGTCGTCGAGGGTGGACTCGGTGGTTTCCTGTTCTTCATCCTCGGCGGCGATGGTGAAGAAGCTGGTGGGGGGGAGTTGCCTGGAATCTCCGACGACGATGACCTCCGCGCCGCGGGCGATGGCGCCGATCGAGTCCCAGACGGGGATCTGCGAGGCTTCGTCGAAGATGACAAGATCAAAGGGCGGGAGCCGGGCGTCGAGGTACTGGGCGACCGAGAGGGGGCTCATCAGGAAGCAGGGCTTGAGGCGGGCGAGGAGGTTTGGGATCGAGGCGATGAGCCGGCGGGTGGGCATGTGGCGGGCTTTTCGGCTGAGCTCGCGCTTGAGGATGCCGAGTTCTGACTGGGGGTTTGCGTCGGCGGAGGCGTCGGGTCGGTCCTTGGCGAGGGCGGCGCGGACGATGCGGTGGCCGCGGGCGAGGACCTGGGTGTCGAGCGAGGCGAAGCGTTCGATGTGGCCCTGGTGCGTGCGGGCGTTGAACTCGCGGATGGCGGGGTGTGCGTCGGCGACGGCGTTGTACCACGCGGCTGCGTAGCCGCGTTCGAAGGCGGGCTTGAGTTCCGCGAGGGGGAGCGTCCCTGCTTCGTAGAGGTTGATGATCGGGGCGAGGCCGGCGGCGTGGGCGCGGTCGCGGGCGTCGCGCCATGTGCACCAGGTGTTGAGGTCGGGGAGGCCGCCGCGCCAGCGTTCAAGCTGGCGGGCGAGTGCGGGGAGCCAGGGGACCGTGGGATCGGCGGCGGTGGGCGCGGGGAGGGTGATCTTGAGCAGGGCGTCGAGCTCTCCCTGGGCGCTTGACCAGCGTGAAATCGCGTTGAGGAAGGCCGCGGCGGCGCTGAGGAGGTCGGCGGGGGCGGGGCCGGCGTGGAGGAGAGAGAGGAGCGAGGAGAGGAGTTGGAGGCCGTGGGGGGCTTCGAGGAGGGGACGGGCGGCGTCGGCGACGCTCGAGGACCATGCGAGGATGGCGCTGAGTTCATCCCAGGCGGGGTGTGCGTTGTTCCAGCGTGCGCTGAAGAGACGGGGGGCGTCGGCGTTTGCGGCGAGCTGGGCGGATTCGCGCTTGAGTTCGAGGATGGACTCGAGATCGCGGTGGAGGGTTTGGATGGGGGGAACGTCGCCGGTGCAGTAGGGACGCATGGACCTGCGCGCGGAGAAGCGGGGCCAGAGGCCAAAGAGGCCGGAGGCGGCGGCGGCGCGGCGGGTGCGGTCGAGGTGGGGGAGGATGTCGGCGTCGAGGAGTTCGGGTCGGTAGGTGGCGAGGAGTGATGCACATCGGGCGTCGCGCTGGCGGCCGAGTTCGATGAGCCGGGTGAGGCTCGCGCGGAGGGCCGGGGCGTCGGTACCGAGTATGAGGTCGGGGTGTGCGGAGGGGGAGGAAGAGAGGAGCTTTGCGAGTGATTGGAGGGAGTCGAGCGTGCGCGGTGTGATGAGTGATTCGGATGCGGCGGCGCGGAAGGAGTGGAAGAAGTGGTCGAGTGATGCACGGAGGGCGGTGAGCGACTGAGCGGCGGCGTCGAGCGCTGCACATGCCTGGTCGGGGAGGCTGAAACTCCACTGTGAGCGGGCGATGCCGCGGAGGTCGTGGGCCGCGACGGGATCGAGCATCGCGGCGGCGCGGTGGAGTTCTTCGAGCGCAGCGCGCCAGGCGGCGAGGGTCTGGGCGGAGACGGCGGCGATCGAGTCCGTGTCGGGGGTGATCGCGGGGCCGGTGGGGAGCGTCGCGAGTCGGCCCGCGACCTGGTAGAGGGTTTCGCCCGAGGGGTGGTGTGCGTGGAGAGCTCGGACGTAGGCGTTGAGGAGCGTGCGTTCCCGGGCGAGGTCTGCACAGAGGGTGGGCCAGTCGTGGGGCTCGGGCGCGGGGGGCTCCTTGAGGGCGGTTTCGAGCTGGGCGAGGACTTCCTTCTTTGAGGCCTTGGCGGAGTGGAGTTCGAGGCAGAAGGCGCCGAGGCCGTCTTTTTCGAGTCGGTCGCGCACGACGCCGAGGGCGGCCATCTTTTCGGCGACGAAGAGGACTCGTTTTCCGCGGCCGATCGAGTCGGCGATCATGTTGGCGATGGTCTGGCTCTTGCCGGTGCCGGGGGGACCTTCGAGGACGAAGGTGTGGCCCTGGGAGGCGGCGCGGATGGCGGCGAGCTGGCTGGAATCGGCGTCGCGGGTGCACAGGAGGTCGCCGGGGGCGAGGTCTTCGTCGAGCGTGTCGGCGGCGGGGAGGGGGCGGGGGTCAAAGACGTTGCCGGGGCCCTGGAGGAGGTGCGCGACGAGGCGGTTCTTCTTGAGGGTGTCGAGGTGTTCCTGGAGGTCTCTCCACATGAGGAACTTGTTGAACGAGAAGAGGCCCAGGTGGGCGGACTCGACGACTTCCCAGCGGTTGATGCCCTTGATGGCGGTGCGGAAGTTGTGGAAGACGCGCGCGACGTCGATGCCGCGGTCGTCCTCGGGGAGGGTGGCGAGGGCGGGGTCGTCGAGGCCGAATTCGACGCGGAGCTTTTCGAGGAGGGTGACGTTGGGGCGGATGGGTTCGTCGCTGAGGAGGAGGTCGTAGCGGTAGCCGCTGGTGGCGGTGGCGCGGGTGAGTTCGACGGGGAGGAGGAGGATGGGAGCGCGGCGGGGGAGCTCGCTGACGTCGGACTCGTACCAGTGGAGCATGCCCAGGGCGAGGTAGAGGGGGTTGGCGCCGGTTTCCTCGATGGTGGACCGCCGGGTGCGGTAGAGATCGAGGAGGGCGGCCTGGGTCGCGGCGGGGGGAAGGTTTGAGTAGAGGGTCTGGCGCTCCTGCTGCTCTTTGCGGAAGTTTTCGTCGCCGTCGGTCTTGCTCGAGATGGTGAAACGCTTTTCCTGGTTGAAGGCGTTTTCGAGGGCGGGGAGGTCGGGGATTTCGAGCTTGAGTGTGCGGGTGGTTTCGCGGAAGTTGATGAGCCGGTTGAGGAGGGAGAGGTCGAGGAGGCGCGATTGCCAGCGGCGGACGCGCTCGTGGGGCGCCATGGGCTTGGGATCGGGGGCGGGTGCGGGCTCGTGCGCGA
>DATGXW010000208.1:0-4771 GCA_035298585.1 Phycisphaerales bacterium
GCCCCGCGCGCGAGCCGATCAGCGTCGCGATCTTCGACTCGCCGTCGATCGTGACGGTCACCGGCTCCTTCTCGGCCTGCCCGGTCCGTGCGTAGAGATCCTGGACCCCCGCGATCAGCGCGGCGGGATCGGCGGCGGCGATCTTCACCATCCGCGCTTCACGCTCGACGTCGGGCGCCGCGTCCATCCCGCGCACCACCTCCTGCACGGAGTCGACGTCGGCCGCCGGGCCGGTGATCACAAGCCCCCGGCCGTCGGGCGTCGGGGCCATGCGGACCACCTGCGCCTGCCTGGGCGTCATCAGCCGCGTGGCGATCTGCTCCACCTGCGCGGGCGTCACGAACTTGAGCTTCGCCACCACCGCCTTGCGCTCGACCGACTTCTCAACCTGCTGCGCCGTCATCCCCCCGCCGTCAACCTCGCCCAGCAGCGTCATCGCCTGGAGCAGGAAGGGCTGGGCGCCGATGATCGTCAGCTTCCCGGCCTCTGGTAGCGGCAGCACCGTCGGCTTGCGGTTGGCCGGGACGCTCTGGAAGAGCGCGCTCACCCGCTGTGCTGCCGCATCGGCCGAGAGCGTCGCGAGCGTGAACGTCATCATCTGCGATTCGCCCTGGCCCGACTCGGGGATGTCCAGCAGCGTCAGCAGTTCCTCGACCTGCTTGATCCGGCTGGCCAGCCCGACCACCAGCAGCGAGTTGGTCCTGGGGTCGGGCGTGATGTTCACACCCTGGACCGCAGTGTCCGTGACCGTCGTCGCCTTCCCGTCGGCGCCGATGAACGTCTGACGGACACGCTCGCCGATGAGCCCGCGCAGCGCGGCGAAGACCGCATCCGCCTGCGCATACTTGAGCGGGAAGAGCTTGAACGCCTGGTCCGCCGGCTTGACCTGGTCGATCGCCTGCACGATCTCGCGGATCCGCCGGCACTGCGCTGCCGATTCCATCACGATGACCATGTTCTGCGCGGGCACCGCCTGGACACCCCCGTAAGGACCGATCAACGGCTTGATCTGCTCGGCCACCAGCGCCGCCTGTGCATTCAGCAGAGGAATCGTCAGCGTCAGGTACTGGTCGGGCTTGACCTCCGAGGGAACCGTGTCGCTCTCGACCCGCCCCGACTTCTTGACCGAATCGGCGAGCGACGCCAGGTACAGATACTGGTCCTGCTTGCGCAGGTGAACACCCTGCATCGCAAGGTTCAGGTTCAGGATCGAAAGCGCATCCTCGAACGTGTACGGCTCCGATCCCACAAACGTCATCGCCCCCGCCGGCACCGGCGCTTCGCGGATGATCGGCAGGCCGCTCTCGCGCGAGAAGTAATCCAGCACGAGGTCAAAGGGCATGTCCTTGAACGTGAACTTGATGAGCGGGGGCTTGGGAGGCTCCTGCACGGGGGGCGCCGTCGGGGCGGGCTGCACCGGCGCGGGCGGGGCCGGTGGCGAAGACTGTGCAGGCGCGGGCTGGGCAGGTATGGGCTGGGCCGGTGCGGGCTGCTCGGGACCGGGCTGCGGCGTCGGTTGGGGCCCGGGCTGCGGCGCAGGTGCTTGCGGTTCGGGCTGGGCCGGCGCGGGCTGGCCGGGCGCCGGCTGGGCAGGCAGGGGAGCAGGCGTTGCCTGCCGCAGCGCTCCCGCGTCCTGACCTTGTCCGCCCCGCTCCCTGGATGTCGGCGTGTTCACACCCGCCCGATCGAGCGGCTCTGCCGGCGGAGCACCGGTCGCACCCACCTGTGCAATCGATACGGGCGCTCCCGCCGCGGCCGTCAGTGACGCCGCCACCAGGACGCGGGTCGAGATCGATCGGATGGTCGTGGGTCGTTGCATCTTGCAGCCTCCGCTGTCGCACTCTTCCGCACGTGCGTGCTCCCCACGTGCGTCACAAATCCTGCTCAAACCGCCAGTGTACTTTCGTCGCATCACCCTCGCGCCGGCGTCCGGTTGGCGAGCGTCTGTCCGGGCATGAACTCGTACTGCTGCCCGTCGATCTCAAACACCGCCCATTCGCCATCCCCCCGGACCAGCTTGGCGTTGAGGGTGCTTCCCCCAGGGGTCAGCACCGAGCGCTCCCCCGTTCTTGTGTTGATCACCGTCACTTCGCAGCCGCGCTGCGATGAAATCACACCGACGATCCGCCACTCCTGATAGGGGGGGGGCGGCGGCGGCGCGACGGGCGGGGGCGCCGCCGTGGGCTGGGTCGCCACCTCCACCACTGTCGGTTGCTGTGGAACGGGTGTCGGCGGCGGTGGAGGATTCCGGAAGATGTTCTTCGCCGCGACCGACCGCCACACCGCATCGTGCCCCTGTGCAGGGTCCGCCGGCAGCGGCTCCGCATCACCCGGCGCAAGATCCGGCGCGAACACCGTCGCCACATCCACCTGCAGTTCCACCCACTCGCGGTCCTTTCCGACCGGCGTCAGCGAGAAGCCCTCGACGCGGTGCGCCCACGGCTGGGCCTGGATCACCGCCAGCGCCCGGATCGCACTCTCGACCGGCCCGCTCGCCTTGATCCTGCCGCGGATGACGTAGAAGTCGCCCCGCCGCGCCTTGATCTTGTTCTTGAGCCCCGAGGCGATGCGCTCGCGGAGCGCGGGGCTTGGCACCAGCGTCGGCGGCCCGCTGCTCACCACGATCCCCGAAAGACCGTTCTGACCGGCGATCGCGCTCAGGCTGTCGCGGAAACGCGCGATCGTGAGGTCTTCCTTCTTGCCCAGCGTCGTTCCGCCGAACGCACGCAGCCCGCGACGGATCGCGTTCAGATCTTCAAGCTGTTCTTCCAGCCGGTCGGCGACCTCGATCTCGCGTGCGATCGCGTCGCGCCGCTCCGCCACCGGGTCGAGATAGAAGTACACGAAACCCGAGTACGCGATGATCAACGCCGCCGTCACGCCCGCCGCAAATTTCGCCCATGTCGGGATGCGTTTCACCGGCCGCCCCCTTCCACCGCTCCGCCCGCGGGCTTCTGCGCACCGCCGGTCTTCGCGGAATCATCGGCTGCCTTCTCCCCGGCCGGATCGCCCGCCCGGTCCGCACCCTTCGGGGCCCCCTTGTCAGCCCCATGCTCACCGGATTTTTCCCCCTGCTTGGAATTCTTGCCGGGCTCCTTCGCCGGCGCTGGAGGCTTCTCTGGCTTGGCGTAGGGCGTGAAGAGCTGGAAGCTGAACCGGTCGCCCGTGTCGGGCGAGGGGCTTTCAACCGAGTAGATCTCGCCCGCCGCGAGCCGGCCGCGAAGCGACGCCGCCGTCTCCCGCTGCTTCACCCGGCCGGATATCGTCAGCGATGAGGTCTGTGCATTCTTCCACGTCCCGCCCGCGTACTGCCCACCCTTGGCCGTGAAATCAACCTGTGCGTTCACCGTCCCGTTCAACCCGTCGATCAGCGCCTCGGGCGGGGAAGGAACCTGCTCGCTCAGAGCGCCAATGTGCGCCACCCAGTCGACCTTCACGCTCGACCAGGTCTCAAGGTTCTTCAGCCTGGCATCCTCCGACCACATCTCGTTCAACTCCGCCTGGCGATCCTGCGTGATCTGCCGGTAGTGCCGCAGTTCATCGTCAAGGGCGGCGATCCTCAGCTGGGCAAAGACGATCGGCGACCCGATCCCCAGGATCACCAGGAACGCGCCCGCCAGCGCCACCTGCCTCCGCCGCGCAGCGCGGTCGGGCGCCTTGCGTGGATGCAGAAAATCCAGGTACGGCCGCTTGGAGTCCGCCTCGAGCAAGAGCCCCACCGACGCCGCCGCGATCGAAGAACCAGGCTCTTCCTCCCCCTTGGCGCGGGATGCGCCAGCGGGAAGCAGCGTCACTCCCGGCCTCTCCAGCCCCGCGCCGCAACGCTGCGCCAGCTTCTCCGCCGCCGGGCCGTCACCAAGGACGATCACGGCCTGGACTTCAAGCTGCCCCGCGGCGGCGCGGTGGCTCATCCACGTCCGCTTCGCCTCGACGGCCACGCGTTCGGCGTACGCGTCGATCACCGCCGACTCTGATTCCGTCGGCCAGGGGATGTCCACCGCACGCGCAAGCATCAGTTGCCCCGCCTCGACCACCACGAACTCCACGCTCGATGCGGAGGGGATCACGCCCATGACCGCACCATCGCGCCGCTGCGATTCGGCCGCCAGCACATGGCCGCCGCCGAAGCACCGCAGGCCGATGCGAGCGAGCTTGATCCCCGCCGAGCGCGCCAGCGCCCGGCACCAGTCCATCCGCTCCCCCGGCAGCGCGGCCGCGGTCACCGTCTGCATCCCCGCTTCGGCGGTCCCGCCGGGCCCGTTCGCCGCGCCTTGTCCACCACCGCCGCCGGGCGGGATCGGGATGAAGTCGATCGCACTCGCCTCGGCCGAGACGCTCAACTGCCGCGACATCTGCAGCCGGACCGCGCCGACCACGTCCTCCTGGGCCACGTTCTCCGCGACAGGCAGCACCAGCCGCTTGATCACGACCTCGCCGCGCGGAAGCGACAGCACAACCCGCGCCCCAAGCGTCCCCGCGTCGCGGAGCTTCTCGCGGATCCAACCACCCACCGCCGCACCATCGAAGAAGTCAACCTCCGCCGGCCGGACGAACGAACTGCACGACCTGATCACCGCACGTCCTTCGTCCACGCCCGCCAGCGTGATCGTCACCTGCGCCCGGTCCACGTCGACAACCGCAAAGTCCTTCTTCTTCACCGGACACCTCCCGGGGCGCGATGTGCATTCCACCGCCCCGTTCGATTGTCCACCCCGCGAACGGCCTGCATGCCGCCCGCCGCCTGCGCTCCAGCCATGTCCCCTTCCCCACC
>DATGXW010000209.1:0-6937 GCA_035298585.1 Phycisphaerales bacterium
GTGGGGCAGTGGGGCAGTGGGGCAGTGGGGCAGTGGGGAAGGGGGCTCGCGTCAGTTCTTCGGGGGCGGCGGGGCGGCGGCGGCGAGCTTGACGGCCATGCCGGGCTGGACCTTCTGGATGTTGTCGACCATGACGCGGTCGCCGGGCTTGACGCCTTGTTCGACGATCCAGTCGCTGCCGAGCCAGTCGCCGAGGGTGACGGGGCGGCGTTCGATTTTGCTGTCCTTGTCGATGATGTAGACAAAGGTGCCGCCGGGGGTGCTGATGACGGCTTCCTGGGGCACGGTGAGGACGTTGGGTCGGGTGACGCCGAGGAGGCGGAGCTTGACGAACTGGCCGGGCATGAGCTTCTGATCGGGGTTGGGGAAGGTGGCGCGGATCATGGCGGTGCCGGTCATGGGGTCGACCTTGACGTCCACGAAGTTGATGTTGCCCTGCTCCTTGTAGACGGTGCCGTCGGAGAGGGTGATCTCGGTGGGGAGGTTCTTCTCGCTCACGAGCTGGATGCGGCCGGTGGCGACGTCGGCGCGCCATTGCAGCACGTCACGCTCGCTGACGTTGAAGTTGACGTAGATGGGGTCGACCTGTTGGGATTCGACGAGCAGGCTGTTGGCGCCGGAATCGACGAGAGAGCCTTCTTGCTTCTGGGCGCGGCCGACGGTGCCGGAGACGGGGCTGGTGACCCTGGTGTAGGAGAGCTCGAGATCGGCGTTGGTGACGTTGGCCTCGGCGAGCTTGATCTGTGCGAGTGCTTCGTCGTTCTGAGCGACGGCCTTGTCGAGCTCGGCCTTGGGCAGGCCGCCGGACTCGACGCCCTGGCGCACGCGGGTGAGATTGGACTCGGTGAGTGCTTGGGCGGCCTTGGCCTGAGCGAGCGACGCTCGGGCTTTCTGGAGATCGGCCTCGAAGCTGCGCGGGTCGATGGTGAAGAGCAGGTCGCCGTCCTTGACCTTGCTGCCTTCTTCGAAGTGGCGTTTGAGCAGGAAGCCCTGGACGCGGGCGCGGACCTCGACGGTGCGCGAGGCGGCGGTCTGGGCGATGAACTCGTAGATGCCGGGCGCGGTGACGGGAGTGACGACCGTGGCGGCGACCTCGGGGGCTGGGGGTGGGCCGGAGGCTTGGCCGGGCTTGCGATCGCAGCCGGGGAGGGCGAGAAGGGAAAGGACGCACGCCGCACCGCGCAGGATGGAACACCTGTCCGCCGCCATCGAGTCACCTCCGGCGAGAGAGCTCGCCGCGGGACTTTATCACAAAGATGAAGCGAGGCGTTGGATCCGCAAGCGCGCCCGGGCAGATTCGAACCGCCGACCTGCGATTTAGAAGACCGCTGCTCTATCCAGCTGAGCTACGGGCGCACGCGGTGAATCGTATTCGCGGGACGGCGGTGCCACGCAGGCAGCAGATTCGGCTGGTTGGCGTGGGATGGAAGTGTGAGGATCGTCTCACGCGTGAGGGCGGCGGTGATTGACGCGATGGATAGCATCGGAACGAGGCCGCATCAAGGGGTTTCCCCGGAGGTGGATGTGAGAGCATGCCGTGGTGTCGTTGCTGTCGCGGGAATGGCGATGGTGTGTGTGACGGTGTCGGGGCAGGTGTTGCAGCGTGCGGTGGGGACGGCGCAGGAGGAGATCGCGTACGGCTTGGTGTCGAGCCGCGAGTGCGGGTTTGCGATGACTGGGTCGCGGGGCATCAGCACGGGGGCGCAGACGAGTGTGCTTGTGGTGGGCATGGATGCGTCGGGATCGGTGTTGTGGAGTGGGCAGCACCGGCCGCCGGAGGGGCGGACAAGAGGCACGTCGATTCAACAGATGAGTGACGGCGGGTACGTGGTGGGCGCGGAGTCGGTGTTCGGCGGGCCGACGCTGGGCACGTATCTGTTGCGGCTCAATAGCACCGGCGGTGTGGTGTGGTCGACGCTGGTCAGCGGCACGGCGTTTGTTGGCGCGCTCAATGGGGGGCTGGGGGTGGGTGTCGGTGTGCGCGAGCAGGGGGATGGTTCGATTGTGGCGGTGAGCCGCGTGCAGGGGGGCGGGGGCTCGTCGGCGGGTGTGTACGCGCGGTTGCAACCGACGGGTGTTCCGATCGTGAACAACTTGTACTCGTTCGCAGGGGCGGCGGCGGAGAGCTTTGTGGACTTTGCGGACGTGCGGGAGTGGAGGGGCGTGTCGAATCCGCCGTCGGACAATGTGTTCGTGGTGGGGCAGGCGCGGGAGTTCACGGCGGGGTTGGGGTTCGGCGCGTTCGTGGCGTTTGCGGCGCGGCTGGACGCGGCGGGCGCGGTGACATGGGCGCGGACGTACAAGCATCCGGTGCTGGACTTGGCGGCGGACGGGTTTTGTTTCACGCGGGAGGGGGATCTGGTGTTGAGCTGCCGCGTGGGCGGCGGGATCGTGGAGGCGGGGGCGTCGGACCTGGCGCTGCTGCGGGTGCGGGCGGTGGACGGCGGGGTGGATTGGAGCGTGGCGGCGACGAACGCGGTGACGCGGTTCACCAACGCGCCGCGGGGGATCGAGTATCTGCGGGAGAGCGAGGAAGTGGTGGTGGCGGGCGGGGCGGAGACGGCGGGGCCGGTGTCGTTTCGCAACGCGGCGGCGGCGGTGTTCTCGGCGACGACGGGGGCGTTTCAGCGGGGGCGGTTGTACGGCGTGTTTGATTCGGCGGCGGCGAACAGCGCGGCGAACGCGGTTGCGATCGCCGGGCCGTACGGGCACGTGGCGCTGGCGGGGCGTACGAACGACACGGGCGCGGGGGGCGGCGATGTGCAGCTCATCCGGGCGTTTACGTCGCTGAGCTCGGGTTGCCGCGAGTTGGAGTTGGTGCTGATATCGGCGCCGTTCGCGGCGGGGGTGGAGACGCGGCAGCTTGTGTCGGCGCCGGGGAGTGTGGGCCAGGTGTTCACGCAGTCGGGTGTGCCGACGCTGCTGGAGAACGCGGCGTGCTCGACACCGCGGTGCGTGGGTGATCTGAACGCGGACGGGTTGGTGGACGACGTGGATTTCTCGGCGTTCGCCAACGCGTACGACATCCTGGTGTGCCCGACCAATCCGGCATTCACGTGCTGCGCGGCGGATCTCAACACCGACGCGGTGGTGGACGACGTGGATTTCACGCTCTTCGCGGCGGCGTACAACGAGTTGTTGTGCCCGTAGGGGAAGTGGGAAGGGGTGAGGCCGATGCCCGTTGGTTCAACGCGCTCGCAAGGATTTGAACCTTGGACCCTCGGTTTCGAAGACCGATGCTCTATCCGGGCTGAGCTACGAGCGCTGCTCGGAAAGGCTAGGGGAGCAGGGGAGAAGGGGAGCAGCGGGGCAGGGAATGCCGGTGATTCGGCCCTTCTCCCCTGCTCCGCTGCTCCCCTGCACCCCTTCCCCCATCCCTATCCTCCGTCCCCATGGAAGCAGGCATCGTCGGTCTCCCCAACGTCGGCAAGTCCACGCTGTTTAACGCCTTGACCAAGGCGGGGGCGCTGGCCGCCAACTACCCATTCGCGACCATCGAGCCGAACGTGGGCGTGGTGCCCATTCCCGACCCGCGGCTGGAGATCATCCGATCGCACATCGAGTCGCAGAAGATCATCCCGGCGATGCTGCGGCTGGTGGACATCGCGGGCATCGTGAAGGGGGCGAGCGAGGGGGCGGGGCTGGGCAACAAGTTCCTCAGCCACATCCGCGAGACCGAGGCAATCCTGCAGGTGGTGCGATGCTTCACCAAGGCGCCGGGCGGCGAGGACATCACGCACGTCGAGGGCTCGGTCGATCCGATCCGCGACATCGACACGATCAACACGGAGTTGATCCTGGCGGATCTGGAGGTCGTCGCGGGCGCGGTGGGCAAGGCCGAGCGTGCCGCCAAGAGCGGCGACAAGGAAGCGGTGGTGCGGTTTGAGGTGCTGAAGAAGCTGCACCCGGTGCTCGACAGCGGCAAGGTGGCGCGGACGGTGCACTTCGACGATCCCGATCACCAGAAGGCGCTCAAGAGCCTGAACCTGATCACGTCCAAGAAGGTGCTCTACGTGATGAACGTGGACGAGGACGACGTGAACGGCGAGAACGAGCTTTGCCAGCGGGTGCGCGAGCACGCGAAGAAGGAGGGCGCGGAGGTGGTTCCGATCTGCGCCAAGATCGAGAGCGAGCTGTCGGAGCTTCCGGATGGGGATCGGCTTGAGATGCTGCAGAGCTTGGGCATGACCGAGCCCGCGCTCAATCGGTTGGCCCGCTCGGCGTACAAGCTGCTGGGGCTGCAGTCGTTCTACACCGCTGGTCCGAAGGAGATCCGGGCGTGGACGGTGCCGATTGGATCGACCGCGCCGCAGGCCGCGGGGGTGATCCACACGGACTTTGAACGCGGCTTTATCCGTGCCGAGATCTACTCCGTCGCCGACCTCGAGAAGTACAAGACCGAGAAGGCGATCAAAGAGAACGGCAAGATGCGGATCGAGGGCAAGGACTACGTCATGCACGATGCGGACGTGTGTCACTTCCTGTTCAACGTCTGAGACGAGGGCGTTGCCCCTATTGATTCGGCGTCCGGGGCGGTGCGACCGGGTCCCGAACGCGGGAGAGAATCTGCGCGCAAAGCGGGCATTTGTCCGCAATACCGACGGGTTTTCGTCGCTTCTTCTTGTAAGGGAAGCACGGAGCCGGGGCCACCATGTTGGATCAACCACGGACTGCGCGGGGAGCGTGGGTCGAGCTCGCTTGCGTGGCGGGTTCGATGCTGCTGTGCGTGATGGCGTTGGTGTCGAGTTCGTCGTCGTTCGTGGTGAACGTCAATGGTGTTGTCGAAGATGCGGGCGGCGCCGGCCTGGCGTACGAGGACGCGATCCTTGTTGCCGCGTTTCGGAGACCGGTGGTCGATGCAGCGCTGCTGCACCGGGGCGGTGTGCGGGAGGCTCTGCGTGCGCGGTTGGGGGCGGAGTTCGAGAGCGACCGCGGATTGATCGAGACTCGGATGCCCGGCGCGAGTGAGCGCGAGATGCTGCTCGCGTACCTGACGCTGCGGGCCAACGGCAGCGTGCCGGTGTTTGATCCGTCCAGTCACATGGAGGACGATCTTGGGGCGTGCCTGCTGCCGCGGTCGGGGAACTGTGCCACCTTGGCGATGCGACTGTTGGTGTTGCTGGATGTGTTCGGCTTCGACGCCACGCTGGTGCACTGGTGGAGCCCGGCGATGGAGGGGCACGTGTTCGTCGATGCCCGCGACCCGAGCGGGGGACGGGCGTACTTCCTGGATCCCACGGTGAACCTGGTGGTTGGTGTGGAGGCCACGGAGGGCGGGGTGCTGGGGGCTCTGGCGGCGCGGACGCCGGAGGAACGCCGCGGGATCGTCGAGAAGGGGTTGACGGCCTTCCCGCATTGCTTCTCGATGATCGAGAACGCGGCGCTGGACTTTGATGAGTGGTCGCTGGTGAATCGCCTGCGGGTGGTGGATTCGGCGATCTCGGGGCTGACGTTCGGGTTGCCGATCGTGTCGAAGAAGTGGGAGAGCGGCGAGCTGCCGCGGCCGCGTCGGCTGCGGGAGATGGCGGAAACGTATCCGAACCTGATCCGCGCTCTGGCGCCTCCGCTGGCGGATGCGCGAGCGGGGGATTCGTGAAGGCGGGCGCTGGGAAGCGGCCGCACTTGCGGCGTCGGTGGTGGCTGCTGGCGGCGGCGCCGCTGGCGTGTGTTGCGGCGCTGCGGATGACATGGACAACAGAGATCCGGTTCGACGCGTACGGGGACACGGGCAGCGAGACGGTGTCGATCACGCGGAACGCCGGGCTGCTGAGCGTGCGGGGGCCGATCACGCTTTCGGCCGGGGCACGCACGGTGGAGGCGACGTGCCTGGGGCCGGTGTGGAACATTCAACTGCGGGTGACGGGGCTGAACGCCGAGCCGCGGCTGCTCAAGATCAAGGATGGGGTGGTGGCGGTGACGCGCCGGAACATCTTCGGGAGCGTGTTGTCGGCGGAGGACTGGCTCAACATCGACACGCGGTTCGTGGGGTTTAAGCACGAGGAGCTGTACCCGATCGACAGCGAGATCATGGCGAACATCCGGGCGGGGTATTGCGGGACGAACGGGCAGTACATCCTGGTGCCGCCGTCGCGGTGAATGGCCTGCGGTCAGCCCGCCATCGCGCGGATGCGTTCCTCACCGACGCGGCGGCCGCGGGGTCCTTGGGCGAGGAAGTTCGCGAGCAGGCGTGGGCCTTCGAGGGTCAGAAAACTCTCGGGGTGATACTGCACGCCCTCAACGGGTTGCTTGCTGGGGTCGGCGAAGACGCGGCGGAGGCCCATGATGACCTTGCGCTGGCCGCCCCCCACACCATTGCCGTCATCTTCGAACGTCCACGCGCTGACGACCCAGCCGTCGTGGCCTGGGGCGGGGGGCGGTGGGACGGTCTCGGGCCGCACGACGAGCGAGTGGTAGCGGGTGGCGACGAAGGGGTTGCTCATGCCGGCGTAGATGCCCTGGCCGTCGTGGTGGATGGGGCTGGTCTTGCCGTGCATCTGGATGACGTGACGGGCGACGGTCATGCCGCTGGCGTCGGCCATGCACTGGTGGCCGAGGCAGACGCCGAGGATGGGGATGCGGCCGGTGTAGGCGTTGATGACGGCGCTGCTGACGCCGGCTTCCTTGGGGGTGCAGGGGCCGGGCGAGATGATGATGTGGCTGGGGCCCTTGCCGGCGTCGAGGGCGGCGACTTCCTCGGGGCGGATTTTGTCGTTGCGAACGACGACGAGATCGCGCGAGGGTTCGAGGGAGCGGTCGAGCTCGCCGAGGCGCTGGACGAGGTTCCAGGTGAAGGAGTCGTAGTTGTCGATGAGAAGGATCACGGGGAAGGGTATGGGGAGGAAGGGGAGCCGGGTGCCACTGCCGAGCGCTTCGCTCGGCAGTGCGGGGGCGTCCGGGGTCGAGGAACGCAACGGCCTCATTGGGAGTCACATCACTG
>DATGXW010000210.1:0-3858 GCA_035298585.1 Phycisphaerales bacterium
ATCACCCGCCGGACGATATCCAAGCCCCAGGAAACTCTGCCGGTTCTTCTTGGTCTCCCCGCGGATCTGCCCGATCCCCTCGACCTCGTCAAAGAAGTGCTGCCACTGTGCGAGTTCCCCGCCCAGCAGGATGCCCGGCCGACCCGCCAGCGATTCTTGGTTGAGCGTGGTATCGGGCCAATAGTCGTACTGCGTCGTTCGTCCGCCCATCGCGCTGCTGGTGCACAGTACCACCGGACGGTCGTGCAGGTAGTACGCGATCCGACCCGCCTGCCCGTAGTGCTGCACCAGGATCAAAGGCTCAAGCCCGGTCCGTGCCTTCAGCGAAGCACGCAGTTCATCCACGTGCAGCGCCTGCTCCTTCCCTCCGATCAACCGACCGACGGGCACCAGCGGCCCGATCAACGGCAACCTTGCCAGGAGATCCACCCGCAGCATCAGCACGCCCACGATGATCCCCGACACCACGCAGATCCGCCACGAATCCTCCGCGAAGGTCCTGCGCCCGCGCTCCATGCTCCCGCGGCCATCGTGAAAGGAGGTCTGGATCTGGCCCCCGATGCCCCGGTCGATCCATCCCCCCGCGAGCACGATCAGCGTGACAAAGCCCGCGATCGGCCAGTTCCCCTCCGCACGCGCGGCAAAAGTGACGGCGATGTAGAAGATGAAGATCGGAAGTGCACACCCGATGAGGAATCGTCCGCCGCGCCGGATCTCCGTGGGCACATCCCCCCGGCGCAGCCAGTACAGCGAGCCGGCGATCGGTGCACACAGGGCGCCCATCATCACGCACTGCACCGCGATCAGTTCGAGCGTCCAGCCCGGGTTGTACGCAAACCCTCCGGTGCTGGGCGCGGGCTTGACGTCCCCTCCCGCGACCCCCAGGTGCCCCAGGAGATGCCGGATCGTCGGCCAACCGTTCATGGCGTTCCAGATCGCCACCGGCGACGCACATATGCAGAATGTCGCCAGCGCCCCCAGCAGGCCCATCGGAGCAATCCGCGTCAGGGAAAGATCACCGCGCGTCCGCCGGGCCAGCCACCACCCGATCAGTATCCCCGGCAGCAGGAGCAGGATCGTGTACTTGTAAAGGAACCCCACGCCCAGCGCGCCGCCCAGCAGCAGCCACCACGCCAGCCGCCGCTCACCCGGCGGAGCGTTCAGGCTCCGCCACGCCGCCAGGCACGCCACCGCCCAGCACGCGACATACGGGCTGTCGATCGTCATCACCAGACCGGCAAACTGAAAGACCGGCGCAAGCTGGAAGAGCGCTGCCGCGTAGAAGCCCGCCCGCCCGGACTTGAAGACGTCCCGTGCAAGCCCTCCGATCGCCAGCGACGAGATCGCCGCGGTGAGCACCGAGGGCAGGCGTATCGCCGCCTCCGACGTGCCAAAGAGCATCGTCGACGCCGCGATCGACCACGCAACGCCCGGCCCCTTGGTGTAATACGAGAGCCCCAGCCTCCGGCTCCACTCCCAGTAGTGTGCCTCATCCTCGATCAGTTCATACGGGCACAGGATCACCAGGTACAGCACGCGTGCGAGCGTGATGATCAGGATCAGCAGCACGATCCGGCCGAGCCATCGGCCTTCAGCGCCGCCGCGCGGCGAATCCTTCCCGTCAATGACGCCGGACCCCGAGGTGATGGAAGTGCTGCTCTGATTCATGCACGATCGATGGTCCACCGATCACCGGGTTCACCGCTTCTCAATGCCGCGCCAGCCGCGCATACCCAAGTGCCCCGTACACGCCCAGCATCCCCACGCCTCCCCACAGGATGATCAGGCCCCACAGCCCCTTGTCGTGCGTCACTTGCTGCCCCGTCGAGATCGTGATCAACGCTGCAAGCGCGGGGAAGAAGCTCCACAGGTACACCGTCAAGGGCAGGCTCTGGCTGAGCTGCACCGCCGTGATCGCCCCCGTCACGACCATCACCAGGCACGCCGCCGCCATCGCCATCCGCTCGTGCTGCTTGCTCACGATCTCGCGGTCAAGCTTCTCCACCTTGTTCACCAGCTCGTTCTTCTTGTCGGTCAGGAACGGGTCGGGCCCCGTCAGCGCCACCCGCTGCTCCACCATGTGCACGAGCTGCTTGAGCGGCGTCTTGTGCTTGTCCGCAAGGTCCGCAAACGCCCCGACCGGGAACGTCAGGTCGCGGTACGAGCGGTCCGGGATCGACGCCACCGCCGCCTCGCGCGAATTGGTCGCCGAATCAAGCCCCCGTACCACGCCGTCACGCACCAGGAGCTCAAAGACCAACCGCTCGGCCGGCGATGCACTCATCCGGAAGCTGGGCGTCAGCGACGCCTCGGGTGCGGAAAGCCGGGTCACCGCCGCCTGCGTCGCGTCCCGGGCCGCCTTCTCCTCGCGCTTGATCTCGATGTCGATCGAGTCGGTCGAACGCTGGGGTTCGAGGTCCCATCGCTTGCCGTCCCAGGTCATCCCCGAGGCGCTGATCGTCATCCGCCGCCCCTGGCCATCCAGCATGACCAGCCGGGACGACTTGGCGAGCTGGAGCTGCATCTCCTCCGAGACCCGCTTGGTGATGAGCCGGGCCGCCAGCTCCGAGCGCAGCGAGTCGATCCAGTCGATCCGGTCGGGCTCCTCGCGCAGCGCCCGCAGATCCGAATAGGTATGGAACTTGGGATCATCCTTGAACGATTTCCCCGGGAACAGCGGCTGGACGTAGCTCTCGCCGCGCGAGAAGAGCCGCCCCGGCTGGTTGCCGATCGGATCGTCGATCTTCACGATCACCACGATCGAGTCCTCACCCTCGTTGCTCAAAGTCGGCATCGTCCCGGGCTTCATCACCCACACGTGCGCCTGGGAGGCCGTGAAGTCCTCGCGGACGGAGCCCTTGTCGTCCACCCGCAGCACGCACACGCGGTACAGGACGAACTCGTCCGATGCGCCGCTGTCCTCCCGGGGCTGGACCCGCACCACGCTGTCGGCAAAGAGCCGGATGTCGTTGAACGCCACCGCCTGACGACGCTCGATCGAGTTGACCAGCACCTTCGCCACATCCTGCGTGATCATCTGCTCCATCGACTTGAGGAACGCCGGGATCATTTGCTGCGAGAGCAGCACCATCACCCCCGCCAGGATCGTCCCCGCGATCAACGCCGGTGCCAGGATCGATCGATGGCTCACCCCGCTGGCGTGTGCAGCGATCACCTCGTTGTCAGCGCTCAACCGGTGGTACGCCAGCGTCGCGCCAAACCCCGCCGCAAACGGCAGTGCATACTGCAGCATCGGCACCGTCGCCAGCGCCATGAAACGCAGCGCCTCGACGGGACCGATCTTCCCGTCCGCCAGCGGCTTGATCGCCACCGCGAACGCCAGCACCACCACCAGCACGCCCAGGGTCAGGAAGACCAGCCGCCAGAGTTCCAGGGAGATGTAAAGCCATAGCTTGAGTGGTTGGCGTCGGCGCATGCGTGTGTGTGCGGATAGTAGTTCTGATCCCCCTCGTTGATCCGTTCGGGGATTGGGTGGATCATCTCCCCATGGACTGGCACAACCCGCCCGCCGAACTCTTCACCAGCGGCGACATCATCCGTCTCACCACCCGCCCCCAGACCGACTTCTGGAGGAAGACCCACTACGGCTTCATCCGCGACACCGGGCACCTGGGCTATCTCCTCCACGCCGGCGATTTGACCGCCTCCGTCCGCATCCGAGGCAACTACCAGGTTCTCTACGACCAGGCCGGGCTCATGATCCGCGCGAATGAACGGACGTGGCTCAAGGCCGGCATCGAGTACACCGACGGCGTCGCACACCTCAGCGTCGTCGTCACCAACGACCATTCCGACTGGTCGGTCATCCCCCTCCCCGGACTTGCCGCACTCGAAAGT
>DATGXW010000211.1:0-6182 GCA_035298585.1 Phycisphaerales bacterium
GGGATATCCGGGGGGGATGATGGGTGAACGCGGGTTCCGTCGCAAGCGCAAGAAGCGCAAGGGCGGCGGGATGCCCGGCCACATGATGGGCGGGGGGATGAGCCGGCCGATCTTTGATCACAGCCTGCCGAGCGATGAGGAGCTTGAGCGCGAGGCGGCGGAGCTTGAGCGGATCGCCAAGACCGCCGACCCCAAGGTGGCGCAGGACGCGATCTCGATCGGCGACCTGCAGAAGATGAAGCTCGAGCAGTTGTACCCGATCGCCGAGAAGGAAGGCCTGACGGACTTCCACCAGCTCTCCAAGCAGGACCTGATCTTCCGGGTGCTCAAGGCCCGGGCGGCCAAGCAGGGCCTGATGTTCGGGGAGGGGACGCTCGAGGTGATGCAGGACGGCTTTGGCTTCCTGCGTTCGCCGGAGCTGAGCTACCTGCCCGGGCCGGACGACATCTATGTCTCGCCGTCGCAGGTCCGGCGTTTCGGGCTGCGGCGCGGGATGGTGGTGCGGGGCGTGGTGCGTCCGCCCAAGGAGAGCGAGAAGTACTTTGCGCTCCTGCGGGTGGACACGGTGAACGGGTACGCGCCCGGCAAGATCCACGACCTGACGAACTTTGAGGACCTGACGCCGCTGCACCCCGAGGAGCGCTTCGTCCTTGAGACGACGCCCGACGAGGTGGAGTGCCGGATCATCGACCTTGTCGCGCCGATCGGCAAGGGCCAGCGTGCGCTGATCGTGGCGCCGCCGCGCACCGGCAAGACGGTGCTGCTGCAGAAGATGACCAAGGCGATCACCAAGAACTACCCCGAGGTGAAGATCATCGTCCTGCTGGTCGACGAGCGGCCCGAGGAAGTGACGGACTTCCGCCGCAACACGAGCGCGGGCGTCGAGGTCGTGGCGAGCACGTTCGACGAGGTGACGGGGCGGCACGTGGCGGTGGCGGAGGTCGTGATCGAGAAGGCCAAGCGGATGGTGGAGTTCGGGCAGGACGTGGTGATCCTGCTGGACTCGATCACGCGGCTGGCGCGTGCGTACAACGCGGAGATGCCGCACTCGGGCAAGATCATGACGGGCGGCCTTGATTCGAACGCACTGCAAAGGCCCAAGAAGTTTTTCGGCGCTGCGCGCGCGATCGAGAAGGGCGGCTCGCTGACGATCATCGGGACGGCGCTGGTCGACACGGGCTCGAAGATGGACGAGGTGATCTTCGAGGAGTTCAAGGGCACGGGCAACAGCGAGCTGCACCTTGACCGCAAGCTGATGGAGAAGCGGATCTACCCGTGCATCGACATCCCGGCGTCGGGCACGCGGCGCGAGGAGCTGCTGCTTGACCCCAAGGAGCTGGAGCTGGTCCACCGCCTGCGCAAGGTGCTCAGCGACATGAACGTCGTCGAGGCGATGGAGCTGATCCGGACGCGGCTGAAGAAGGTCAAGACCAACGCCGAGTTCCTGATGACGATGGCGATGGGGTGATCAACCCCGCTCTCGTCGCGGTGCGGAGCGAGTCATGGCCTTTGCGATCCTGCTGCTGCTTGTGATCCTCAACGGGCTGCTCGCCCTTTCCGAGATCGCGATCGTCTCGGCGAAGAAGGTGCGCCTGCGGCAGGACGCGGAGAACGGCAGCACATCGGCGGCGGCGGCGCTGGCGCTGGCGGAGGATCCGACTCGCTTTCTCTCGACGGTGCAGGTGGGGATCACGCTGGTGAGCGTGCTCTCGGGGGTATTCGGCGAGGCGGCGCTCTCGGACGACGTGCGCGAGTGGCTCGAATACATCGAGCCCCTGCGGGAGTATTCGCGCGTGACGGCGTCGGTGCTGACGGTGGTGGGGATCACGTACCTCTCGCTGGTGATCGGGGAGCTTGTTCCCAAGCGGGTGGCGCTCTCGAACCCCGAGCGGATCGCCAAGCTGGTGTCGCGGCCGATGACATGGCTGTCGCGCGCGGGGGCGCCGATCGTCTGGGTGCTGAGCCTTTCGACCGACATCGCGATCCGGCCCTTCGGCAGGCCCGCCGAGAGCACCGACGCGGTGACCGAGGACGAAGTGCGGGGGATCATCGAGCAGGCGGCGAAAGAGGGCGTCCTTCAAAGGACCGAGCACGAACTGGTCGAGCGCGTCCTGCGGTTGGGTGACCGGCAGGTCCGCAACCTGATGGTGCCCAGGACCGAGATCGAATGGCTCGACGCCGAGGCGACGGTGGACCAGATCCGCGTCGCGGTGGCGACGGCGGTGCACTCTCATTTTCCGGTGTGCAGCGGCTCGCTCCAGAAGGTCGTGGGCGTGATCCACGTCAAGGACCTCGTGCGGCACCTACTCGTGAGCGACACGCCCGACCTGGGTTCGATCGCGCGGCCGCCCTTGTACATACCGGAGGCGACGCCGGCGCTGCGGCTGCCCGAGCGGTTCAGGTCCGCGGGGACGCGGTTTGCGTTTGTCGTTGATGAGTACGGGGGCGTCGAGGGCGTCATCACGCTCAACGACGTCCTTGAGGCGCTCATCGGCGACGCGGCGACGCCGGAGTACACGCGCGATTCCTCGATCGTCCAGCGAGCGGATGGTTCGTGGCTGCTCGACGGGGGCGTGGGCGTCGATCAGATCAAGGAAGTGACGGGGCTCGATGAACTGCCCGAGGAAGAAGCGGGGGAGTACACGACGATCGCGGGGATGGTGACGACGGTGCTGGGAAGGATCCCGCGCACGGGCGAACTGTTCCAGTGGCAGGGTTGGCGGTTTGAGGTCGTCGACATGGACGGGCCGCGGGTCGACAAGATCCTTGCCGAACGGGTGGAGGAAGCGCCGGCGGTGGATTGAAGATGCAAGGAGGCATGCCGGGGCTTCCCGGGGGCGGCGTTCTCACGAGCCGCCGAGCGTGTTGGCGCAGCGGATGAAGGGCCAGGTGTGGGGCTGATCCTCCGCGAGGCCCGAAGCCTTGAGATCGTGGATGAGCGACGGGGCGCGGAGCGTGATGCTGAAACGCTCGGTGGGAAGAAGCGTCGTGTGCCCGCATCCGATGCGATCGCATGGATCGAGCCGATCGGTGAGGATGATGAGATCGCGGAGGAGTGATTCGGCACGCAGGTACAGTCGGACGCCGCCTTCGATCGGTGTGATGCGCAGCTTGCGGATGGGGTTCTGGGGGTATTCGAGGTGCTTGTCGGGCAGGAAGAACCACTCCGCCGATGCGTGCATGGACCGGAAGGAGATGAGCTGGCGGGCGGGATCGGTCGCGAGTTCTTTGGGCTTTCCGAGCCTGCCGACGCGGAGGCTTGAGCGGGGTGGAACCTCCAGCGTGCACGGCCAGCGACGGACGGTGTCGCCGGTGAAGGAGATGAGCCGGAGCGAGGCGTGCTCGCGCCAGGGTTCGTCGGTGTCGTTGACGGCAAAGAGCGTCAACGAGCCGTCGACGACGTGGAGGGTGGCGATGCGGGGGGCGTGTGCAGCCTTGACGGCGTGGCAGGCGGGCTTGCGGCGGCCCGCCGAGTCGATGATCGACCAGCTCAGGCCGGGCCACGCATCGTTGAGCTGCCAGAGCAGCGAGCCGCGGCAGATCGGCGCGCAGGCGCGGTGCCACTCGATGGCGGTGCGGAGTGCACGCGCCTGGAGGAGCTGAGCTGCAAAGTGCCACTGGTCAAAGTCGGTGGGACGGTGAAAGAGCGCATCGAGCGGCTCGTCGTACCAGCGCTGGTTTCCGCCGGGCCCGCGCTGGCGCTGCGCGAGGGCGCGACCCATGAGCGAAGAGGACCAGGAGGTGTCGGAACTCGCGAGAGACTCTCCGTCGGCGGGGAGGAGCCCGGCTTCCTTCAGCGTGGCGTGATTGCTGGGTGATTGCTGGCCGAACTCCGAGCAGAAGCGGGGGATGATCTTCTGGTAGCCGCCGGACCAGTGATCCCAGAATGGAACATCCCACGAGTGGCGATCGCCGCGCGATGCATCGTTTGGGTGGGTGGATTCCTCGAAGGACCAGGGGCTGTCGGGCCAGTAGGGGCGGGAGGGATCGTGTTCGCGGACAATGGCGGGAAGAAGGGATTGCCAGTAGGTGCGGCCCCAGGTCTTGCCGGGCTGGTCGAGTTTGTCGAGCTTTTCCTTGAAGCCCCATGATTGATAGGCCCAGTGGTTCTCGTTGCCCCCGCACCACAGGACGATGGCGGGGTGGCGCGCGAGCCGGGTGGTCTGCGCGCGGGCTTCATCGATGATGAGCGAGCGCAGGGGCTCTTCTTCGGGGTAGCATGCACACGCGAACATGAAGTCCTGCCAGACCATCAGGCCCAGTTCAGCGCAGAGTTCATAGAACCAGTCGGGCTCGTACCGGCCGCCGCCCCAGACGCGGATCATGTTCATGCCGCAGTCACGCGCTGCTTCAAGCAGCGGGCGCACCTTCTGTGGTGTGCGGTCAGAGGGAAAGAGACCATTGGGGATCCAGTTGGCGCCCATCGCAAAGATGGGCGTTCCATCCGGGTCGATAAAGCAGAATTCGCCGGTGATCGGATCTGCGCGAAGGGCTGCAACGGGAGGGGCGGGGAGCGCCACGGGGTCCGTGACCTTGTGTGCAGCGAACAGGATGGTGACATGGCCAGCGCTGATGCCCGATGAGGCAAGGCGCGGTCCCCAGTCCCATTCAAAGCTGCTGGCACACTTGCGGATCATGTTGAATGGCGCCCAGTCACCGTTGACGGGGCGGGGGCCGAGCCTGCGGGCCTCCTCCTCGATGTATCGGAGCGGGCTTCTCAGCGTGATCGAGAGCGTGTTGAGGCCCGGCCGGATGCGGCGGGAGATGTCGACATGGGCGGGGATGAACTCGCTCTGCGAGTGTGCGGCATGGTCGCCGTTGAGGGTGATGTCGGCGATGGTGTCGAGCGAGTCAAAGTGCAGGGTGACCACGGCGCCCGAAGTGAGGGATTCATCTTCAAGGAAGGGCGATGCATCAAAGGATGTTCGGTAGGTCCAGTCGGAGCGGGAGACCCATGTGGACATGGGTTCATGGATGCCGAATCGAGGATCGGGGAGGAGACCCGCGGTGAGCAGCGCTTCGTGAACGCAGCCGGGGATGGTGGCGGGAATGCCCACCTTGAGCCGAGGACGAAGATCCGGGGGAGCGTCGTCGCCGGGGGATTCGAGGTGGAGGGTCCAGCGGAGGGTGGAGAGGTCGAGGTGATGCACGTGCGTGGGGTATGCTACGAGGATTGTCACGGGGAGGTAACGCGGCGGGCGGGGGCGGGAACGAACGCTGTGGAGCCGCGTTAGAGTCTGTGGCGGGCATGGGGCCTGCCTGAGACCGAGCAAGAACGACGGCACGCGAGAATGGCGGGGAAACCGCCTTCTGCATCCATCCAGGACACCATTGACCATGAGCACTTCAAAGCATCGGGCCTTGATTACGGCGATTCTGTGCGTTTCCGGGCTTGCGGCGGGCTGGGCGCACGGCGGCGTGGAGGAGGGCGCGAGTCTCCCTGGGGGGCGGGGCGGCGTCGAGCGTGCGCGGAATTCCGGGGAGGCGGCGGATTCGACGCTCCCGATCAAGCGGATCACGCTCTATCGCTCGGGGGTCGGATCGTTCGAGCGTCGGGGCCGCGTCGAGGGCGACTCGACCGTGCACCTGAAGTTCAGCACAGACCAGATCAACGACATTCTCAAGTCGATGGTGGTGCTCGACTTTGGCGGCGAGGTGGCGAGCGTCGGGTATGGCTCGAAGGAGCCGTTGTCGCGGCGGCTTGCGAGCTTTGGCGTGGATATCTCGAAGAACCCGAGCGTTGAACAGATCCTGGGGCAGCTTCGCGGGAGCAAGGCGACGATCACGATGGCCGAGGGGCAGGTGTCGGGCACGATCCTGGGCGTCGAGTATCGGCAGGAAGCGCAGGGGAATGCACACGAGCCGGTGAACGTGCCGTATGTGAACCTGCTGACGTCGACGGGGATTCGTTCGATCAGCTATCGATCGGTGACGAACGTCGTGCTCGATGACAAGGAACTGAACGACGAGTTGAACCGTGCGCTCCTGGCGCTGGCCGAGCACCGCGCGGACCGGACGAAGGTCGTGGACATCGGGTTTCGCGGGGATGGTGGTCGCGACGTGGCCATCGCGTATGTGAACGAGATGCCGGTGTGGAAGACGAGCTACCGGCTGGTGCTGCCTGACCCGAAGGTGAAGGACGGGCTGGGCAAGAACGGTGGGGGCAAGGGGGGCGGCGGGGG
>DATGXW010000212.1:0-5595 GCA_035298585.1 Phycisphaerales bacterium
GACACCGCGCCCGCGGCGGTCGAAACCAAGCCCCCGCACGCACACGCCGCCGCGCATCCCACCAGCGCGATGTGCACCTCCCCCGCCCCGCTCGCTTCGCTCATCCCCGGCCTCGATCCCATCAAGCTCGTCTGCCCCTACGCCCCCGCGATCCAACTCGCCCTTGACCCCGCCGGGGCCCTCCACCTCATCTCATGTGCAGACACCTTCACCACCCTCCACCGCGCCGCCGCCTGGGCACGTGCACATGAACCCCTCCTCCAGGCCGCCCTCCCCCACTTCAGATCCTCCTCCACACCCCCCACCTGCCACGTCCTCTCCGAAGACCCCGCCGCACTCCGCCCGCTCATCGAATCCGATGTCCGCGTCCACCTGCTGATCAAGATCTCGGTCGGCACGCAGGAAATCGCGCTCGCCAAGCGCCTCAATTAATACTTCACGCCGCCGCCGAAGAACCGACGCTTCTTTACAAAACCCTCGTACCTATACGAGGGTTTTGTCTGCGCACTCACATCTGTGTATCTTCGGCCATCGATCCACAAGTTTGAGGCATCCCGTCTCCTTCCATCACTCCATTCGCACAACTCCGGAGCGTGCGACCATGGGTCACGCCACACCTCCCGCCGAGCCCGCCGAATCGCTCCACCAGCGACTCCTCGCCGCCGTCGGCACCCGCTCGTACCGGCACATCGGGGAGCTCACGCACACGCATCCAGAGACCGTCCGCCGATATCTCCACGGACAGTCTCCCGGTGTTGATTTCATTGCACAGCTCGCCACCGCCCTTGAACTCAGCAGCGAGTGGCTCCTCACCGGCCGCGGCCCCATGAAGGTCCAGGACCTCAAGGCACACGCACTGGCAAGTGCAGATACCTCGGAGCTTCTCCAGGCGATGTCCAACACCATCGCCCGGCTCATCGACCGGGTCGAGCGTGTCGAAACCTATGTCCAGACGCTCGAAACCCGCGTCCGGGCCCAGCAGCCTCCTGAATCTCATATCGAACCCAAATCGACTTCCCGAACTTCTACCGACTTGTTATCATCCCCGCCGGTGGGTCAGACGCTTGCGCCGCACACCGTCGTCGTCGATGTGCATCAAGCCCCTCGCCCCACCATCCCGCGGGAGACTCGCCAGTTCGGCACGGCGAACCGCACCGAACCGCGCTCACCGGGGGGTGGCACGTGAAACCCAAACGCCCGCATCGTGCTTCGCGATCATCTCATCTCCCGCCCCGACTTCCGGAACTTGCATCCGAGCAGTCCGCCCCCCGCACACTGATTCCAAACGATCACATCCAGCTGCTGATCGGGCTTATGCAGCCGCTGGGGCCCGAACTCGTCCGCCGCTGGGTCGCCGCGCTCATGCTCGTCCACGCCTCTGAACGAGAGGCCGTCGTCAGTGCTGTTGAACGCCAGCTCGCACACCTCTACCCGCTCGATGTCCACGACCAGTCCGCCGCCCAGCAACCGGGCACACCACCGACCAGGAAACAACGCACCGCCTGAACCACGCACCACGTCCGGGGAGATTGATGCATGTTCTGGTTCATGGAACCCACCGTTCCACCGCTGCAGTACCCGCATCCGGTGATCACCGAAGTTCTCTACGCCGTCCCCACATCCGAGGGCGACGCCAACCGCGACGGCAAGCGCGACTCGGCCGGGGATGAGTTTGTCGAACTCGTCAACCCGCACAACCGGCCCATCAACCTCCGCGGCTACACCATCACCGACAGCGGCGAGGGGAAGGCCCGCTTCCGCTTCACGTTCCCGGCCGTCATCCTCGAGCCCGGGCAGGTGGTGGTCGTCTTCAACGGTTCGGACGCCAAGCTCACGGGCCCGGTGGGCGATGCCAAGCTCGCGCCGACCGAAGGCCATCCCAAGTTCCACAACGCCCTGGTCTTCAACGCCAAGACTCCCTCTTCCCGCGCATCCTTTGCCAATAAGAGCGACTACGCGCTCCTCCTGGCGCCCGGCGGCACACCGCTCGAGTGCGTCCACTGGGGCGGAGAGAAGAAGCCCCCGACCAACTGCCTTGTCGTAGAAGAAGCCCCCGCACTCACCCGCGGCAGCATCCAGCGTGCCATGCCCGAGATCCAAGAGCCGGATCCGTCGCCGCCGGCAACCACGCCCGCCCATCCCACCGTCAAACCAAACCCCAAGGCAAACCTCAAGTCCGCACCAGATCGCGCCGCTCCCGACCCTGCCGGGCGTGATCCCGCGCAACCCACCCCCGCCAAGCCGGCCAAGCGGCCCAGGTACGTTCCCGACCGCGAGATCCCGCCCGCGCCTCCCGAGCCGGCCCTCAAGCCACTGACATTCCTGGAATTCAGTGCACACCCCCCCACCCCGGCCCGGACCATCCTCCGCACCCTGGGCGCGGTGGATGCAAAGGATGCACACTCCGACCAGGACGACCTTTCGGGAATACTCTTCAGCCCCGGTCTTTATCCGCTTCCGGCTCCCGCGAGGGAATCGGAGCGGGTCGATGCCGGTTCTGGCGATCCGGCCCCGCGTGCACAGACGCCCACGGGCCCGGACCGCAACAACCCGCAGGATCCGCCCCGCACGAACACCGGCGACCCACGCTGAGGTTCGGGGGGCCGGCTCTGACCGTGCATTGACGCCGCTCTAGAAGGAACCCGCCGTCCATGGCCTGGATCACGAAGAACTCCGCCGGCACCAAGGTCGACCGCACATCGGCCCCCTACCTCACCGACGCCGTGAAGGCGCGGCTCCGGGCCGAGATCCTTCCCCGCTACGAGACCAGCCTGGGGGCCCTGCTTCCCACGCTGCACACGGTCCAGCACGAGCACGGCTGGCTCCCCCCGCAGGCGATGCTCGAGATCGCCGAGTTCCTGAGCCTCAACCCATCCGAGGTCATGGACACGGCCAGCTTTTACGAGGAATACTGGCTCAAGCCCAAGGGCAAGCACCTGATCGCGGTCTGCCGCTCGATCGCCTGCGAGTTCTGCGGCCAGCCCGAAGTCACCGAAGCCATCAAGCAGAAGCTGGGCATCGACGTGGGCGAAACCACCGAGGATGGCCAGTGGACGCTCGTCGAGGTCGAGTGCCTGGGCTCGTGCGATTCCGCCCCCGTCATGCTCGTGGATGAGAAGCTCCACGAGTGGCTCACGCCCGCGGACGCACTCAAGCGGATCGATGAATCGCCCCGGGGCCAGGGCCACGATCACCACTGATCCTGAGGCTGAGAACGCTGCATTCGGCGCTCCAACGTGCGAAAGCCTCGTGCAGGCACGAGGTTTTATACGCCGTGTGTGCATTGACGCGTCCCCCCCCACGCATGTACGCTGCACACGTGGTCCGGGGGCTCTGCTGCATCATCATCTCGCTGACGCTGGTTTGCGACAGCGCCATCGCGGACTCTCGCGAAAAGCTTGAGGCATGGCTCCGTTCGCAGCGCGAACTCAACCCGTTTTCGGCCTTTGAGAACACCGTTCTCACGTTCACACGCAAAACTCCGCCGCAGATGAGTGCCGCCGCATTGAATGAAATGCGTGCACAGATCGCCAGGTTTCCCGACCACCCCTCCCACGCGGACGTGCAGGCAGAGGAATACCGCCAACGTGACGGCGGCACGATCGTTCAATGCCAGGCCTTCTTTTGTTCGTCAGGCAATTGGCGCATCTGCGAAACGAACACGTGGGAAAATGACAACCTTCGGTACGTGGATACATGCCTCCGCTCTGACCGGGCATGGCGTCTGATTCCCACCCAGCTTCGCATCGTGGATCCGCGATCGGGCTTTCCGGAGAACTCTGATTACAGCCGATTGGAAGTGGAGTATGCCCGAACGCTCCACTGCGTGCTCAACGGTGGAATCTGGCTTTGGGCTGATGCAGGCATCGTCTCGATAGGTCTGGGTGATGGACAATGGACCGTCCGGATCGGAACCGACGAGCGCGAAGTGGAGTTTACGGGATCCTGGATGGTGCGCGAGGGTCAAACGCATTTCCTCACCGGCACTCGGCGTATCACCCGCAACCCGATCGAGGAGTACGTTGGGCAGACGGAGACGTTTTCTGGCTGGAAATGGAATGATCAGATCGCAAGACCACTTGCAAGCCAGATCGAAGTACGCAGATCGGATAATCGCGTTGAGCGCGTGATCGTCCTCCAGGAGATCCGGCCACTACCGGCGGATGAGTTCGAGCAGGTCACGAGAACCCCTCAAGTGGGTGCGCCCGACGCGATCCGCGGGCCTGCCACCTATACCAGCGTTTGGGATCACAGGCCAGACGTTGGCAGGATCACGTATCCCGGCTCACCCGCGCTGTCAGAGCGTTTACCCGATGACATGACGGGTTCGTGGTGGAATTCGAGGTGGGCGTGGGTTGTTGCGGCGGTGATCGCGGTCGCGCTTGTCGTCTTGCGAATGGGTCGACGATTATCGTTCGCACGCGGTGCTGCATGAACTTCGATTCTCGAAGTACACTCCACCTCTTGGTTGCGAACGCAATCCCGACCGGCCAGGCGCCGACAAGAGATCCGTTCGGCAGCGACGGCCGTTGCCTGAGACAAATCGCTGCGCGGACGGCGGGTCTCCTCGCGCTGCCGTTGCACGCTTCAACCCGTACCGGGCGAGATGATTCTCAACCTCCTGACGCAGGCAAGGAGGAACACGGTGCCATCATGGCCGAGCACGGATTCACGCTCGTTGAAACGCTGCTTTCCATCTCGCTGATCACGATCCTCATCGCACTCTGCGTCCCGTCGCTCACCAAGTTCAGGGATGTCGCAGGCCACTCCCGTTCGATTCAGACTTCAGGTGCATTCGCCAAGGGCTTTGCCGCCTACACGTTGGATTTTCGCGACTCCATGCCGTATTTCACCGATCCGAAGGCAACCTATTCGGTCGTCTATCACGACGGCGTCGGCATGCAGATTGAGTACTTTGGAACCTACTACACCTGGCACATCGCGCTGGGCGAGCGCTCCTTTGGCTCGCTCCCGACATCCACGGTCTATTACGCACCTCAAGAACAACCGCGGTACGGCTTCGGTCCCACTTCCTTCTGGTATTCCGCAAGCTTCCTGGCGGATCCAGCTTTTTGGAAGATGGAAACAAGGATCGGCCCCGAGCAGTGGCGTTCAACCAGGCATGCGGAGGTCGTTTTTCCATCCTCCAAGGCCGTCATTCTCGACGGCTTTCATTGGTTCAAAGACAAGTTTCGTGATCCGGAAAACAAGCGCAAAGTCACAATCATGGGGTTCATCGACGCCAGTGCGGAACTTCTTGATCCGGTGGAAGTCATCAGGGGCTACCCCCACGGCACCGGTCCATGGCACGGCAACGCGATGCTCACCTACCCCGCGCCCGGCATGGTCACCATCGACGGTGTCCGGGGACGCGATCGGTGACCCGGGCTGTCAACCGAGGAGGCTTGCCGCGGCTCGCTCGCACACGGCGTCTTCGCCCCGCGCACCACCCTCGACCGCGGAGCTTCACTCCAGCCGGAATTCCGCCCGCGCCCGGTGTGCACGCACATCCCCGGTATTCATGTCAAAGTCGATCAACCGCACCCGCCAGTAGATCGACCGCGTCCCATCCTCGTGCACATCGACGTACGACCG
>DATGXW010000213.1:0-22044 GCA_035298585.1 Phycisphaerales bacterium
GATGCCCAGCGCCCCGCCCGACCCGCCCTCACCGATCACGATGCTGACAATCGGAACGGGAAGCCGCGACATCTCTCGCATGTTCACGGCGATGGCCTCGGCCTGGCCGCGCTGCTCGGCCCCAAGACCCGGATACGCCCCGGGCGTATCAACCAGCGTCACGATGGGCACACCGAACTTGGCGGCCATCTCCATCTTGGCGAGGGCCTTGCGGTATCCCTCGGGGTGTGCACACCCGAAGTGGCAGGCGATCTTCTCGCTGGTTTCCTTCCCCTTCTGGTGCCCCACCACCATCACCTTGAACGGGCCGATGCGTGCAAAGCCCGTGACGATCGCGGGATCCTCTCCGTAGCGGCGGTCGCCGTGCATCTCCGCAAAGTCGCGGCAGATCATCGAGATGTAATCCCGCGTCTGCGGACGTGCAGGGTGCCGTGCGACCCGGACCGTCTGCCACGGCGTCAGCTTGCCGTAGATCTCGGTGAGCTGCTTGTGATACTGGCCCCGCATCTCGGCGATCTGCGACTGGAGGCGCTCCGCCGCGGGGTCGATCGTCGTCACCGAGCCCACCTCACCGGGGATCGGCTCGACAAAGAGCTGGGGGAATTCCTGTTTCAGCCTGTTTTCCGCGTCCTTGAGACGCTGTTCAAGCTCGGAAAGGGGCTTTTCAAAGTCGAGTTGATAGAAGGCTGACATCGCGGTTCATTGTAGGGGCCTGTTCTACTCCGGCCACAGCACTCACGACACGCCCGCAAACGACCGATAAATCTGGCATGACCAGGGATCAGACCATCCCCGCGCCCGCGTCCGAGAGCCTGATCGCCACGCTATGCAGGCCCGAGGATCGCCGCGGACGGGCCCCGGCAAAGACCGGCGCGACGATCAAACCCAAGAACACGACCTTCGGCTGGGGTTCGCACCGACCGGTGCTCCAGGCACTCATGGAAGTCTGCACGATCCGCACGGCGGTCGAACTGGGCATGGGAGAGAGCAGCACGCCATTCCTGCTCTCGCGCGTTCCCTCGCTCATCAGCCTTGAGAACAACCAGGCCTGGTTTGATCAGCTCGCCGCTCGAATACCGGCTCGCGCGGGGTACTTTCCGCGCTGCCGCCGCCTCTTCACCGACGACAGCGCGTCGGCGGAGGTGTTCTACGGGACGCCGCCATCGCAGATCAGCGCTTCCACGCTGCGCCAGGCCGCCTCGCACTACCGCGAGATTCTCGATCAGTCAGAAGAATTCGACCTTGTGCTGATCGATCAGTACGCATCGACCCGCACACTCTCGATGTTCATGTTCGCCCCGTGTGCTGACATCATGCTCATCCACGATGCCGAGCCGCTGGGACTGGACCCCTCCAACCCCGAGTATGACGTCTATCGATACCGCGATTTTTACGAATCGCAGGATGCCAGCGCGTTCGTCCACCTCCGCGTTGACACGATGTCGCCATGGTCGGACGTGCTGATCCGCAAGAGCCTGTGCGTCGACGTTGTCGATCTCTCCCGGCGGATCAACACGCACTTTGGCGCTTACTTCCAGCAGTTTGCCACAGAAGCGCCCGCCTCGCCGCGGTACCGCGACTCGTACGAACTCGACCCCGCCGATCCACCCCGCCTGTAACCCGCGCGGGGGACAAATGTGCACACGGTGGTTGACACGTCCAACATCAATCGATAACCTTTTAGTTATCAATGTTGGCCGACGATTCCGATCACGTCTTTGAAGCGCTCGCCAACCGCGACCGGCGGAGGATGCTGGACCTTGTGCAGCAATCGCCGGGGATGACGATCGCGGCGGTGGGGACGCACTTTGAGATGTCGAGCGTCGGCGTGCTCAAGCACATCAGGATCCTGGAGCGCTCCGGGCTGCTCCATTCAGAGAAGCAGGGCCGGGTGCGCAAGCTGTACTTCAACGCCGTTCCGATCCAGCGCATCTACGACCGCTGGACCGATCAATACTCGCAGTTCTGGGCGGCACGCATGATGGACATGGCCGCTCGGCTGGAAACTCGTGCCAAGGGAGTGAGCCATGCCTGAGACCATCCAGAAGCTCTTCAAGACCACGATCCGGGCCGACATCCACGCGGTGTGGAACGAGATCACACGCGGGGACGCCCCGATCAAGTGCTTCTTCAACTCCAGGATGGACCGCAGGTCGCTCGAACCCGGCTCCAGGATCGCGATGCGATCACCCGACGGCGCCTTTACCGGCGTTGTCGGCGAGATACTTGAAGTCGTGCCGCCGCGGAGGTTCGCACACACGTTCCAGTTCACGCGTCTTGATGAGCCGCCGTGCAAGGTGATCTACGAGCTCAACCCCGTCGAGGGTGGAACGGAGTTCATCATGAAGATCGAGAACCTGGTCGCGGGCTCCACGATGGACAAGCAGATGACCGGCGGCTCGAAGCTGATCATGTCGACGCTCAAGAGCGTGATGGAGACCGGGAGGCCCAGCATGGGCGTTCGCGCGATCTTCATCCTCATGAGCCTCCTCCAGTTCACGACGCCCAAGCGCTGCAGGAGCGAATGCTGGCCGGTGTGACCGCAAGAAGTGCGCGACCCTACTTCGGCGCGCTCTTCTTCATCTTCGCCACTTCCCTGGCCGTCATCTCGCGGATGTACGTCTGGAAGTCGTCGTGGAGGATCTTCATCTTCCGGTCGTCGATCATCTTCTGGAACGACTCCTCCTGCTCCAGGATCTTCATCCGGTCGACCCAGCTCTGGTAATAGTCATCGGGGAGCTGCTTCATCCGGTGGCTGAACCAGACGATCTCAAAGACCGAGAGCTGCATCAGGTTCATGAAGTGTTCGCGGATCTCCTGGTCAGTCTGGAGATCCACCACGTCGTGCTTGAAGATCTTGGCGAGGCTCGGGTCATCAACCCGCATCTTGCGGAGCTGCATCTGCAGCTCGACGAGCTTGGTGAAATTCGCGACATAGGCGGCACGTCGCCAGTGGCGGAACTGGAGCCCCGTGTAGCCGAGGCCGCACGCAAAGATCGTGATCGTGATGAACTGAAGAATGACCTTGAGCCACTCGAGCGTGGTGTCTGTCTGGGGCATGGCGGGCGGATGGTATGTGCCCCGGCCGGGGACGCCCCGGTGGAGGATCGACGCCCGGGGAAGACTCCCTTGCGGGGGCCGTGTGCGGATGCTATAAACTGGTTCGACGCGGCCTGCACAGACGTCGCTTCTCAGGGGGACCATCTCATCATGGCACGAGCCCGCAGCTTTACGACTCGGGAGTTGTTGACGGGGCACGCCCCGGCGGCACAGACACCGACACGCCGGCGTCTGCGTGTCTACGCCTTCGATCCGGGGCTGAGCATCCAGCTCGAAAGCTGGCGACTGAACCACGTGACGCTGAGCGTCCCCTGGGAGCCGCTTGGGTACGGGGACGTCAAGGGCCCGCGCGGGGACTATCTCGAGATCATCGACATCGACCCGGCGAGCGACCGCGTGTATCCGCACGTGAACCTCGACGACCCGGCCCTGCTCGCGACCGACGGTCTTGCTCCGTCGGAGATCCAGCCGCAATTTCACCAGCAGATGGTCTACGCGGTCGCGATGAACACCATCACGCACTTTGAGCGCGCGCTGGGCCGCAGCGCGATGTGGGACCCTCACTGGCCCGAGGCAGGGCCAGACACCCAAGAACCCGTCAAAGCCGGCGCGGGTGGCCAGAAGTCCAAAAAGCGCCCGCCGCCGCAGTACGTTCACCGCCTGCGGATCTACCCCCACGCGATGCGCGAGGCCAACGCCTATTACAGCCCGGAGAAGAAGGCGCTGCTCTTTGGGTATTTCAAGGCCGTCGACGATGGCTCGGGGCTGGTGATGCCCGGCACGACGATCTTCACGTGCCTCTCGCACGACATCATTGCACACGAGGTCACGCACGCACTCCTCGACGGGATACACCCCTACTTCACCAGGCCCAGCAACCCCGATGTGCTCGCCTTTCACGAGGCCTTCGCCGACATCGTGGCGCTCTTCTCCCGCTTCAGCATGACCGAGATCGTCCGCGGCGAATTGGCGCGTGCGCGGGGCCAGCTTGAGGGCGAGAACATGCTCGGGGCGCTCGCCCAGCAGGTCGGAGCGGCGCTGGGCGCCCGGGCTTCACTGCGTGACGCCATCGGCGAGGTGAAGGACGGCGTCTGGCGCCGACGCCAGCCCGACCCGACGCGGATCGCCGTGACGTTCGAGCCGCACGCTCGGGGATCGCTCCTGGTCGCCGCGGTGTTCGACGCCTTCCTTGGCATCTACCGCAACCGGACGCGTGACCTGATCCGGATCGCCACCAACGGCACGGGCGTCCTCCCCCAGGGTGATCTGCACCCCGACCTTGTCGAGCGGCTGACACGCGAAGCCTGCACGAGCGCCAAGCACCTCCTGAACATGTGCATCCGCGCTCTTGACTACTGCCCCCCCGTCGACATCACCTTCGGCGACTACCTGCGTGCGCTGATCACCGCCGACCGCGACCTGGTTCCCGACGATGACAAGAGCTACCGCGTCGCGGTGATCGAGGGATTCCGCCGCCACGGCATCTACCCCACCGGCGTCAACTCCATGTCCGAGGAAGCCCTGCTGTGGGAGCCCCCGCTCTTCCCCGCCAAGCTGGAAGAACAGATCATCGGCGCTATCGAGCGGGCCGAGCTTCTCGAACGCGCCGGCGACCGGAGCAAGGGAAAATCCGGGAGGGCCGTCGATCAGGACGGCTCACTCTCGACGCCGCGCGGGATCGCCTACCAGAAGATGGACCGTGCGTGCACCATCATCCGCGATCACCTGCTGCGGAACATCAGTTCCGACGATCAAGAGCTCCAGTGGCAGTTGGGAATCTGCGTCGGGCGCGGTGTCCCCGGCTCCATCGAGCGGACCGACAACGGGTTGCCCAACCTTCAGGTCAACCGGCTTCGCCTGGCCCGCCGCGTGGGCCCCGGGGGGGTTGAGGTTACCGACCATGTTCTCGAATTGACGCAGCGCAGGGCCGGGTATCACGATCCCGAGATACAAGAGGCCGTCGATGCGCAGCCGGGGTCCGCGCGCCGAAGGTACGACTTCCTGGTCCAGGGCGGATGCACACTCAATATCGACATGCGTGCACGTCGCATCCGCTACTGCGTGGGCAAGTACGTCATGAGCGAACGTCGCCTGCAGAACCAGCGGGAATACCTCGCACAGGGCTCCGCGGCCGCCGCGCTCTACGGCAGATCCAACGAGACGTTCGCCATCCTCCACCGCTGCTGAAACCCCCGCTTCACGGAGATATCCATGGCCCGCAAGAAGCTGGATCCCCCGGTCACCGTCCGAATGTTCCGCCAGGGGCTTGGCGACTGCTTCCTGATCACCGTCGGCGACACGCAGCCAAAGCACATCCTGATCGACTGCGGGATGTGGGAAGCAACGCCGGAGCGCCGCCGCCGGCTCGAAGAGTGCGTCGGCGAGATCAAGCGTCTCACCGGCTCGCTTGATCTGCTTGTCGTGACGCACGAGCACTGGGACCACGTCTCGGGCTTTTCGCAGTGCCGCGCGCAGTTCGAAAAGCTCCCCTTCAAGCGCCTGCTGATGGCTTGGACGGAGGATCCGGCGGACGCGGTGGCGGGCGAGATACGTCAGAAGGTCGCCGCGCTGCGCATGAATCTCCGCGACGTGATCCGCGCAGCCCGCGAGGCCCGGGTCCCCCTGGCCGAATTGCCCGATTCACTCCTTCCCATCAACGACCTTGAACCGCGGCCGACGCGTGTCCTCAGCGCGGCCGGGGGCCTGGGCGTCGCCAACAGCCCCTCGGACGCAATGACCTGGCTCAAGACCCGTGCGGAAGAATCACCGGAGTGTGAGTTCATCTGCGCCCGCCCCGGGCGCGTAATCGAGGACATCCCCGGGATCCGGATCTACGTCCTGGGGCCTCCTCGAAGCGAGGATGAGCTGCGCAAGGCCGACGGCGGCGCTCGCGCCCGCCGCGCGGGGGAGAGCTATCTGCACATGGATGCGGCACTGGGTCTTGAGGAGGACCTCGCGGCGGGCGCGGCCGGCTCGATCTTCGCCGCTCGCGGCCGCGCCGGGGGCTCGCAGGTGAGTGATCCGGGCCTTCCATTCCGCCGGGGTTCGGGGTCGAGCCTCGACGAACTGACGCCGCACGATGAGTATTTCCGCCGCAGCTACGGCGAGCGCGCGGGCCCGCACCGCTGGCGCCGAATCGACAGCGACTGGACCAGTTCGATCACGCAGCTTGCGCTGCGCATGGATAAGTTCACCAACAACACGAGCCTGGTGCTCGCGATCGAACTGGTGGGGTCGGGACGGGTTCTGCTGTTCCCGGGCGATGCACAGTTCGGAAACTGGAACTCATGGGATTCGGTGAAGTTCGAGAAGTTTCCGCAGGTCAACGCCGAGGACCTGCTCCGTCGCACGGTGCTGTACAAGGTCGGCCACCACGGCAGTCATAACGCCACGCTCAGGCTCAAGGGGCTCGACCGCATGACCTCCCCCGACCTGATCGCGATGATCCCGGTGGACGAAGCATTCGCCCGCCGCCAGCCGCACGGCGGGTGGAAGATGCCGTACCCCGCCCTGTACCAGGATCTCAAGTCCCGCACCGGAGGGAGGATTCTCCGCTCCGACACGGGCCTGCCCGCGTTGAAGGAGGTCACGCCCCAGCTTCGGTCCGCGTTCCAGAAGATGGTCGCGACAAGCCCGCTCTCGATCACCCTCAAACTGTGAACGGCGTTCGATCCCGCGTCCTGCAAGTTTGTCTGCGTTTCATCTACGGTGTCCAGATGCCCGGGGAGAAGCGCCCCGAGAGGTGTCCCATTGCGGGGACGCCAGGCAAGGGTGCCCAGGTGGCGCGTGCCCACATCCCCGTCCATCGACCCTAGCATCGTGTGACCCGCGGGCACGGCTGCCCCGGGGTTTGACCGAACGAAGGAGCGAGTCTCGCATGAATACGCAGTTCTCCCGCCGCCAGGCACTCACCGCCGCCGCCACCGCACTCATCGTGGGCCCCCGACTTGCCTCGGGCCGGACCCCGATGTCGATCTGGCGCGAGGCCGGCCTCTCGCTCCCGTTCAAGGGTGAGTTCGAGCTCCCCAAGCTTCCCTACGGATATAACGAGCTCGAACCGCACATCGACGCCGAAACGATGGAGATCCACCACTCCCGCCACCACAAGGCGTACGTCGACAACGCCAACAAGGCGCTCGCCGGCACACCATTCCTTGAGCAGACCAGCGAACGCATCATCGCCTCGCTCGACGAGATCCCCGCCGACAAGCGCACGGCGGTCCGGAACAACCTTGGCGGGCACGTCAACCACTCGATGTTCTGGTTGATGATGGCGCCATCGAACAAGGGCGGCGGCGGCTCACCCACCGGAGCGCTCGCCGACGAGATCAACGCGACCTTCGGCAGCTTCGACGGCAAGGGCGGGTTCAAGGAGCAGTTCGCCGACGCCGCGGCCAAGCGCTTCGGCTCGGGGTGGGCGTGGCTTGTCTCGCGCGACGGCAAGCTCGCCATCGTCTCGACCGCCAACCAGGATTGCCCCCTCATGCCCGCCGGGTACGCGGGCGAGGGCGCGACGGGCACCCCCATCCTGGGCCTGGACGTGTGGGAGCACGCCTACTACCTCAAGTACCGCAACAAGCGCGCGGACTATGTCACGGCCTGGTGGAACGTCGTGAACTGGACCAAGGTCGCGCAGCTCCACACCGCGACGATCGCCGACGGCGCGGAAGTGAACAAGTAAGGAACTGCCGGGCAGGTCGAATGAACGCCGACAACCCCCGCCCGCGCGGGGGTTGCTTCTTTGATGCCGTTCGGGCGCGGCGGCTTTTTCATGATGCATCCCGCGCAGGATCCGCGTCTTCCGGGCGTCATATCCCGGCCTTCTAGAACAGGAAACGAACCCCCACGCCGATCGCAAGGTCGAGCTCCCCGCGGTCCTTGAGATCATGCCACAAGGGAAGCTGGCCCATGATCTCAAAGCCGAATTCCCGGCCTTCGAACATCACGCCCGGCGAGAAGCGGAGCTCGGTATCGCCCCCGGTCTCGTACAGCCCGTTGATCTCCGCCGTCACGTACCACGCGCCCGTCGTGTCCTCGGTGTAGCGTGAGGGGGCGATCCGGTAGAGATACGCCGAGTTGAACCGCACCGCATCGTCGGGCCCATCACCGCCGAAGTTGCCCGCCATGTCGCCACCCGTGTTGAAGTGGTACATCAGATCCTGGTTGAAGCCGTGCCGTCCCCACACGTTGGTGAGGACCGCGCCGATCATCGGGTTGACCGTCGACTCGGAGAAGTCGTGGTCATCCCCGCTCGGGACCGAGGCGCCAAAGAGCAGCGCTGCGCGCAGCGTGTCGATGCCCCCCGTGTCGCTCTGGTAGAACCGCCACTTGAACTGGATGTCGAGGTTCTCGACGCCCTGGTCGCGCGTGTCCTCACCCCCCGGAAAGCCGGACCCCGGCGCATCCCGACGCCACGTCACCGGCGCGGTCAGCCGCACCGCCCACCCCCGCGCAATCCCCGCCGTCAGCGAGTTCTCCCACGTCGTCTCCTCGGTGCTCTCGGTGCCGCGGTGCGGGTGCAGGCCGTACTTGAAGAACGTCAACTGCTCGCGAAGTACGTAGGTCCCCGGCGAAGGCATGGTCGCCGCCTCGGTGTACATCGCTTCCTGTCCATGGGCGATCGAGGCCGCGACGCCCAGGGCGCCAAGAGCGAGCGGGCCCATCGCCCGACCGCCGCCGCGCCCAAGATGTGATCCAGGTCCTGTGCAAGTGATTCGCATGATCGGTTCCTTCCATGACGGCGCGCATCTCGCACGCGCGCCCGTGTGCAGACGAGGCCAAACCGCCGGCCCGCGCTCAGAAGCGCGGACCGGCGTTCATGTTCACATGTGCGGATGGAAACAAGTCGTTACTGATACTCGATCCGAACCAGTGTGAAGCCCGCGTCCAGCACGCTCTCCGACAGGTCGTGTGCAGACGGACGCTTCGCACCCGTCAGCGCGATCGTCACCGTCCCCGCTCCCAGGTTCACCTGCGCTGCGGAGACGCCATCGACGCGCAGGAGCTGCTTGTCGATGTTGGTCGCGCAGAGCGGGCACCCCAGGCCGTTGACGTACAGCACCGCCGAGTTTGAGGTGATGGGCTTGGTGCTGTGCGTGGCCGCGATCTGATCAGCGGTGGCGGCGTGCACCACCGCATTCTCTTCCGACGGATCGCTGTGACCGCCCGGGGATGCACAGCCGGGGAGCACGAAGGCGAGTGAAAAGGCCAGCGTGAGGGCCAGCAAGAGGGCCGGGAGCGAAGAAGCCAGCCCCGAGCGGAGAGCCAGGCGACGACGAAGTGAATCAGTCTGCATGACAGTTCTTTCCTTGAATGTGCACACGCAACCACGGGCTTCCCTCCGCCGGACTTCGCATGGAAGCACGGGGCAAGAGAACGGCATCCGCGGAGGTATGGACCACCTGCGTGTGCGATCAGAATGTTTGTGAAAGGGCACAGCGACACAAGAGCGGTGTGCAGGCACGCGATCAGCGCGCGGACCTGCACAAAGCTTCTGCTAGACCTGCCAGCAGCAGAGCCTGTCGCTTGCCGGGGCGAGCACGGCGATCACCGCCGGTTGACCGGGGGCAAGGTCCAGCCGTCGCGCGGTTGAAGTACAGAGGAGTGAAATCGATATGCACGCGGGCAGGCGGGTGATGGCGAACGCCACCGGGCGTGCATGCTGGACGCCCGGAACGCCGGGGGCGGGGGGCACGGAATCGGGCGCCCGCGTCGCACAGGGACACGTCGAGCAGACATCCGCCGGTGTGCAGCAAGAATCAGGCTGAATCGAAGCATCTCCGGCGTTGAACGCAACAGCCGCTTCGCCCCCGCCGCAGCACGACTCCTCTTCCGCCGCCGTTTTCGATTCACCCTCGCAGCAGCAGCACGGAGGCGTCCCATTCACCGGCGCCGCGCTGGATTGCTCCGCAGATGGTCCTGCACATGGCGGCATCGGCGCTGCGGCGCGTGCCACACCGCCGGGGGTGATGATCAGCCCGGCCAGGAGCAGAACGACGCTGGCGAGAAGCATCACCCACGAGCCGTGGAAGGCCCGGCGATGTCGGAAGATGTCATGCACAATCGTGTCCATGAACTGCTCAATCAGGCCGGGGGCGTCATGTGGGCACGCCCGCGTCAAGAGATTGTGCCAGCCCCGCACCCCATGGTCAACCGCCCGGGAAAACACTCTCAGCCTGTTCACCCAGGGGTGGAGAGCTGTTTCCGCCGAGAAGGAACGACCGCGAAGATGAGCACCACCATCATCGCGGCGTTGATGCACGCAAGGATGATCAGGGATCGCTTGGCCCGCGCACCGGCGAAGCGGTCGAGGGCGAGTCGGGCGTCTTCCGATCGTTCAAAGCCGGCGCTGTGCTCCTGCACGAACGCTTCCAGCCCCGCGCTGACCCACCAGCCCTGCCACAGCGCCCAAAGGGATGTGCACGCCAGCACCACGGCCGTCAGGATGAGCAGTCCGCGAATGGTCATGACCCGCTCCGGCGTCGGTTCACACAGGCTTCACCGGCGCGCGGCCGACGCTGTAATAGTGGAACCCGATCTCCCGCATCTGCTGGGGCCGGTAGAGATTCCGGCCATCGAAGATGACCTTGCCCTTCATGACGCTCGCCAGGCGCTCCCAGTCGGGGCTCTTGAATTCGTCCCAGTCAGTGCACACGACCAGCGCGTCAGCGCCCTTGGCGGTTTCGTAGAGATCAGGAACGATCGAGGCGGCCGGGCCGAGCTCCCGTGCGGCGTTCTCGGCGGCGACGGGGTCGTACCCGCGTGCGGTCGCGCCAAAGCCGACGGCCTTGCGGATGAGCGTAAGGGCCGGCGCTTCGCGGATGTCGTCCGTGCGCGGCTTGAAGGAGAGGCCCCAGAAGGCCAGCATCTTGCCGGCAAGACCACCCGAGGCCTTGAAGTGACCCTGGATCTTGTCAAAGAACCGGTCGCGCTGGCGTGCGTTGACGCCGTGGACGGCCTTGGAAAGCGTCGCCTCCATGCCGGCCTTGTCACCCATCATGATGCACGCGAGCGTGTCCTTGGGGAAGCACGACCCGCCGTATCCAAGGCCGGGGTAAAGGAACTGGTTCCCGATGCGCTTGTCCGCGCACATGCCCTCGCGGACCTTGCTGATGTCGGCGCCGTAGGCCTCGCAGAGGTTGGCCATCTCGTTGATGAAGCTGATCTTGGTCGCCAGGAAGTTGTTCGAGGCGTACTTGACCATCTCGCTCGACAGGATGTCCATGATGTAGATCGGATGCCCGTTGCGCACGAACGGGTCGTACACGTCGCGGAAGAACTGCGAGGTGAACTCGTCGAGCTTGCCGTCGGGACCCACCTCAACGCCGCAGACCACGCGGTCGGGCTTGTTGAAGTCGTTGACCGCGTCGCCCTCTTTCAGGAACTCGGGGTTGTCGGCGATGCGGAAGAGCGCCCGCGCGGCCTCGGCCGACATGCCAAGCCGGGAGATGATCCGCTTCTGGACCTCGAGCGTCGTCCCGACCGGAACGGTCGACTTGACCACAACGACGCACGGCTTGGAACCGCTCTTGCGCTGTTTGAGCGCCTCGGCGATGTCGTCGGCCGCGCCCAGGACGTACGAAAGATCGGTGTGCCCGCGCTCGTCGCTCGGCGTGCCGACGCAGATGAAGATCGAGTCCGCATCGCGGTACGCGGCCGGCTTGTCGAGTGTGTAGATCAGCCGCCCGGCCTGTGCATTGTGCACCATCAACTCGGTCAGACCCGGCTCATAGATCGGGCAGATGTTCTTCTTGAGCTTCTCGATCTTGGAAGGGTCGACGTCGAGGCACGTCACCGTGTTGCCCGTGTTGGCGAGGCACACGCCCGTGACCAGCCCGACATATCCCGTACCGACCATCGTGAGGCGCATCTGACCCGTTCCTTTCCGGCCTTCAGGCATCGCCGGTTGTACATCACCCCGAGCCTCCGTGCGGGCCCGGCGGGGACGAGAGGATATCCCGATTCCACCCGCGTCAGTCGACCAAGAGAGGAAAGGTCTATCGGCGTTCGGCGTGCGTTCCTTGGGAGTTATCCAGACTTGAACACCACAAGTCGCCGTCGACCACCCTTCACAAGGCCGAACAAGCCGGACGTCGAGGATCCTGTCCTATTCTCCGGCCCTATGAGCGACAGCAAAGCCGGAAGCACACGTCGGGGCGGCACGAGGAAGACCGGGGCAACGTCCGCGCGTGGTTCTCGATCCAGGCGCAAGCCCAAGCCGGTGCTCACGGCCGCCACCGCCGACCGGCATGTGCTTTATGAAGCCGCGGTTCAGAACCCCGAGGCCGAACTGGACTTTGTCTCGCGGGTCTTCAAGCGGATCAAGGGAAAGCCTCTGCACACCTTGCGGGAAGACTTCTGCGGGACCGGCTACACCAGCGCGGAATGGGTCAAGCGCGGTTCCGGGCACGTCGCATACGGCCTTGACCTCGATCAGCCGACCCTTGACTGGGGCCACAAGCACCATCTTTCCAGGCTCACCGATGAGCAGCGTTCGCGCGTCCATCTCTTCAACTGCAACGTCCTCACGCCGGTCGAGGAATCCCGCGCGGTCGACGCCGTGCTCGCGATGAACTTCAGCTACTGGATCTTCAAGACGCGGGAGAGCCTCCGGAAGTATTTCGAGGTTGTGCACACGACCATGCGTCCGGGCGGCGTCTTTTTTCTCGATCACTACGGCGGGTGGGAGTCGCAGCGGCACCAGACCGACCGCAAGCGATGCACGGGCTTCACCTATCTCTGGGAGCAGCACAAGTTCAACCCGGTGACGTTCGACGCCGAGTGCCGGATCCACTTTGAGTTCCGCGATGGAACCAGGATGGACAAGGCGTTCGTCTACCACTGGCGGATGTGGCAGCTCCCCGAGCTGCAGGAACTGCTCAAGGAAGCCGGCTTCCGCAAGGTCGGTGTCTACTGGGAAGGTGATGACGGCAAGGGCGGGGGAAACGGGATCTTCCGAGAGACGCGGAACCCTGAGGTCTGCCCCGTGAGCCTGTCGTACCTGGTCGCCGAGAAGTAGCCGCAGATCCGGACCCGTGTTGAGTCAGCTCCGCCCCGTGTTGAGTCAACCGGGCGTCAAAGCACTCCGGCCGGAGCAATTGTCGCGGCGCGAGCCGAATTCACTGGACATGCATGCCCGCATGGACAGCGTGCTGTGCATGCGCCTCGAATGCGACGGTGCGATGCCCGCAAAAAAAAGTGACCCCCGGGCTGTGGTGGGCTGCCCGGGGGTCAGGAGGTGCGGGGCCTGCGACAGGCGTGGTGGGAGGAGAGGGTGGGTGTGCCCGCCGCGCCCCGCGTGGGTGGCAAATTGTCAAACCGGCTTAAACCATCAACTCTTTCACGTGTGATTCGTCCGATGCTTCTCTCGTCAAACTCCCGACGTTGTCAGCTTCTTGTCCAAGCCGCGAACCGCGATCTATGCACCGCACGTCTTAGCTGCATCCCAGGCTGGCCCCGCAGTTCAGGCACTTGTAGCACGTGCCGCTACGGACGGTGATCGTCCCGCATGTATCGCACGGAGGGGCGTCGCCGACGGATTCCATCGCCTTCGTGAGCGTGTCGGCCGCGACCGACACGACGATCTTCGACGACTCGATCACCACGGTTTCGCCGGTCTTCGACGCGGGCCCATCGGTCCCGCGGACCGCCGCGTCGAACGCCGCGTCGCGGGTTGTCTCCGCGCCGCCGCGGGCTTCGACCGAACCTGCCGCCGCTTGCGTGCTCCAACGAACGCTCTCCTGCTTCTCACGCCCGCCCAGGCGGTCGATCGGATTCAACCCCGAACCAAGCTGGCCGCCCGTCGCGTCGCCGGGCTGCTCGGGCGAACCCGCACGCTTGGGAGCGTGTGCATCCCGGTACCCCGCCACGAACTCCATCCCCACCCAGCGGAAGATGTAGTCGACCAGGCTCTTGGCGAAGGGAATGTCCCGGTTCTCGGTCATCCCCGCCGGCTCAAACCGCTGGTGGCTGAACTTCGCCACCAGGCTCTCGACCGGCACGCCGTACTGCAGCGCCACGCTCGTCGCCGTGCCCAGTGCATCCATCAACCCGCCGATCGTCGAGCCTTCCTTCGACATCTGGATGAACAGCTCGCCCGGCTTGGAATCCTCGTACAGCCCCACCGTCACGTAGCCCTCGTGGCCCGCGACGTTGAACTTGTGCGTGATCGACCGCCGCGTGTCCGGCAGGCGCCGACGCATCGGGCGGTACACGATCTCGACCTGCTTCTCGGCAACCTTGGGTGCGTCAAGGCTCCCCACCGCACCCGCCAAGGAAGCCACAGCGCTGGCCACCTCTTCCTTCGCGGAAGCCTGTTCCAGTTCGTCCTCCGAGTCCTCCACCTTCTCGGCGTCAGAACTCGACGAGAGCGGCTGGCTCAGCTTGCAGTTGTCGCGGTAGAGTGCGTTGGCCTTGAGGCCAAGCTCCCACGACATCCGGTAGCAGCTTGCGATCTCCCCCACCGTCGCCTCGGTCGGCAGGTTGATCGTCTTGCTGATCGCCCCCGAGATGAACGGCTGGGCCGCCGCCATCATCCGGATGTGCCCGCCGGGAGCGATGAACCGCTTGCCCTGCTTGCCGCACTTGTTCGCACAATCAAAGACCGCCAGGTGCTCGGCCTTGAGGAAGGGTGCTCCCTCGACCGTCTGCGTGCCGCACACCAGCGTGTTGAGCTGATCGATCTCCGCGCTCTTGAGCCCCAGCTTGCGGAGCAGGTTGAACCCAGGCTCCTGCCGCGACGCCGCCGGGTCAAGCCCCAGCGACTCCAGCGTCTGGTCCGACACGCCCCAGGCCGTGAACGCAAACCCAAGCTCAAAGACGCTCGGCAGCGACTTCTCGATGTTCGCAAGATCCTGGTCGGAGATCCCCCGGTCGCTCAGCCACGCCGCCAGCGTCATCCCGCTCTTGGAGCCCTTGGCGCTCGCCGGCATCGGCACGTTCAGCGTCAGGTGCCCCAGCAGGTACTTCATGATCGCGTCGGATTCATCCGCCGAATACCCCAGTGCACGCAGCGCGGGGGAGACCGACTCGTTGGCGATCTTGAAGTACCCGCCCCCGGCCAGCTTCTTGAACTTCACCAGGGCAAAGTCCGGCTCGACGCCCGTCGTGTCGCAGTCCATCAGCAGGCCGATCGTCCCCGTCGGGGCGATCACCGTCACCTGTGCGTTGCGGTACCCGTGCTTCTCACCCAGCGCAAGCGCCTCATCCCAGGCCGAGACCGCGCGGATCAACAGGTCGTCCGCGTTGGCAAGCTTCACGCGCCCCGACTTGATCAAAGCGTGGTCGATCGGCACCGGGCGGGTGTGTGCATTCAGCCCCTCCCACTCCGCCGAATCCCTCGCCACCCCGTGTGCAGCGCGCCGGTGATTCCGGATCACCCGCAGCATGTTCCTGCCGTCCTCGCCGCCGCGATCCTTCGAACCCGGGAACGGACCGTGCTCGGACGCCATCAAGGCCGACATCCGGTAGCTCCGCCCCGTCAGGATCGAGGTCAGCGTCGCACACACCGCACGCGCTTCCTCGCTGTCGTAGGGGATCCCCGCCTGCATGAGCATCGCGCCCAGGTTGGCGTAGCCCAGCCCCAGCGTCCGGTACTTGTAGCTCAGTTCCGCGATCTCGCGGCTGGGGAACGCCGCCATCAGGACGCTGATCTCAAGTACGACCGTCCACAGGTCGATCGCGTGCTCGTACCGCTCGATGTCGAACGTGCGCTTCTTTGAGTCGTAGAACTTCAGGACGTTCAGCGACGCGAGGTTGCACGCCGTGTTGTCCAGGAACATGTACTCCGAGCACGGGTTGCTGGCGTTGATCCGCCCCGCGCCCGGGCACGTGTGCCACGCGTTGATCGTCGAATCAAACTGCACGCCCGGGTCTGCACACCGCCACGCGGCGTAGCAGATGTCATCCCACAGCTTCTTGCTGTCAAAGGTCTTGGCGAGCTTGCCGCTCGTCCGCCAGTGCGTCTCCCACGCCTTGCCCGAATCAAGCGCCTCAAAGAACGCGTCGGGGATGCGCACCGAGTTGTTGCTGTTCTGGCCCGCGACCGTCTGGTACGCCTCGCCGTTGAAGTCGTAATCCAGCGTCAGCTTCATCTCGTCGGCGGTCTTGGCGATGCTCGCATCGTGCTTGCGCAGGAGCTTCATCCCCTCGACCAGGGCCTGGACCTTGATCTCCTCGCGGACCTTCCAGTTCACGAAGGTCTGGATGTCGGGATGGTCCATGTCCAGGCAGACCATCTTGGCCGCCCGGCGCGTCGTGCCCCCCGACTTGATCGCCGAGGCCGCCCGGTCGCCGATCTTCAGCCACGACATCAGCCCGCTCGACTTGCCGCCGCCGGAGAGAGGTTCACCCTCGCCGCGCAGGTTGCTGAAGTTCGTGCCCGTCCCCGAGCCGTACTTGAAGAGTCGGGCCTCGCGGACCCACAGGTCCATGATCCCGCCCTCGTTCACGAGGTCGTCCGAGATCGACTGGATGAAGCAGGCGTGCGGCTGCGGGTGCGTGTACGCATCATCCGCCAGCTTCGCCTCGCCGGTCTTGGCGTCGACGATCCAGTGCCCCTGTGCAGGCCCGCTGATCCCGTATGCGAAGTTGAGCCCGGTGTTGAACCACTGCGGGCTGTTGGGTGCACACATCTGGTGCACCATCATGTAGACCAATTCGTCGTAAAACGCCTTGGCGTCCTGCTTGGTGGCGAAGTACCCGTGCTTCTCGCCCCAGTGCGCCCAGCACCCGGCGAGGCGATGAATCACCTGCTTGGCCGACTTCTCAGGCCCGGTCGCGCCCTTGCCGTCCGGCACGCCTGCCTTGCGGAAGTACTTCGAGACCATGATGTCGGTCGCAAGCTGCGACCAGGTCTCGGGCACCTCGGCATCCTTCATCTCAAAGACCGTCGACCCATCCGGGTTCGAGATCTTCGAAGACCGCTTGACCCACTTCACGCTGGCGAAGGGGTCGGCACCGTCCTTGGTGAATTTGCGGGTGATCTTCATGGGAAAGGCATCCAGGCATCAAGGCACCCAGGCATCAAGCCCGGAATGCACGCTCGAGACTCCGAATCAGCCCTGCCAATGTTCGCTCGGTCTCGTCGAGCAAACGCTTGACCTCTGCATACGACGCGTATTCCAGATACCGAAGCTCTTTGGCAAACATCAACTGCGTTTCGAGTTCGTACAAAGAACCTCGTGCAACCTTGAGGAAACGGGTGTAGTCCTGGAGACTTCCTCGCCCGTATCCCTCGGCAATGTTGCTCGCAACAGATACCGCACAACGCCGAATCTGCACCGTCAATCCGAATCGTTCCCGGTCAGGAAACGTCTCAGTCACTCGATACACCTTCAATCCAAGCTTGAAGGCCCAATCCCATGCCTTCAGGTCTTTGTACGACTTGATGCCCCCCGGCATATGTCGCCCCCTTTCACCCTGCGGCCTTCATCTCTCTGCTTTTTGGCTTTCCCTTGATGCCTCGATGCCTTGTTGCCTCGATGCCTCTTCCTTCAATCCACCTTCGGCAACGTCAATCCACCCTGATCCTGATACTTCCCGCTCTTGTCCGCGTAACTCTTCTCACACGGCTTATCCGCCTTCAAGAACACGAGCTGCGCCACACCCTCATTCGCATACACGCGAGCAGGCAGCGGCGTCGTGTTCGAAATCTCCAGCGTCACCTTCCCCCGCCACTCCGGCTCCAGCGGCGTCACGTTCACGATCAGCCCGCACCGTGCATACGTGCTCTTGCCCACGCAGATCGCCAGGACATCCCGCGGGATCTCCAGGTACTCCACCGTCTCGCACAGCGCGAAGCTGTTGGGTGGGATGATCACGTACTGCCGGTCCGCCGGATGGCCCGCGACATCCACCTCGACCATCATGTCATCGCTGAAGCTCTTGGGATCCACCACCGCGATGTCGCCCGACCGCGTGGTGGGCGTGAAGATCTTGAACCGCGTGCCGACCCGGACGTCGTACCCGTAGCTGGAGACCCCGTAGCTGATCCGGCCCGGGCGCTTCACAGCGGCCTCGAAGGGCACGATCTTCACGAGGTCTTTGATCTGGAAATCCGCAAGGACGGGCACGTTCCACCACTCCCCGTTAAACGCCGGCCGGATCCGCTGGCCGCTCTTCTCAGGTCCAACCCCTACCGCTCCCACACCAACCCCCAACCCAAACCACGAATCAGAATGCACACTGGACGCGGGATTTCCGGCGCGCGAGGGCATCCCTTCCCCCGCCGCGTCCGGAACTGAACCGGCCCCATGGGCGTGTCGTCGTCTTCACCACCGCCATACCCGGGCCTGCCGAGGTTTCCCACATGGGCCCGTGTGCACGTCGGGACCGCTCGGTGTGCACATTCAAACACGTTGTCGGCTGGACGCCCGCCACCTGACTCGAAGCCTCCCGCACTGCAAGGCCCCGCTCGGACGTCCCGGTCGAGAGGACACAGCATACCACTACAGATCGTAGGTGCAAGGCTTTCGACCCACAAAAGAATGTGTCAATTGGGGGAAATCCTGTCAGGTGCGCCCAAGTCGCCATTTCTCAAAACCTTGCGCGCCCCGACCGGTTTTTACCCCAATCCCCCACCCGCACGCCGGCGACACCAACCGACACCAGACCCCCACCACAGGATGTGGAGAACCGGCGGGGGAGAGGGCCAAATGCCAAAGGGCCACATACCAAAGGTTCAAAGGGCCATATTCAGACTGACTGCGATGCCGCTGCCTTGCATGTAGCCCTGTGGACCTTTGCCGCTGTGGCCCTTTGCCCTCGGCACGAGGGCCCTTTGCACCCTTCGCCCGGCATTCTCTATACAATGCACACGCCCTCCAACGGGCCCGCACGGGGCCCCACGTCGGCCATTTATGATGATGACTCAACCCACCCCGTCCGCGGTGTGCTCCGCACCGTGCCATGGTCCCGCACACTCGCGAAAGCTCACCGCCGCCGCGTGTGCACTCCTCGCCGGCACGCTCGCGTGCACACTCCTTCCCGCCTGCGAATCAACCCCGCAGCGGCCCCGCTCGGTCACGCCCATCGTGCGTGATGTCCCCAGCGTTCTGCGCGGCACGATCGGCGCGGAAGCCGAGATCGTGGGAACGCGCCCGATCATCGTCTCGGGGTACGGATTGGTCGTGGGTGTCAACGGCACCGGCGGGGGCATCCTCAACGAGCGCATCGCCGCGACGATGGAACGCGAGATGCAGCTCAAGGGCATCTCCAAGGCGACCGACTTCCCCGTCGGCTCGCGGCTCAACGGCAAGACGCCGCGGCAGCTTCTCCGCGATCCCGACGTCGCGGTCGTGCTCGTGCAGGCCGCGATCGCCCCCGGTTCACCCGTCGGCGCGATGTTTGATGTCTACGTCCGTGCACTCAACGCCACCAGCCTCGAAGGTGGGACGCTCTGGTCGACCGATCTGACGATCGGCGACGCCACGCCCCTGGGCGGCTTCAAGACCCGCAACATCGCCACCGCACGCGGGCCGATCTTCCTCAACCCCTTCGCCGAACCGGGCAAGGAAGACTCGGGCTTCAGCCGCACCGTCGGCCGTGTGCTCGAGGGCGGTGTCGTCACCCAGCCCCTCCAGCTCATCATCCAGATGGACAACGTGAGCTTCGACCGCGCCCGCGCGATCTCCACCGCGATCAATTCGCGCTTCCCCGAGATCCCCGGCGACGGCGGCCCCGCGGCCCGCGGCCGCACCGGCGGCAACATGGAGACGGGTGAGGGTGGCCGCATCGCGCTCGCGGTGCCCAGCGCCTGGCGGGATAAGCCCGCCGAATTCCTCAACCTGGTCCGGTCGCTCCAGATCGACCAGACGTTCCCCGAGGAATACGCGCGGCGGTACGTGGATGCACTCAAGAGCCAGCCGGCCCTCGCGTCGGATCTCTCCTGGTGCCTTGAGGCGATCGGTCCCAAGGCGCTCCCGTTCCTGCGGGGGATGTACGACTACGCCGAGATCGTTCCCCGGATGGCGGCGCTTCGAGCCGGAGCCCGCCTCAACGACCCGACCGCCTCCGACCCGCTGCGCGACCTTGCACTCAACGGTTCAGGCCCGGTCAGGACCGAGTCGATCGAGCTTCTGGCCAAGATCGACGGCGGCCCGACCATCGACGTCGCGCTCCGGCAACTGCTCCTGGAGAAGGAGCTGACCGTCCGGGCCTCGGCCTATGAAGCGCTCGCCACCCGCGCGGTCGCCGCGAATCTCAACCGCCGGATCCGCATCCAGCAGGCCGCGATCGCCAACAACCCGCGTGCAATCCCCCAGTCCCTCACGCGCCTGGAAGAGCTCGCCAAGCTCGAGTTCCCCGGCGGAACGATCCAGGGGATCAGCCGCGAAGTCGTCGCGGGCAAGTTCATCCTCGACATCGTCCCCTACGGCGAGCCGATGGTGTACATCACCCAGCAGGGCCGGCCCCGCGTCGTCGTCTTCGGCGCAGAGCCCCGGATCGACACGTCGATGCTCATCTCGACGTGGTCAGACCGCCTGCTCATCGACGGCTCGGAAGATGGGAAGAAGATCCGGATCTATTACCGCGACTACAAGTCAGAACTCGTGACCAAGCACACGATGGAGCCAGACCTCATCGAGTTCATCCGCTTCATGGCGCACGATTCGACGCCCGCCGACCCGCACCCGGGCCTGGGTCTTGAGTACTCCGAGGTCGTGGGCGCCCTGTACGCGATCCACCAGGCCCGCGGCATGGACGCGGTCTTCACCACCGAGCGCGACAAGCTCCTGGCCCAGATCCTCGAAGCACAGGCCGGCGCGGAGCTCTCCGAGCGTCCCGAAGGCGAGGCCGACCGCGAACGCCTGAACGTCTTCAAGAAGCCCGACACCCCGATCCGCCTGCCCAGCCCCGGCGAGATCAGGCCGATGCGCCCGCAACTGGAAGAAGTCACGCCCCTCCCGCCCGAGCCGAACAAAGCACAATAACTGAAGGAAACTGAGGAGCCTGCCCGATAAATCCGCCCACGCGCGGATTCCTCTCTGCACGTTTCGTCACGCCCCGATATAGTGGTGTTCAGCACCTCCGGCCCCATCCATAGTGGTGCCAGTGGTGCAATATTTGTTATTCGTACAATGTTCGGTTGTGCAACGATCCCGCCCAGGGAAAGTCAGGGCGGTCCACGCAGGACTCGCGGGTCTTCGGGCCGCGGCCCCATGCACCCGTGTGCGACACGGAGGTCACTCCACATGCGACTCGCCAAGCTCACCCTCAACGGCTTCAAGTCCTTCGCCGATAGGACCGAGTTCACCTTCGACCAGGAAGTGACCGGCATCGTCGGGCCCAACGGGTGCGGCAAGTCCAACGTCGTCGACGCCATCAAGTGGGTCCTGGGCGAAAGGTCCAGCAAGAGCCTCCGCGGCACCGAGATGATCGACGTCATCTTCGCCGGGTCCGCCGGCCGCAAGCCAAGCGGCATGGCCAGCGTGACATTGACCTTCGAGAACCCGATCATCGAGCGGCCCAAGGTCTGGTCGCAGGACATCCCGCAGGGCGCCCCGGCGGCCCAGCCTTCCTCCCAATCCGGGGAGCAGTCCGCCGAGCCAAGTGCGGAGGCTGCTGAAGGCGAGCACGTTCAATCGCCCCAGTCTGTCGTCGACGTCATCGCCGCCGAGGCCTCCGATGTTCAGCCCGGCGAGGAATCGCTCGTCGAAGCGCACGTGCGCGGCAAGCGGACGCTCCCGATCGACGCGGACGTGGTGGAGGTCGAGCGGCGGCTCTACCGCGACGGCAACAGCAAGTACCTGATCAACGGCCGCAACGCACGCCTGCGCGACATCCGCGAGCTCTTCCTCGACACGGGGATCGGCGCTGACGCGTACTCGATCATCGAGCAGGGGAAGGTCGACGCGATGCTCCTGGCAAGCCCGCAGGAGCGCCGGGTGATCTTCGAGGAGGCCGCGGGCGTCGCCAAGTACAAGCAGCGGCGCATCGAGGCCCAGCGCAAGCTCGAGAAGACCGAGATCAACCTCACCGAGACGC
>DATGXW010000214.1:0-1658 GCA_035298585.1 Phycisphaerales bacterium
CTTCCAGACCAATCTGCTGGCCCTCAACGCCGCCGTCGAGGCGGCGCGTGCGGGCGAGGCGGGCAAGGGCTTCGCGGTGGTGGCGGAGGAAGTCCGCAACCTGGCGATGCGTTCCGCCGAGGCGGCCAAGAACACGAGCACGCTGATCGAGGGGAGCGTCCAGTCGAGCCGCAACGGCGTCTCGGTGGCGCAGGAAGTGGCGGGTGTTCTGTCAGAGATCAACAAGGCGGCGACCAAGGTCGATGCGATGGTGGGCGAGATCGCGGCGGCGAGCCGCGAGCAGTCGACGGGCATCGAGCAGGTCAACACCGCGATCGTGCAGATGGACAAGGTGACCCAGGCCAACGCCGCCGCGGCGGAGGAATCGGCCGCGGCCTCGGAAGAGCTCTCGAGCCAGGCACGCGAGCTCAACGGCATCGTGGCAGAACTCCAAAATCTCGTCGGCGGCGCGGCCACGCATCACGTGGACCACTCGTCCACGGGGACGGGATCCGGCGATGTGCGGTCCCGCACATCGAAGAATCTGGCTTCAGACGTGAGCTTCCAGAAGCACACGCCCGCCCGGAACGCCGGTGCGTCAACCTCGCACGCGATCCCGTTCGGCGAGGATGAAAGCCAGAACTTCAGCGAGTTCAAGTCGGCCGCGTAAGCGCCCCGAGGCGTGAGCCAAAGATCCTTCGTTTCATTGCAAGAGCCGCGACACACGTCGCGGCTCTTGCTCATTTGGGGTCTGCGTTCTCTCGCGGGGTCTTCATCCCCCGCGGGGGTGTTGAGTCCCTGATCACGTGCATCCCCCCAGGCGTGCATGTGCGAGAAGACCAGAGACATCCAGCCACGCAACACCCGCACAGACGGAACAGGCGTCAACGGATAGATTCAGTTGATTTCGAGACGGTCGGCATTGCGGTCGATGATGACCTGATTGACGACGTCCTTCATGTTCCTAGGTTGATTCTGAGTTTCCGGGACGAGGACCAGTTTCATGAGCATTACGCAAAGGCTGATCGGTGGGTTCACGGTGCTGACATCGCTGGGCGCGATCCTGGGGGGCGTCTCGGCGATGCTCTTCTTTGACTTTGAGGCAAACGCGACGCGCGTGAAGGTGGACGCGATTCCCGGAACCGCGTCGGCGGGGCAGATCAAGTCGAGTGTGCTGCACACCTACGGCGACATCCTGGAGGCGGGTTTGATCGCGGATCCCGCGGAGCGGGCCCTGCGCGTCAAGGAAGTGCAGGAGCGGGTGGAGGAGTTCGACAAGCTCTGCACGTTCTACGAAGGGACGATCACCCAGCCCGACGACCGCGTGAACTGGGAGAAGTACCTCGCGGTGCGCGGGACATGGGACCAGGCGATCGAGTCGTGCCTGAAGACGGCGATGGAGAAGGACAATGAAGCGCTCAAGCACGCGATCCACGACACGCTGGAACCGGCGTACCACGTGATCGAAGGGCCGCTCAACGTGATCATGGAGTGGAACATCTCGGCGGGCGACAAGCTCGCGGCGGAGATCTATGAGCAGGCCGGCAACTTATTTTTATGCGCTATCTGAGAACTATGGCTCGCCCGAAGAAGATTATTTGATTGCTTATGAAGAAGGACGATTACCGCAATCTGCGAAACAGGTGTATGAAGCATTGCTGAAGGAAGGTGTATTAAAT
>DATGXW010000215.1:0-9165 GCA_035298585.1 Phycisphaerales bacterium
GCTATCTCGGCGTCATGATGCACGAGCCCGCCGATGGACGCGAAGAGCACATCGCGATCCTGCGATTCCGCCACGAGAAGGATTGGGAGCTCTTTCGAGCGTGGCCGCTCTATCAGGATTTTCTTGATCGGGTCGAGCCGATGGTCGAAGGGCCAACACAGGTAGAACGCCTGCACGGCCTGGAGGGATGGTTCCCCAGGGATGCCGGGGAGCCGCCTCGCTGGAAGATGGCTCTGCTGACATGGCTGGGCGTCAACGGGATGGTCTGGGCCGCGAGCGAAGCGGTGAACGTCGTCGGCGAGTCATGGCCGTTTGCGGCGGTGTTTCTGACGGTCAATGCACTGGTGGTCGCGGGTCTGACGTGGGTGGTGATGCCGCTGCTCACGCGGCTCTTTGGATCGTGGCTGCGGGGGCGTCGCGCATGAGGCGTCAGGATCGCCATCTGTTCCGGTGGGTCTGCGGTGTGCTCCCGTCGCTGCTGAGTGGGTTGGGACTCTCTGCTTGCAGCGGCGTCGGGCCCACCACGCTCGCGGCGGGCCGGCCGGCGTACAACGCCATCATCAACCAGACCGAGGATGAGCAGATCCTCTCGATCATCGTCCGCCAGCGGTATGACGAGACGTTCGGCATGCTCGCGGTCGCGAGCGTGACCGCGAGCGTCAAGGTCAGCGCGACCGTGGGCGGAAACCTCGGGATCGGGCCGCGAAGCGGCTTTGAGGGCAATCTTGTTCCGCTCAGCGGCGGCGCGGCGTACGAGGACAATCCCACCATCTCCTACGTGCCGCTGCGGGGAGAGCAGTTCGTCGAGCGGATGCTCGCGCCCATCAGCCCTGAACAGGCGATGCTGCTTTCAAGGATGGCCACGGCCGACTTTGAACCGATGCGCGTGCTCATCCGCCGCGTGGGCGGGATCGCCAACCCGCGGTACGCGTCCAACGCGAGGTCCGACCTCTTTGATCGCTGCATCGACGGGTACTGCGAGCTTCGGGAAGCGGGCGTATTGGATGTCCTGAGCGGTACGGAGGGGTCGATCCAGATCCTGCTGCACGACATGGATCCCGCGCAGCGTGCACGCGCGGTTGAACTGTTCAAGGCGTGCGGCGTTGAGAAGTCACCCGCGGCGTCCGAACCATCGCGAATTGCGGTGCGATTCCTTGTCGGGGCGGCGTGGGCGGATGGTCTTGATATCGAGACACCTTCGGCGCTGGAGGTGCTGCGTGCGGCCGGGCTTGGGATCGAGGTCCCCCGTGTGCACATCGATCAGGGGCTCGTCCGACCCGCGGGCGAGGCGGACGCTCGCGCTGCGATGCTGAGGATCGGCTCCTCGGTCGAGCGTCCCGCTCCCGGCGTGACGGCGATCGAGTTCCGTGGATGGTGGTATTACGTCGACCCCGGAGACTTTGAGAGCAAGCAGGCGTTCATGTTCCTCAGGACCTTGATCGGGATGCGGCTCGATGGCCCATTGCCGCAGGCCGCGCCGGTGCTGACGGTGCCGGTGGGTGGATGAACGTGCGTTGGACGCAGGGAGCGACCCATGGCGATGCCCAGAACACATGACCGGGACCCGGATCAAGGCTCGCGCGCGTTGGCCGGCGTACGGCCCTGGGCATCAGCGCCGACGCGGCGGGAGATTCTTGCGGCCGGAGTACTCGCAAGTGCCGGACTCGTGATGAAAGGATGCACAATGAGCAGCCGTGGTTCCACGCCACCCGCCGGGGCGGACCTGATCATCCACAACGCCAAGGTCTCGACGCAGAATCCCGCGCAGCCATCGGCGAGCGCGATGGCCATCTCGGCGGGGCGCATCGTGGCGGTCGGAAGCGATGCACAGGTGCTTGTGCATCGTCTCCCTTCCACCCGCGTGATCGACGCCTGGGGACGGCGCGTGATTCCGGGCCTGAACGATTCGCATCTTCACGTCATCCGCGGCGGGCTCAATTACAACATGGAGCTCCGCTGGGACGGTGTTCCCAGCCTGGCGGACGCGATGCGGATGCTTCGCGAGCAGGTGCAGCGCACGCCCCCGGGGCAGTGGGTGCGGGTGGTGGGAGGGTTTGCCGAACTGCAGTTCGCCGAGCGCCGTCTCCCGACGCTCGCGGAGCTCAACGACGCCGCGCCCGACACGCCGGTCTTCATCCTGCACCTGTACGACCGCGCCCTTCTCAACCGCGCAGCGCTGCGCGCGGTGGGTTACAACAAGGACACGCCTGAACTGCCGGGGTGCCTGATCGAGCGTGACCATCACGGCGAACCCACGGGGCTCCTGGTCGCCAATCCCAACGCGCTGATTCTCTACAAGACGCTCTCGCTGGGTCCGAAGCTGCCGGTGGAGCAGCAGATGAACTCAACGCGGCACTTCATGCGTGAGCTGAACCGGCTCGGGATCACGAGTGTCTGCGATGCCGGCGGTGGATTCCAGAACTACCCCGACGACTACGCGGTGATACAGGAACTGCACAGGCGGGGCGAGATGACCCTGCGCATCGCGTACAACCTCTTCACGCAGCGGCCGGCCAAGGAACGGGAGGACTTTGCGCAATGGGCCGCGGCCAACCGGATGTACCAGGGTGATGAGTTCCTGCGGCTCAACGGTGCGGGGGAGATGCTCGTCTATTCCGCCGCGGACTTTGAGGACTTCCTGGTGGCGCGCCCGGACATGCCCGTGAGCATGGAGGCGGAGCTTGAGAGCGTGGTGGGGCTCCTGGCGAGGAACCGGTGGGCGTTCAGAATGCACACGACGTATGACCAGACCATCTCGCGAGCGCTGGATGTCTTTGAACGCGTCCACCGCGAGGCGCCGATCGACCAGCTCCGGTGGTTCTTTGACCACTGCGAGACGATCTCGGAGCGGAACATCGAGCGGATCCGCGCTCTTGGCGGGGGGATCGCCATCCAGCACAGGATGGCGTTCCAGGGCGAGTACTTCGTCAACCGCTACGGGGCGAAGGAAGCCCAGAGAACACCCCCCTTCAAGCGCATGCTCGACATGGGCGTTCCGGTCGGGGCGGGCACCGACGCGACGCGCGTCGCGAGCTACAACCCGTGGACCAGTCTCTCGTGGCTCGTCACCGGCAAGACGGTGGGGGGCTTGAGTCTGTATCCCGAGAGCAACCTGCTCTCGCGCGAGCAGGCCCTGCGCTTGTACACGGTCGGGAGCGCCTGGTTCAGCCGCGAGGAGGACCGCAAGGGCACGATCACGCCGGGGGCGTTCGCGGACTGCGCGATCCTGAGCGAGGACTACTTTGAAGTGCCGGTGGACCGGATCCGCGCGATCGAGAGTCTCCTGACGGTCGTCGACGGCGCGGTCGTGCACGCCGCCGGCGCGTTTGCAGCCCATGCGCCGCCGCCGATCCCGGTGCTGCCGGAATGGTCGCCGGTCGCGCGGTTCGGTGGGCACAATCCGGTGTCCAAAGCGCTGGCGGCGGCCACGGGCCTTGGATGCGGGCACGGCCCGCTGGGGCATGATGCACTGAGCAATCCCGGGGGTCATGCCGGGGGCGGATGCACATGCTGGGCGTTCTAGCGGGATGGGTCACGCCGCCATGCGCGTCCGGACGCCGATGAGTCCGTCTTCGCGGCAGCGCTGGATGGCCTTGGCGGCGGCGATGATGAGTTCCGACGGGGAGCCGACGCCCTCGGCGTCCTTTGGATCACGGCTCGCGATCCCCACGCTGACGGACATGCCATCGGCGGCGACGCCTTTTTGGGTTCGCCACCCGGGCCAGCCGCGTTCAAGGTCGATGCGGAATTCGTCGGTGGCGCGGATCACCGCCGGCTTGGCGACGCCCTGCAGGACGACCGAGAAGAGCCCGCCGTTGAGCCTGCACACGACGCCGCCCAGGGGCACAAAGTGCTTGTGCAGCAGCGTCGCGACGCCCACCAGGATCTGATCGCCAAGCTCGGTGCCGCCTCGGTTCTGGGCGGATTCGAGCGAGTCGACGCTCACCTGCACCAGGCCCACCCCGCCGCCTTGCGACTTGCTGGTGCCAAAGGCCCACTTGATCGCGGTGTCGAAGGCCGAGCGGGCCATGGCGCCGGTCAGGGGATCGATGTTCGCGTCGGCGGCGAGCAGCTTGGCGAGCCCGTCTTCGCTGGAGGCCGAGGCCGACACGGGGGGGCGCATCTGCGTGAGCTGCGCCTGGGCCTTGTTGAGCACCTGTTCGACGTCCTTGGTCTCGCCGGTGTCGAGCTTGAAGAGGTTCGAGAGTTCCTTGGTGGCCTGCGCCACGAGCTTGATCGAGTCGTCGAGCACGCTGGGCGTGATCTTGAGCCACTGCTCGGCCTTGGCGTAGAGACGCTTGAGCGAGGCGCTGGGCTCGGCGTCGGTCAGGACGTCGTGGACCATGTTGCCAAGCGCGACGCAGCGGACGATGTCAGCGCAGTCGACGGGCGCGGCGGTGGGGCGCTCGTGGAAGCGCACCGGCATGACCAGTTCCTTGGGGAGCCGCCAGCGTTCGGCGAGCATGGCGCCGACCTCGGGGTGCTGCATGTCAAAGGCTTCGAGCTCAAGGCGGACGAGCTTGCTGTGGTCGCCGCCCGTGTCCATCAGGACCCGGCGGTACCTGGGTCCCAGGGCCTGGAACATCGCCATCACGCCGACATCCTGCAGGAGGCCGGCGAGGAATGCCTCGTCCGCGAAATTCTTCTGTGCAGCCTCGGCGAGCGACTTGGCGGCGACGGCGGTGTAGAGCCCGCGCCGCCAGTAGGCGACCAGGTCAAAGCCGCTGCGGGGATCGATCTGCTGCGAGGCGACGAGCGAGAAGCCAAGCGCAAGCGACTTGACTGGGCCCAGACCCAGCATCACCAGGGCCTTGTTGATCGAGCCGCACCGCGTCCTGAGTCCGTAATAACTCGAATTGACCGTCCGGAGAATCTTGGCGGTGAGGCCTTGATCGTTCTGGATCGTGTCAGCCAGTTCCTTGAGCGAGACGTTGCGATCGGCGGTGAGTTCGATCACGCGGACCGCGACCGCCGGCAGCGACGGCAGGGATGGGCACGCCAGGACTTCTTCGAGAAGCGCGACTTCCATTCTTCACTCCACCACGACCGGCGTTGGCGCCGGACCGTGCCGGCGGCGTGCTGGCGGCCGCCTTGGCGCTTGGTCTTCCGATTCACCTCATCAGGTGGTCGGGAAGAACCCAGCGGATCGACGCGGGCCAGGTCCGATGTATGAAGCGGAAGTACGAGGCAAGGAGTGCCGCCGCACGCTGGACCGCTTCATCCGGCACCCTCGTATCGACCACAAATCCGTCCAAATCCAAGCTTTCATCGGCCCCGGCCAGCACACGCAGGACGCCCACGGTGTCAGACCTGACCTTCCAGACCTCATGGTCCTCCAAGGCTGCGCCGCCGTCAGTCCGTCCGGTGGTTATCGCCGCTGAACCGGTGGCGGGTGCGATCCCCGAAATGCCTGGCGATCCACCCCCGCCCGCGAGGAGTCCTCCCAGACGCGGGCTGAATACATGGACATGACCCGCGGGGATGGGGACGCCGCTGCGAGGGTCGCGGAAGAGCTCGGGCCGGTAACCCGTTTCCTCCAGGAGCGCCCAGAGAAAGGCAAGGATCATGCGCATGGGCGGCGCTCCCGCCGCCAGGTGCTCCAGCGAACGGTTCAGGGCGACAAAGAGCCTGGTGTGCGGGTCAAGATCGTGTAACGCATGGTGGACCAGGTCGACGACGAACATCGCGGCGTGGAGGTGGGGGAGCGACCTTCGCAGTGGGGTGAATGGTTCCTGGAGATCCCAGGCTGTCAGGGTTGAGAGCGTGCCCTGCTCGCGGGCCCCGGCCTTGAGGATTAACACCACCTCGCCGCGCGTGAGGAGCTCGATTCCCCCCGAGAAGGGCGCGTTCTCACGCTTCGACCCCTTGGCAAGGCCGCGGATCAGGCCGTGCTCCGCGGTGAACAGCGAGACTGTCTGGCTGGTCTCTGACCAGTCCCAGTGACGTATGCAGATGGCCTGGTCCTTGAAGGTGGGCATGGGGGAGCGGCTCAGCGTAGCGGCAGCGCGGGTCGGGTCACCGATGTGCTCACGGGCAGACGGAGTGCATGTCGCCTGCTTTCCAGGGAGGCCACCGACGGCTATTGTCAGCTTCCATGCATTTTTCCTTGATCGATCGCGTGCTTGAGTGCACACCCGACCGGGTGGTCGCCGTGAAGAACGTCTCCGCGGCCGAGGAATACCTGCAGGATCACTTTCCGACATTCCCGGTGCTTCCGGGGGTGCTGATGGTTGAGGCGATCGTGCAGGCCGGTCGTCATCTGCTTGAAACGCATCACCCAAAGTGCCGGTCCACGCGCATGGTGCTGGGGAGCGTGCGGGGCGTGAAGTACGGGCGATTCGTCAAGCCAGGCGAGACGCTTCGGGTGGAAGTCACGCTGGGCAAAGCACTTGAAGATGGTTCGTTCGAGTTCAAGGGCCAGGGCACGGTGCTCACGGCGTGCAGCGGTTCGCAGGGATCCCCAAGCCCCGACACCAGCTCCTCGGCCATCCTTGGCAAGTTCGTGCTTCGCCCGATGCGTCCCGAGCGTGCGTAGGCCAAAGGGACTGGGGCGCGGGCATTCACCTGTCCGATATCCAGACCTATTATCATCCCTTATCATGTCCGAGGCGGGAGCCCTTTCAAAACCCGTCCATCGGTCTGGAGGTCAGCTCACTGATGACGCGCGACGAGATCTATTCCAAGGTTCGTGAGATCCTGGCCGACACCCTGAGCGTGGATGAGGAGGAGATTCAACCGACCTCAACCCTCAAGGGCGACCTGGGGGCGGAGTCGATCGATTACCTCGACATCAGCTTCCAGCTTGAGAAGGGGTTCGGCTTCAAGATCGGGCAGCACGAACTGTTTCCGCAGGGTGTCGCGCAGGATCCCAAGTACGTCAAGGACGGCAAGATCACGCCCGAGGGGATCGACGCACTCACCGAGCGGCTGCCGCACTTTGACTTCTCAAAGTTCCGTCAGGATCCCCAGCTCTCGAAGATCCACGAGATCTTCACCGTGAACTCGATCGTGAACTTCGTCCAGGCGAAGATCGCGGCCAAGGGCTGATCGATCTTTTCATCGAGCGTCCCCTTCCGCGGGACCGGGTGTGCAACCGTGTGATGGGTGCGACGCGGCGTCGGACCCGCGGAGGGTTTCGCGTGCGTTGGATGTGGATCGATCGAGTCACCGAGTTTGAGCCGCGCACGCGCATCGTCACGATCAAGTGCGTTTCGCTCGCCGAAGAGCACCTGCACGACCATTTCGCGGCCGATGATCCTGCACTGGGTGATCGCCCCGCGACCCCGCTAATGCCCGGATCGCTCATGATCGAGGGGATGGCACAGAGCGCGGGCGTGCTGGTCGGTCACGCCGAGCAGTTCCGGCAGAAGGTCGTCCTCGCGAAGATCAACCGGGCGGAGATCTTCGCGGACGTGACGCCGGGCATGACGCTGCGGTACACCGCCGTGGTGGATCGGCTGGACGCCATGGGCGCCTCAACGCTCGGCACGGTCGAGGCGTTCAACCACGCGACGGGCGAGACTTCTCCCGCCAAGGTCGCCGAGATCGACCTGATGTTCAGCTTCATTGACCAGAACATGTCGGGGATGGACTTTCCTGCACACAACTTTGTGTTCAGTGAGAGCTTCAAGACGCTGCTGCGGATGAGCGGGATTGAGGCGGATTTTTGAGTGTGTGCGGGGGGGAGCAAGGAATAGAGGTACTGGGGATCGGGAACGGGGCACTGGGCATTGGGGATTGGGCACTGGAAAGACGCTTGTGTGAAGAAGGTTGGGCCGGTGTGGGCTTGCGTGCGTGTGCCCCGGCCTCAGGCCGTCGTGCGTGAAAGTGAAAAAAAGAACCCCGGCGGGTGCCGGGGTTCTTTGCTTTTCTGAAACCCACCGTGTGCATTCACGCCACGACCGTCGGGGCGAACTCCTTGCGGTACTCGCGGCGGACGAGTGTCTTGGTTGCCTGGGCGTGGTTCGTGAAGGTCAGGCTCTTGCGGTCCCAGTCCAGGACCTGCCCGGGGTACTTCGCTGCCTTGACCGCGAGCAAGCCAGGCTCCGTGCAGCGGAGCCCGACGCTGAAGGGCGCCCACAGGTGGGGCGTGTCCTTGCCCAGGGCCTTGTCGACCCACGCGTGCCAGTGATTGAAGGATGCGTACTTGGGCAGGCCGGGCCACTGCATGCCGTCGGTCATCTTGCCATCGCGCCAGATCTCGAGCGGGCCCTCGGGCCCGAGCAGGAGCGTGCCGCCCTCGCACACGACGATCGTGAAGATGCCCCCCGGGTACTCTCCCGCGCCGATGCCAAGCTGCTGGCGGTCGGGCTTGAGGTTGGTGTCGTAGAAGTAGAAGTTGCAGGTCGAGTTGGCGAACTTGTCGCTCTTGACCGGGTAGGTGATGACCGAAGAAACGCGGTCGGCGTGGAAGTGGGAAAGGTCGCGCGAGGGTGTGCGTGTGCACACCTGCGTGGGACTCTGAAGCTCGGGGAAGGCGTAGAAGACGACGTCGGTGAGATGGACCACCCAGTCGGTGATCTGGCCTCCGCCGTACTTGAACCAGCTTCGCCACTGGCGCTGGACCATCTGCGGGCGGCAGGGTTCTTCCTGGGCGCCGTTGAGCCACAGGTTGTAATCAAAGCCGGCCGGGGGCTGGATCGGCTCACCGAGCTTGCCATCGGCGAAGTAGAAGCCGCCGGCGAGCGCGCCGTTGCCGAAGGCCACGTGCACTTCAATGACCTTGCCCAGGTCGCCGCTCTTGAGGATGTCGACCGCGGCGCGGCGGAGGGGGCTCTGGATTCTCTGTGCACCCACCTGCGTGACGAGCTTCGGGCGGGCCTTGATCGCCCGGTCGATGGTCTCGAGTTCTTCGAGCTGCTGCACGAGGGGCTTCTGACCGTAAACGTGCTTGTTTCGGGCCAGGGCCATCGTCATGATGCTGCAGTGGGAGTGGTCGGGGGTCGAGACGATCACAGCGTCGAACTTGTCACCGTGCTTGTCGAAGGCCTCGCGGTAATCTGCACACCGGAAGGCGTTGGGATGCTCTGATCCCGCCTTTGCCAGCGACTCAGCGTCCACATCGCAGAGGCCCACGATGTCGACGAGCGGGTGCGAGGCGATGGTCTGGCGATCGGCCCCGCCGATGGTGCCGATGACGCCGATCGAGAGGACACGCAGGCGGGT
>DATGXW010000216.1:0-3979 GCA_035298585.1 Phycisphaerales bacterium
GTGTTCATCGCGTGCTGGTCGGGGCGGGGGCTGCACGTGTGAACCTGGGTGTCCGGATGGCGCCGGCAGCGTTTCGCTCGCTTGGGGCGTGGCAGGTGGAGAGGGTGATCGTGCCTGGCGCGGAGCCGCGGCACTTTTCGTTTGTCCCGGAACTGGTGGAGCACATGGGGGTGAAGGGGGTATACCTGCACCAGGGTGTCGAGGAGATCGCGCAACTTGATCCGGGATCACCGCAGGCGGGGCTGCTCAGGATCCTGAGAGAACGGCGGTTGCCGATCGAGTGGATCAGCGCGTCGACGCGGATTGAGCTTGGAGAGGAGAGCGTGATCCGGCTGGAAGCGAGCGGACCGGCGTGGAACGTGATCGTGGAGCGGCGGGCGGGAAGGGATGATGCACAGGCGATGGTCGCGGTGGTGCAGGATGCGTCGGGCCGTGTTCCTTCCGCGCGTGTTCAGATCGTGGCGTCGAGCGCGGCGGGCGAGGGCGGGGTGGAGCGCGTGCGGCGTGTCAGTGAATCGCGGATGGTGATCGTTTCGAGCGGTGACCTGGCGCGGGGGTATCACGCACAGGATCCACGGGTGATGTGGACAGCGCGGGATGGAGCGATCGATGTTCGTTTGGCGCGCGGGGGGGAGGTCGTGGTCCGCGGGTTTGTCGATGTCCAGCGCTGACAAGGATCGAGGCCGGGGCATCACTGGTCGGGGACTTCGACGAGCCTGGAGGGCTGGAGGCGGAAGTCAGACGGACTTGAGCCGGATCGTCCGGGGAGTTTTTCGCGGACCGCCTCCCCGTTGAGGAGGTTGTTTGGGAACTTTTGTCTGGCCATGACAAGGGGAGCGCCCTCACCGCGGAAGCGGCCGCCGAAGCCGGCATCCTGCTCTGAGAAGACGCCGATCGTGACCATGCTGCGGTTGGGACCGTGGTAGTAGTACGCCAGTTCCCCTTCGCTGCGGAGCCGGCCCACGGCTTCCTCGGCGGACTTGCGGAAGTTCTGAAGGTCTTCGGGGGTGGGAGCGCTGTTGTCGGGCCTGCCGTAGACCGCGACCTGAAGGGTGTAGAGGGGGGCCTTGGTGTTGCGGCGGGCGCGGACGGTGGCGAGGTCGTAATCGGGCATCGAACCGGAGGTGGCGCCGGGGGGCGAGAGGAAGGCACTCTCATAGGGGAAGCGACCACCGATCTCGAGGGAGCGGACGTAGGCCAATTCGCGCTGGGCATCATCCGAGGTGGGCGACTCAAAGCTGCCGTACAGGAGGACCAGGCCGCTGCCTCGCTTCTCAAGGAGCACACCATCGAGCCCGGCGAGGGCCTGTGCACGGAAGAGGGCGGTGTGCGCAGCGGCTTCGTAGCCCTGGCCCAGTTCGGCCTCGCGGTCGGGGCTGAAAGCTCCCAGGACGATCGACCACCCCCCCACCGCCTTGGCATCGACGCCGAGTGTCTTGCCGTCCTTGACCTGACGTCCGAAAACATCGGTGGTTGGGCTTGAGGGCTGGTCGGTGGCGGACGGGTCGGATGTACAGGCGGGTGGAAAAAGGGCTGTCAGGAGGGTGAAAAGGGCCATACGGGCGACCAGGGTGGTCGCGCGGGGGAGTTGGCGGGTAAGGTCCGCATTTTTTCTGTTCATGGCCAGAAGAGCGTATTCCTAAGTGTTTCTCTGGTCCGGGGCGGGAGGCCGGGGAGTTACACGTCATAAACGTTGAAGTTGCAAGGGTTTAGAAAAACACCAAAAGATGATCTTCTTTGAAGATGCCCCCCCGTCGTCACCGATACATCACTCGCGAGCGGAATCTCGCCTTGCTCAGATCGTACGGTGTCGGCGGTGTAATGGTGCCCGGCTGGGAGGTCTGGACCTCCCCGGGAAAGTGGGCCGCGCCGGTACGAAGGGCGGGGTCTCCGTGCGCGGAGGCTGGCATGATGCACATCACGGCGTCGGGTTCATCGGTGGCGGCCGGTTCGGCCGCGGGTTCGTCGGTGCGCGCACGGACGGAAACGCAGGGGGCAGCGTCCGCGCCGGTTCGGCGTGGCGAAGACACGGTGGAGGTCTCATCCATGGCATCGCTCATGAGCAAGAAGACCGACGCCGGCGAACGGCTCTCGGGCACCCCGATCAGGACAGGGCTTGTCGACCGGATCCGCCGCGAGATCGCGGAGGGGACGTACGACGTGGACAGCAAGCTCGATGCAGCGCTGGATCGGATGATTGACGAGATGATGTGACAGTTGGCGACTGACCATGAAAACCGGGCTCCTCTTGAGCCCGGTTTTTCCATTTTCTGAGACCTGACATGTCGCGCGAGCGAAGGGGATCCCGTGCCTGGCTTTGTCCGAAGGGGTCAGTTGCCCTTCGGCTCCCCGGGGTTGCACCAGAGCTTGCCGGGCCTCTTGGTGAGTTCCTCATCATACAGAACGCGGCTGGTCCAGGCGCAGCTTCCATCGAAGCGGGCGATGGTGGCGCCGGAGTTGTCATAGCGTGAGTTGGGGCCGCTGGGGTTGTCGCGGCGGGACTGGCCGTGGCGCTTGCTCAGGCCTTCGTCGGGGTAGCTGGAGCCGTCGTTCCAGCCGCTCTGCCATTCGTCCGTCTCCCAGAACCACCACGCGTCGGGGCGGAAGCGGTTGAGTGCATACGCGACCTTGCGGCGGCCGAAGCCGACGGTGGCGCCGTTCATGAGGTAGCTGGTGAGGTTGTCCGAGGTGGAGTTGACGGTCTTGAATGGGGGCTTGTGCGAAGGGCAGCGGAAGCTCTTCTGGAGGGTTCCGTTGGGGATATCCGTGTCGCCACCCATGTAGGGCCAGATGGAGCCGGTCGAGGCCCCCATCTGCTTGGTCACCGCATCCTTGAGCGTGCCGGAATAGAGCCAGGCGCGATACTTGGTCGGCAGCGGAAGCCACGCGGGATCGGGGCTGATGTCCTTGTAGTCCGAGGCGTAGCCGATCGAGGCCAGGGTGATCTGGCGGAGGTTGCTGAGGCAGACCGTGATAAGCCCGCTCTGGCGCGCCTTGGACATCGCCGGCAGGAGGATGCTGATGAGCAGCGCCAGGACGGCGATGACCACCAGGACCTCGATGAGGGTGAAGGCTCGGTGCAGCGTCGGCGCGTTGGGTCGTTCCATGACGTGTTGATCCCGCCCCCCGGGAATCCGGGGGAGGTGCATTTGTACCGAATCTTCAGTTTGTAAAGCAACTGAAGGAAACGGTCTCCGCACGGGGATTGTGCCCGGGGCGGGCCGGGGGGGCCTGCCGCACCGCCTGGTCATGTGTGCAGACACGTCCGCGGCATGGGCGCACTTACGTGTGGGGCTTGATGACCACCTTGATGCACCCGTCCTTCTTGTCGCGGAAGGTCTTGTACATCTGCGGAACCTGCTCGATGGGGATGCGATGGGTCACGATGGAGGAGGGCTTGAGCCGGCCGGTCTGGATGAGGTCAAAGAGGGGCTGCATGTACCTCTTGACGTGCGTCTGGCCGGTCTTGATGGTCAAGCCCTTGTTCATGGCGGCGCCGAAGGGGACCTTGTCGAGCATGCCGATGTAGACGCCGGGGACCGAGACGGTGCCGCCCTTGCGGCAGCTCATGATCGCCTCGCGGAGAACGTGCGGGCGGTCGGTGGCGAGCTTGACGGAGGCTTTGACGGCGTCGACGACGGAGTCGAAGGTTCCGGTCGTGTGTGCTTCAGCGCCGACGGCGTCGATGCAGCGATCGGGGCCGCGGCCTTCGGTCATTTCCGAGAGGCGTTCATGGACATCGCCGTCGTCGGAGTTGAGGATCTGGGCGTTGCCGAGCCGCCGGGCCATTTCGAGGCGCTCGGGGACGCGATCGATCGCGATGACGCGGCCGGCGTCGAAGAGCCATGCACACTGGATGGCGAACTGGCCCACGGGGCCGCACCCCCAGACGGCGACGGTATCGCCGGGCTCGATGCCGCAGTTTTCGGCGGCCATGAAGCCCGTGGGGAGGATATCGGAGAGGAAGAGGACGTCTTCA
>DATGXW010000217.1:0-14121 GCA_035298585.1 Phycisphaerales bacterium
TATTCCACGTTCTTCCAGCGGGCCTTTGACCAGGCCTTCCAGGAGGCGGCGCTCCAGGGCCTCCCGGTCCGGCTGTGCATGGATCGCGCCGGGCTCGTCGGCGGTGATGGCGCTGTCCACCACGGCTTCTGCGACACCGCCCTCCTTCGCACGCTTCCCGGCGCGGTGATCACCGCCGCGATCGATGAACCTTCGCTCGTGGCGGCGCTTCAGTTCATGGCGGGGTACGACGTGGGCCTTTCCAGCGTCCGCTACCCGCGTGATGTCGTGTCGCAGGCGCTTGCACACGAATCCTGCCCGGGCTTTGAGCTTGGAAAGGCCCGGCTGATCCACCGCGGCGCTGACCACGCGGGCGCGCCCGCGGTCGCGGTGCTCGCCTTCGGTACGCCCGCGATGGACTCGATCACCGCCGCAAAGAGCCTCGCGCCCGAGTATGACGTTGCGGTCTACGACGCACGCTTCGCCAAGCCGCTGGACGTGGGTCTGATCCGCGACCTGCTCCTCCACAAGGTGCCGATCGTGACGGTCGAGGACCACAGCGTGGTCGGCGGCTTCGGCACGGCCGTCCTCGAGGCTGCGCAGGAGATGGGTCTTGACGCCTCGGCGATCATCCGCCTGGGAATCCCTGACCACTGGATCCTGCAGGATGGCCGCGGCAAGCAGCTCGCCGAGGCGGGAATTGACGTCGCGGGGATCTCCCGCGCGATCCGCCAGGCGGCGACGCACACCGCCCGTTCGCGGAGTGCCGGCGCGGAAAACTCGACTTCTGAACCTGTCCGCGAGATCGCCCGCGCCTGAACTACCGCACACGCAGGTGTTCGCGTGCGATCGACTCCTCGGGAACGATGCACCGGAGAATCTCGTCGATCGCGTGCATCTGCCCCGGCCACATGAACGCCCAGGGCACATCGCCCGTCTCGATCCACCGATGTGCATCGTGCTCCGCGTTGAGGACCGGAACCCACGCGGGCCCCACCTCGCACGCAAATCGCGGCGACATCATGATCTCGTTGCTGTAAGCGAGAAAATAGGGATGCACCTGTTCGAGCGCCCACAGCCCCTTCACCGACGCGTCGGGCATGCCTTCGCGGGGCGGGTCCCCGCCGAGCACCGCGCCGACTTCCTCGGAGAGTTCCCGCAGCGCGGTGGTGCTCGCGGTCTCGCCATCGTGAATGTGCCCCATGATCGGCTGCCACGTGGCGTGGAGCGGCTCGCCCACCCGCCGGAGCTGCAGGAACTCGATCAACCCCTCCGTCCTCCGGAAGATGTAGACATCCACCACGTCCGTCCGGATGTTCGGTCCCGGCCTCCCGCGTTGATCGTGCGTGCTCATCGTTGCGTGTCATCCTTGATGGTCGCGATCGAGCGGATCGCCGCGGCCTTGACGAGAGTTTCCGACCATTCCTCACCGGGATCGCTGTCGGCGACAATCCCCGCGCCGACGCGGAACGAGATCGTCCCGGCGTCAATGTCATCCCGCGCGGCGTTCCCCGGGCTTCCCTTCACAATCGCGGTGCGGATCGCGATGTTGAACTGGGATCTGCCCGCGTCGTCGATGTACCCGATGCTCCCGCAGTAGATCCCGCGCGGCGAGACCTCCAGCTCCTCGATGATCTGCATCGCGCGAAGCTTGGGAGCGCCGGTGATCGAGCCGCCCGGAAACGCCGCGTGCATCACATCCGCCAGGGAGATGGATCCGCGAACCCGTCCGCTGACCACGCCGGTCGCCTGGAGGATGGACGAACTCTGATCCTTGCCGTGACGCTCGATCGACCGGTGTGCATCCACGCGGATCGTCCCGAACCTGCACACCCGTCCAAGGTCGTTGCGCATCAGGTCGATGATCATGTTCAGCTCAGCCCGGTCCTTTTCCGAGCGTTCCAGCACACGCGGATCGCTCGACCCCGGGCGAGTCCCCTTCATCGGGCGGGTCGAAACCAGATCGCCGTCCACGTCAAGAAACAACTCGGGGCTCAGCGAGAGCACGCAGCAGCGTTCCCCGGCGGCATCAGGGAGTTCGAGGTATGCGCCAAAGGCCGGCACGCAGGCGCTGGCCATCGCCGCAAACGCGCTCCGTGTGCTCCCCGAAAAGGCGCCCCGCAACTCGTGTGCAAGATTCACCTGGTAGACATCACCCGCACGGATGTACTCAATCCCCCGCGACACCGCCTTGGTGTAGCCATCCCGTCCGAGCACGCTCTCGACGCCGCCGACCCGGTGTCCACGCTGCACGGATGAACGTGCCAGATTTTCCAGAATCGCATCCAGGGGCGGGTTGCCCAGGACATCCCACCGACGGGACTCATGGTCGAAGATCAGGGCGTTCTCGTACCTGATCCAGCACATCCCCTTTGTAGCGGGACGCCCGATCTCCCCTTCAGCGCCCAGGTCGTAGGGCAGGACGCCGACGTACCCAGCAGTGTGCACACCCGCGGCTGCGGGAGTTCGCTCTTCCAGCGGTCGACGGGCCACCTCCGGAAACCCCTCCAGCACCATCCCCGGTATGCCCAGGATGCTGAAACGGCGATGCCCGGCGGTGGACCATCCATGAAACACATTCGAACACAATCCAAACAAAGGGACGTCCCATGGCCACGCGCGAACCACCGCCAAGGGGTCGGCGGGAAGGCGGGCGTCGATATCAGGCGTTTGTATGTACAAGAGGTTGGAAGGTGTTTGCTTTATAAACGGATCTTGGGAGGTAAATTCGGGTGTAACAGGCGTGGGATTCGTCTCTATAGCGGGTGGTTCCTAATATCTATCCCCTGTTCAGTCCTCGGCGTAGGGCCCACGCTGGGCCCAAGTTCCGAGAACGCACAAGAGCCTGTTCCGATGCCCAGCGCCGGCTGGAGTCGGGGCGTTCACGTAAGAGGTAGGCATCGTTATGAGCAAGAAGGTCTCCAGCAAGGCGCTCGTTGCCATGAAGCAGCACGCGGCGGGTTCGGTCTCGAAGAAGGCGATCAAGAAGGTCGCCCGCAAGACCGCCGCGGCGCCCGCCGCCCCCTACAAGCCATCGAGCCACAAGCCCAAGCCGGGCAAGATGGTGTACTACTTCGGCAAGACGCAGTGCGAGGGCGACGGGACCATGAAAGCCCTGCTGGGCGGCAAGGGCGCCAACCTCGCCGAGATGACCTCGATCGGGCTGCCGGTTCCTCCGGGCTTCACGATCACGACCGACACCTGCGGGGCGTACTACAAGAACGGGGAGCAGCTCCCCTACGGCCTCATGAACGAGGTCAACAAGAACATCGCCATGCTTGAGAAGGAGCTTGGCAAGAAGTTCGGCAGCAACGACAACCCCCTGCTCGTCTCGGTCCGCTCGGGCGCGGCGGTCTCGATGCCGGGGATGATGAACACGATCCTGAACCTGGGCCTGACCGACGCCGCCGTCACGGGCCTTGCCAACGCGACCAACAACGTCCGCTTCGCGTACGACGCGTACCGCCGCCTGATCGACATGTTCGGCGACGTGGTGATGGGCGTCGACCACAAGCTCTTTGACGACGAGTTCAGCAAGATCAAGGCCAAGTACGGGGCCAAGCTCGACACCGACGTTCCCGCCGAGGGGATGATCGAGGTCTGCGAGGCGTACAAGGCGGTCTACCAGCGGTACGTCGGCGAGGTCTTCCCGCAGAACCCGTTCAAGCAGCTCGAACTGGCCATCCAGGCGGTCTTCAAGAGCTGGAACGGCGACAAGGCGGTCAAGTACCGCCGCATCGAGAACCTCCGCGGCCTCAACGGCACCGCGGTCAACGTCCAGTCGATGGTCTACGGCAACATGGGCCCTGACTCGGGCACGGGCGTCGCCTTCACGCGCAACAACGCGACGGGCGAGAACGAGTTCTACGGCGAGTTCCTGATCAACGCCCAGGGCGAGGACGTGGTGGCCGGCATCCGCACGCCCCAGCACGTCTCGGAGATGCCCAAGTGGAACAAGAAGGTCTACCACCAGCTCCTGGACATCAAGCAGAAGCTTGAGCGCCACTACAAGGAGATGCAGGACATCGAGTTCACGATCGAGCGCGGCACGCTCTTCATGCTCCAGACCCGCACCGGCAAGCGCAACGGCATCGCCGCCGTCCGCATCGCCTGCGACATGGTCAAGGAGAAGCTGATCGACGAGAAGACCGCGCTCACCCGCATCCCGGCGGGAGATCTGACGCAGCTGCTGCTCCCCTCCTTCGACCCCGCGGGCAAGCGCAAGGCCAACGTGATCACCCGCGGCATCCCCGCCTCCCCCGGCGCGGCGACCGGCAAGCCGGCCTTCACCGCCGACGAGGCGGTCCGCCGTGCCCAGAAGGGTGAGCAGGTCATCCTCGTTCGCGAGGAGACGAGCCCCGAGGACGTGGAAGGCATGCACATGGCGGCGGGCATCCTCACCTCGACCGGCGGGCGGACGAGCCACGCGGCCGTGGTGGCCTGCGGGTGGGGCAAGTGCTGCGTCGTGGGCGCTGGCGAACTGCACATCGATGAGCACAAGGGCACGATGACCGTCGGCGGCAAGACCTACGGCCGCGAGGACATCCTCTCGATCGACGGCTTCACGGGCGAGGTCTTTGACTCGGACGTGACCCGCCGCGTCCCCGACAAGATCTCCGGTGATTTCCTCCAGGTGATGAAGTGGTCGGACAAGTACCGGACCATGCAGGTCAGGACCAACGCCGACACGCCCGAGGATGCGCAGCGTGCACGCGACTTTGGCGCAGAAGGCATCGGCCTCTGCCGGACCGAGCACATGTTCTTCGAGGGAGACCGCATCAAGGCGATGCGCGAGATGATCCTGGCCGAGACGCAGGAGGCCCGCGTCAAGGCGCTCGACAAGCTCCTTCCCTACCAGCGCGAGGATTTCATCGGCATCTTCAAGGCGATGAAGGGCCTGCCGGTGACGATCCGCCTCATCGACCCGCCCCTGCACGAGTTCCTGCCCCACGACGACGCCAACCAGGGCGAGATGGCCAAGATGCTCAAGGTGCCCGTCGAGAAGGTCCGCCAGCGCGTGAACCAGCTCCACGAGATGAACCCGATGCTGGGCCACCGCGGGTGCCGCCTGTGCGTCACCTACCCCGAGATCCTGGCCATGCAGGTCCGGGCCATCGTCGAGGCGACGATCGACTGCCTCCGCAGCAACATCAAGGCGCTTCCGGAGATCATGATCCCGCTCGTGGGGACCAAGAAGGAACTCGCGGTCCTGCGTGCGGAAGTCGAGGAGACGATCGCCAAGGTCCGCGCGGAGCAGGAGTTCAAGAACCGCCTGGACATCAAGATCGGCACGATGATCGAGATCCCCCGCGCGGCCGTGACGGCCAACGAGATCGCAGAGTCGGCCGACTTCTTCAGCTTCGGCACCAACGACCTCACGCAGATGACCTTCGGCTTCTCGCGTGACGACATCAACACCTTCCTCCCCGACTACCTCCGCCGCGACCTCCTGCCGCACGATCCGTTCCAGAGCCTCGACACCGGCGGCGTCGGCCAGCTCGTCGAGATGGGCACCAGCCGCGGCCGCAGCACCAAGAACGACCTCAAGGTCGGCGTGTGCGGCGAGCACGGCGGCGACCCCAAGAGCGTCCACTTCTTCCACAAGGCAGGCCTCGACTACGTGTCGTGCTCCCCCTTCCGCGTGCCGATCGCGCGCCTGGCGGCAGCGCAGGCGGCGATCATGGCCGAGCGTGAGGAAGTTGAACGCGACTGATCGCACGCGAGTTTTTGAGAGTGAGTACGAAGGCCCGGTCGAGAGACCGGGCCTTTTCACTTCCATGGACTCACGCTGCAACCGAAGAGGCCGCGAGTCGAGCCGGAATCGCTTACGCTGTCCTGCATGGGTAAGGCTCTGATCCCACGGACAAGTGATTTGCAGGCCGCGTGGAGGCCGGCGGCGACGATCATCCTCGTCTTGATCGCCACCGTCATCACGCTCCGGCTCGAGGGCCGGATCTGGTACTGCGAGTGCGGGAGCTGGGAGCTCTGGAAATCGAGCGTGTGGTCGAGCCACTGCTCCCAGCACGTGTCGGATCCGTACACCATCTCCCACATATCGCACGGGCTGCTCTTTTGGTGCCTCTTCCACTGGCTCTTTGACAGGCTCGGTCCGCGGCGATTCCCGGCAGTTGCCGCGCGAATCACGACGCCCTGGCGCCTGGCGCTCTCGGTCTTCGTGGCGGCGGTGTGGGAGATCGCGGAGAACTCGACGTGGGTGATCGAGCGGTACCGCACCGTCACCATGTCCCTGGATTACATGGGTGACAGCGTGACCAACGCCACCTGCGATGTCCTGTTCTGCGCCCTTGGCTTTTATGTTGCGCAGTGGTTGAAGCTCACCGGGACGCTGCTGCTCTTTGCCGCGTTTGAGGTCATTTTGCTCGTGACGATCCGGGACAACCTCACCCTCAACGTGATCATGCTCCTCACGCCCATCGAGGCCATCAAGCAGTGGCAGATGGCAGGGCATGCCCCCGTCGGCGGGTGAGCTTTGCGGTTCTGGCCCAAATCGCGAGGGATCAGAGGGATTCAGAAGAACCTGTGCCCGTGCGTGCGGAACCGATCCACGTCCTGCTTGGTCGGCATCGAGAAGTGGGAGAGCTCCGCCTCGGGGTTGGGCGTGCACTCGGGGGGGACGCCCCGGCGCGCCGCATTTTCCACCTTGCGGACGCACTCGATGATGGCCTCCGCCGCGAGATCCTTGCTGCGGGCCATGATGTCCTCGAGCGTGTCGTGTGCATGGATGCGGTAGCGCTTCTGGACGACGATCGGCCCGTTGTCGAGCTTGTAGTCAACGAAGTGGACGCTGACGCCCCCCTCGGTTTCCCCGTTGGCGAGGGTCCAGAAGCTGGGCATGAGGCCACGGTACTTGGGGAGGAGTGCCCCGTGGCAGTTCACGATGCCGTACGGCGTCTCCTCGCGGAGCAGCTTCTTGTACAGCATCGTTCCCGAGATCGAGACGATGAAATCAACGCCGCGGTCGCGGAGCATCTTGCGGAACTCGGGGCTGTTCACGTCGCTGGTGTAATCGACGGTAACGCCGTACTTCTTGGCGACCGCGGCGACGGTGTAGCAGCGCTTGGTGGAGCCGAGGAGCCCGTTGAAGAACTTGGCCTTGACCTTGGCCCAGATGTAGTTGCGGATCTTCCACTGGAAGTACCAGGGACCGTACATCTTGAGCAGGTCCATCGCGGTCTGGACGACGGTGCGCTTGCCCTGCGTGTTGGGCTGGACATTGATGCCGACGGTCGTGTCGCCGAACTCGCGGAGGTACTTGTCGAGGACCTTGGTGAGGAAAAAGGGATCATCCTGGATGAAGACGTACTTCTTGAGCGGCGTCGTCCGCGGCGATGCACCGGCCGGGATGTATGCGTTGCCACCGTGCGTGTAGGGAGACTTGGCAGGCTCGGCCGATGCGGCCGGGGCGGCCTGGCCGGTGCTGGTCGAAGTTGGCGTCGTCGGTGTCGGCATGGCGGTCGTCATCGGCAGGGTCCTCTCGCGCGGCACGGTCTGCACACGGCCGGGTGTGCATCCCGCATCATCCGTGACTCGAAGCGTGGCCGGATGCGTGGCCCGGCGTCGTGTGCGAAGACTTCTCGGGGGCGAGAGAAGCCCGCGGCTTCTCGCCGGTCACCTCTTCCAGCAGTTCAACCCAGTGCCGGCACGCGGTGTGTGCGTCGTACGTCCCGTGCAGTGCACGCCGGGCGTTCTCGCCCATCTGTCGGCGGCGTTCAGGATCGCCCGCGAGCATCTTGATCGCCTCGGCGAGGGCCGCGTCATCGTCCTCTCGGACAACCACGCCGCTGTTGGTTTCGGTCAAGACACGCGCCACCTCGGAGGTCGGGTTGCCGACGAAGATCGAGGGCCTTCCCACCGCCAGGATCCCCATCAGCTTGCTGGGGACCATGATCCCCTCCACGCCTTCCTTCAGCGAGATCAGGTGGATGTCCCCCGCGGCGAGCGAGGGTCCCAGCTTCTCACGCGGGGCGTAATCGTGCCAGCGCACGTTGGTCAACTTCTCAGCGGCGATGAACTTCTCGACCTCGCCGCGTCGCTTGCCCCCGCCGACGAACTCAAACCGCAGCCCCGGCACACCCTGGAGCCGTGCCATCGCCCGGCAGATCGTCTGTGCATCGTGCCCGATGCCAAAGTTGCCCGAGTACATCACGACCGTGTCGGTGGGGGGGATCCCCATCGCCGCACGCACGGGGTTGGCCGCGGGCTCGATCGGGTCCATCCCGTCGGTGTCCGACCAGATCGAGATCATCCGGACCTTCTCGGCGGGCGTGCTTTTGGAGAGGACCAGATCCTGCATGCACCGTCCGAGAACAACATCTACATCCGAATGGCGGAGTATGAAGCGATTCACCGCCTCAAAGAACCTGGTGGCCAGGCCGTGCGGCTTCATGACGCCGCAGGCGACAGGCAGGTCCGGGTAGAGATCCATGACCCAGTAGACGGCCTTGCTGCCGCGGACGATCCGGTTGATGATCCCGACCAGCCCGATAAAAGGGGGCGTGGTGAAGCTCACCACCACGTCGGGGCGGTCGGTCGAGATGACCTTGGAGAACGCCAGGATGTAGAAGAGTGCAAAGTCGGCGATGCGTGCGGCGTACCCGGCCTTGCCGAAGATGCTCGCCCCCACGCGCTCAATCCGGATCGGCCGCGTTCCACCCTCAACGTGCACATCCTCACGCTTGGGCAGCACCGCCCCGGCCTTGCCGTAAATCGAGCGCGACGCCACCGCCGTGACGCGGTGTCCACGGCGGACCAGTTCATCGGCAAGGTCCTTGCCGTGCTGGGCGGTCGCCACCACGTCCGGATAAAACGCCTGGTTGAGCAGCAGTACGTGCATGGAAGGTCTTTGATCGGGGAGTGCGGTTCCCCGGATGGTATTCATCGGCGGAATGGGGGCCGGGCTCGCCTGAGGATTTGAAGAGAACGGGGGTCGGGTTCAACATCACGCTCGGCCATCGGGCGACCAAGGGACTGGGCGTCCATGGCCTGTGTGCATTGATGTAGTCTCTTGGCCATGAGCCAGGGGCGGACCATCGTGGATGATCGCGGCAGTGTGGTGCCGGCGTTCTCCATGCGGTTGCACATCGTGGGGCTGGATGCGAGAACGATCTCCCCGGAGGAGCGGGATCTGCTCTCCAAACTGGCGATGGCGAGTGCGGTGCGTCGGGATGGTCGCATGACGTACGCCTCGATGGTGGGTTTTACAGCGGCCGGCATGATGATTCTCACGGCGACACTTTCGAGTGCGTGGCTTCCCGGGCTCGCATCGTGGCACCGGATGCTGATCACCGTCGGGTTGACCTACGGCGTGGTCGTGGTCATCGGCCTGTTCTACAAGGACACCGGGGCGATTCGGGCGGCAAGGACGTTGGTCGGCCATGGATGGTGCGGATCGTGCGTGTACCCATTGAGAGATGTCCACGAGGAAGAGGATGGCCATGTGCAGTGCCCGGAATGCGGCGCGGCGTGGAAAGCGGTGCACCTGGGCGGCCTCAAGAACGTCGATCCGCCCACAGAATCCGCCGGTATGACCTCGGGCCTTCTCTTTCGACCATCTCTCCCGGTGGTTGTCGATGATCGGGAGAGGCTCGTTTTTGTGGCAAACCCCAACCTCGACGTACTCGAAAGGCGATTTGATCGTCACGAGGCGACCAGGATCGCGATGCTGCTCGGCGAGCGCGGCATCACCAACGCCAGTGCATTTGCACTTGTCTCGATGGGCTGCGCGTGCTTGGGCATGGTGTGGGCTGCGGCACGGGTGGGCTCGACGGCCGCAGGCATCATGCCCAAAGTGCTGGGGGTGTGCATTGGGATCGGGGCGATGATCGCGATCTTCTTCCTGATCAGCCACTTCTCCCGTGCTCGGAACGGGACCGATCAGGAACGGGGACCGAGGATTCGAAAGAGGCTGCTCGCCGATTCCCGGTGTGTGAGCTGCGCTCGGTCGCTGGAAGCCACGCCCATGGAAGCGGATGGGTGCCGGGTCTGCAAAGCCTGCGGAAGTGCCTGGAAGATGGGGGCGTGACGGGGATCTGAAGCGGCCCAAATATGGCAGAAAAGCGCGGCACGGTTCCTCTCGGAACCGTGCTGCAAGCGGGGGTTGGTGAGGCTTTCACACGCGTGTTTGTGCGGACCCTTGACCGCACGGTGCGTGAAGAGTGGTCATTCCCTCCCAGGAGACCCGGTGGTGCACAGGGGGTGTGCATAGCCACAAGTCAATGCGGCGGGGTTGAGTGGAGTGGCTAAGGGTGGTGGGAGATTTTTGATTGAGTTTTTGGGGTCTGAGTTGGTGGAGGCGTTCGCCCTGTCGGGCGAGAATACCAATCAAGGCATGACCACCAGGGACTGAAGTCCCTGGCAACCATCGAGGCGCCCTGCCGGGCGAAGATGGAATTGAACGGGTAATCGCGGGCAAACGGCGAACTGATAAAGCGCGATGCACGCCAACGAGTTGAGAGCTGGTGTCGGGTAGTGCACGTGCGTAAACGAAATACGACCCCGAGGTGGGGTCGTATGGAGTGGCTCATGTGTTCCTGCGGCATTGCCGCAGGCTGTCGAATCAAAGCCCTGCGGGCTTTGCGAAATCGGATCAGCCGAGCTTCATGGCCTTGAACATGGCGGTGCCCATGTCGGCGGGGCTCATGGCGACGGTGACGCCCGCGGCATGGAGCGCGGCGATCTTGGCATCGGCGGTGTCGTCCGCACCGCCGATGATCGCGCCGGCGTGGCCCATGCGGCGGCCGGGGGGAGCCGTCCGCCCGGCGATGAACGCGGCGACGGGCTTGCGGACGTGCTGCTTGATGTACTCGGCCGCCATGATCTCGTCGGTGCCGCCGATCTCGCCGATCATCAGGATGCCGTGCGTGTCGGGGTCCTTCTCGAACAACCGGATCGTGTCGATGTGCGACATGCCGCGCACGGGGTCGCCGCCGATGCCGACGCAGGTGCTCTGCGCGAGGCCGAGGTTTGACGTCTGCCAGACTGCTTCGTAGGTCAGCGTGCCGGACCTGCTGACGATGCCGACGGCTTTGCCGAGTTTGCTCTGGCTGATGTGCGTGTGGATATACCCGGGCATGATCCCGATCTTGCACCCAGCGCTCGTGAAGGGCTTGCCGGGTTCACCCGTCATCGATTCCATGTTGGTGCGGGGCCCGGGGGTGATCACGCCGGGGCAATTGGGCCCGATGAGGACGATCTGGGGACCGGAGGCATGGCCGACCGAGCGTGCGGCGTTGATGTCATCGATCACCGCGCGGGCCTTGATCATGTCCTGGACCGGTACGCCCTCGGTGATGCAGCAGATGATCTCAAGACCCGCGGCCACGGCTTCGAGAATGGCGTCCGCGGCGAGCTTGGGGGGGACGAAGATCATCGTCGCCGTCGCGCCCGTGGCCTTCACGGCCTGCTCCACCGTGTCATAGACAGGAAGGCCATTGGCGTCCTTGGTGCCGCCCTTGCCCGGGGTCACGCCGCCCACGACCTTGGTGCCGTACAGGAAGCAGCCCTTGGTGTGCACCGCGCCGTACGAGCCGGTGATTCCCTGACAGATGACCTTGGTGTCGGCGTTGACGAGAATGGCCATGAACGTTCCTTCTGCGAAATCTCGGTCGCGCCGGGCGGGTGTGCGTCGCCACGCACATGAGCCGTTCGGCGAGGGACCCAGAGTCTAAGCCGGTCGGGAGACCTTCGCCGGGCTTCTCGTTTACCGTTCCCGACGGCCGCCACCGGGCCTGCCCCGGCCACCGCCCCTTCCCGGGCGAGGTCCCGATGCCCCGGCACGGCCTGTTCCGGGTCGGTTCGGGCCGCCAGCGCCCCGATTGGCGGGGCGTGCCTTGGGTCGCTCGCCCGTGGGGCGATCTGCCGCAGACGGTTCGGGCTTTTCGTCCCGGGCAGCGCCCAGCGGTGCACGCTTGGGTTCGCCGTCGCGACGCGGGTAGTCCTTGGGCGTGCCGGACTGCTTGGTCAGAACCACGATCCGGCCGGTCGGGGTGTCGATCGTGCCCTCGTGGACGCACTTGAGGAGGTGGAGTGCACGCTCGGCTTCGGTGAGCTCCTCCGCCGCCTGCTGGCCCTTGATGAGCAGTGCACGCCCGTGGATCCTGACGAAGGGGATGGTGAGCTCGGCGAGCGTGTGGAGCCTGCCGACGGCACGCGCCACGGCGGCGTGGTACATCTCGCGGTGGCCACCCTCGCGGCCGGACGTTCGCCTGGCGCCGCGGTCATGCCCGGCGACTTCGGCACGTCCTTCCACAACCGTGACGTTGCGCAGTCCCAGCGCGGCGGCGACTGACTTGAGGAACGCAACCTTCTTGCCGGTGGCCTCAAGGAGCGTGAAGGCGATGTGCGGCATGCAGATGGCAAGGGGGATGCCCGGGAGGCCGCCGCCGGTGCCGACGTCGATGACCTTGCCATCCTCGGGAAGCTCGGCGAGCGCCTGGAGGAGTGTGAGCGAGTCGAAGATGTGCTTGCGCCAGGCCTCGGCCGGATCGGTGATGGCGGTGAGGTTGAGAAGGTCGTTCGAGGCCAGGAGCATGGCCAGGTAGCGGCCGAGCTTTTCGACATCACCCTCATCGAACTCGACGCCGATCTCCCGGGCATCCTCGACGAAGTTCGCGGGCGCCGGGACCGGCGGGATTGCGGCGAAATCGGGGAGTGCAAGCGGGGCGCGTGCTGCGGCAAGTTCTTCCGCACCGCGGGGAGGTCGGGTGGAGGCTGGGGGGGGCGTTCTGGGCTTGCGGGGTGGACGGTGCGGCATCGCGGGGATCGTTGCCGCGCTGGATGTGCAGGGCCAATGCCGCCTGGAATATCAGTCGCCGGCGAATTCAAAGGAGTTTCGCGGTCCGACCTTGGGCCGCCGCATCATGATGCTGGCGATCAGGCCCACCATGGCCCACACGGTGATGAGGCTCGACCCGCCGTGGGAGACGAACGGGAGCGTGATCCCGATGATGGGCAGGACGCCGATGTTCATCCCCGCGTTGACAAAGACCTGCGCGGCGATGAACGCGGCGAGCGCGACGATGACCAGCCGTCCGAAGGGGTCCTTGGTCATCGCCGCGCAGAACATCGCCCCGAAGAACCAGAGCGTGTACAGGCCCAGCACGATGAGCCCGCCCAGCACGCCGAATCGATTGAGGATCACCGCGAAGATCATGTCGTTGCGGGCCTCCGGGAGGGCGTTGAAGAAGACAAGCGATCGCGAGTGGTCATCGCTCAGGCCCGACCAGCCGCCCGCCGCGGCGAGAGTCTGCGCGGTCCTTGCCTGGAAGTTCAGGTCTTTGTCCGCGCTCGTGTCGCCCTGGAGCTGCTTCATCAGCCCCATGATGCGCTGCTGCTGGTGCGGCTTGAGGATGGGGTAGACCGCCGGCGCGGCCATCGCCGCCAGCATCACGATGATCGCCAGGTGCCGCAGCCGCGCGCCCGCCGCGATCAACACCGCAAAGAGCGCCGGCACGAAGAGCGAGGCCGTGCCCAGATCGGGCTGGAGCGTGATCAGCCCGATGGGGATCGCCGTGATGATCGCGGGGGGCAAGAGCCCCGCGAAGCGGCGGTGCTCGGTGCGGTACCGCATGTAGAGCGCCAGCGCCAGCGCGTAGGCGATCTTGGCGGGCTCGGAGGGCTGCATGAGCATGAAGCCCAGGTTGATCCAGCTCCGGGCGCCGTTGCGAGGTCGGACGATCCACCACGGGACCATCGGGATGAGCAGGAAGATGAGCAGCGCGATCGCAAGCGCGTAGAAGAACCACGACGCGTACGCGACCCACTTGTAATTGGGGAGAATGATGATGATCGCCGCCAGGATCGAGATGCACAGGTACGTCGCCTGCTGATACGCGATCTCTCCCAGCAGCATCTCGGGGTGGGGCTTGGCCTGCGTGGCGATGTCGATCGTGTAAACCCCGATCAATGAGAGCGCCAGCGAAGCGACGATGACCAGCCACGCGGGACCGATGCGGGCCAGCGCGTGCGCGATCGCGCTCACCGAGAACGAACGGAATGAAGCGGAGACATCAGGCACGTCAGTCCTCGCTCCTTGTGTGTTCTTCCCCGGAGGCGGCGCTCGCCGGGATGGCGGCGGGTACAAGGTACCCCTCGGCCACCAGCGCCTTGACGATCTGGTTGCAG
>DATGXW010000218.1:0-5593 GCA_035298585.1 Phycisphaerales bacterium
GCACCCTCCGCGGGCGTCCCAGGCTCGGCCCCCGACGTTCCCCCCGGCGCCGCAACAGGCGCCGCAATGGGCGTCGCAACGGGCGCTGCGGCCTCCGCCGGCACGATCGCCCCAAACAGCACGGGCGCCAGCATCCCCGAACTGGGCACCAGCACAGTCGAACTGCTGTACAGCACCGGCAGCACATCCCCCGTCCCCATCGTCAGCCAGCTCCGGTCATCCGTCCTCCCCGCCAGGATCGCCCCCTGCGGCATGAAGATCGACCGCCACGCATCCCGCCGCTTGGCCTCCTCTTCGCTCGGTGATTCCCCCTCCACCACCCACGGATATTCGATCGACCCCACCGTGCTCGACCACACCGAGTCATCCGCCGTCCAATGCCGCCCCAGCCAGTCGCGGATGATCGAGATCCGGTACTCCTCCCGCTTGGTCAATACATCACCCACAAGACGCGTCGACCCGATCCCACCGTGCTCCTTGGCAAACGCCTCCGCCGAAGATCCGATCGCGATCAGCGTCCCACCCGCCTCCACCCACGCCCGCAGCGAATCCATCATCTTCGTCGCCACCTCACCCCCGCCATCGGGCAGCACCAGCACGTTGTACCGCCGAAGGTCCATCCCCGCCGCCGATTCCGCCGCCAGGTACGACGCGCGGATCCCAAGCTCCTGATCGATCTGGTGCCAGATCTCGCCCGCCGTGTACGGGTTGAACGGGTCACGCGTCAAAACCCCGATCCTGGGCGTGTGCAGCAGCACCAGGTGCTGGCCGCCCAGGTCGGGCGCATCCCCCGGACCCAGCCCCGATCGCACCGGCTGGACCTCAACCCCAACCTCCCCCGCGACCTGTCCCACCACCGTGTGCAGATCCGCCCCCAACCTCGGGTTGTCCTTGTGGAACACAAACACCGACCCGCGCGGAATCGAAACCCCCTCCAGCTCCGTCGCCTTGTCCAGCACACGCGCGGTCAACCCCCGCTCCAAAAGGTGTGCAGCAAACGTCACCGAAGCATCATCGTTCCCCGAAGCGACATACGCGACCGTCGACGCCTCGACCGGCTTGACCTCCCCGCCCGCCCCCACCGCCGTCACGACCGCCGACCCCTCCGGCATCCCGCTCTCCAACTCCCAGATCTCAAGCCCATACAGCATCGCCACGTTCCATCCCGTGATGTCGTACAGCCTGCTCTGACCCACGCGCAGCAGCTCGCGCCGTTCCTCGGTCAGGAATTCCTTCGACATCCTCGGATCAAGGTCGAACATCGCCCGCACCAGCCCCGCCAGCGGCTGCGCGGATGGAATCAACCACGTCCCCTTCGCGAAACCCTGCCCCTTGTGCTCGCGCCCCAGCCAATCCTTGGAGTTCGCCGCAAAGTCGCTCCCCGCCGCGTAGATCTCGATCCCCTGCAACTTCAGCAGTTCAAGAAAGGCCTTGAACCGCGCTGCGTTCCCCGCCCGCGGCGTGACCGCATACACCTTCCGCACCGCCCCCTGGCCGGCGGGATCGACGTTCGCCCGCCGATCCGCCACGTACCCCGCCAGGAGCGCCAGCCGGTTGGCACGCAGCGTCTCAAGGTTCGCAAGCGAGCTCACCAGTTGCTTGTGCACCGCCTCCCGGTACGCCTCCAGCGTCCCATCCGCCCGCCGCACCGCGTCGGTCCCGATCGCCGCCTGCTCGTACAGGTTGTCGACGATCCCCCGCATCGCCGCCCATGAACCCGAATACCCCGGATACCACCCCTCGTTCCACTCGCCCGTGTAGTACCGCCACCCGCGCTCATCAAACGCCTTCGCCTGGTCGATCGCGAACTTGTTCTCCCACTGCCGCACATGCCCCGACAGATTCGGATTCACCGGCTCCCGCGGCGGCATGAACAAGAACGTGTCCTGCGAACCCTGCTCGTGGCTCTCCATGAAATAGTGCGGATTCCACTCGTTGATCGCCCGGATCCTCCCGCGCGTCTCCGGCTGCGTCGCGAAGATCCAGTCCCGGTTCATGTCGAACAGGTAATGGTTCATCCGCCCCGTCGGCCACACCTGCGCGTGCAGGATCGACTGATCATCGACCGACGGCGCCGCCGTCCGGTTCTCCCGGATCAGGTTGATGTACCGGTCCCGGCCGTCGGGGTTCATGAGCGGGTCGATCAACACCACCACGTCGCGCAGAAGCGACTTCACCGACTCGTCCGTCGACGCCGCCAGGTGCCACGCCAGCGCCAGCGCAGCGTCCGTCCCTGACCCCTCATCCCCGTGGATCACGTACGACATCCACGCGATCGCCGGCATCTTCCGCGCGATCGCGTCGACCTCCCCCGCCGCCGCGCCCCGCGGGTCCGCCAGCGTCCTCGACTGCTCCTTGATCGCCTCCAGGTTGGCGATGTTCTCCTCCGACGAGATCACCAGGTAATACAGCGCCCGCCCCTCGTGGCTCCTTCCATACTCAAAGAGCCGGCACCGCGGGCTCTTCTCCGCCAGCGTCCGCACCACCGCCTCCACCTGCGAATGGGCCGCCGGCGCATCCCCCACCCGCCGGCCCAGGATCGAATCCGGCGACGGCACCGCCGCATCGTGCTTCGAACCCGGAAAGAACTCGCTCTCATACTGCAAGCCCGGGAGCGGTGAAGGCGGCGTCCTGGAAACCTGCCCGATCGCCGCCGGCCCCGCGGCAAACATCGCCGCCGCCAGCGCCAGGCTCCACGCACTTCGGAACGGACGCACATGCAAAGTCGAGTTCATGGCCGACAGGATACCGCTCCCTCCCCACCGTGTGCACCCCGCCGCCCGCCGCCACCCATGTGCACACCCACCCGGGCCCGCGTAACCTTCGCCTCCGATCTACTTCCCCTGGGAGAGTCAGCGATGCTTCAGGAAACGGCCGCGGCGGTTCAACCGGTTTCGATGTGGGCCCCCGAGGTTCTCTTCACGACGGAAAATCTCGTCGCGCTCGGCACGCTCACCGCCATGGAAACCGTCCTTGGCATCGATAACGTCGTCTTCATCGCGATCCTCGCCTCACGCCTCCCCCCCGAGCAGCGCGACCGCGCCCGCATCATCGGCCTCACCCTCGCCGTCGTCGCCCGCATCCTGCTCCTCCTGAGCATCTCCTGGGTCATGAGCCTCAAGAACGAGCTCTTCGCCCTCATGGGCCACTCCGTCACCGGCAAGGACCTGGTCCTCATCCTCGGCGGCGCGTTCCTCATCTACAAGGCGACCAAGGAGATCCACCACAAGGTCGAGGGCGTCGCCGATTCTGACCGCGTCGCCAAAAAGGTCTCCTTTGCCGGCGTCATCATCCAGATCCTCATCATGGACATCGTCTTCTCCCTCGATTCGGTCATCACCGCCGTCGGCATGTCCCAGAGCATCCCCGTCATGATCGCCGCCGTCGTCATCTCGATCGGCATCATGATCGCCTTCAGCGGCCACATCGTCCGCTTCATCGACAAGCACCCCAGCATCAAGGTCCTGGCCCTCTCCTTCCTCCTGCTCATCGGCGTCATGCTCGTCGCCGACGGCCTGGGACATCACATCCCCAAGGGCTACATCTACTCCGCCATGGTCTTCTCCCTCGTCGTCGAAATGCTCAATCTCCGCCTCCGCAGCAAGACCGCCAAAGCCTGACACGCCCCGGAAGGGGAGCGCGGTTCGCCGTTCGCTGTTTGCTGTTTGCTGTTTGCTGTTTGCTCTTCGCCGTCTGCCGTCTGCCTCTGCTCATCTCGCGCCCACGCACACCCGGAGTCCTTTCATGTCGATGGATCTTGTTCGCGGCTTCATGCAGGACCAGCGGATCGACGCCTGGCTCGTCTTTGACTTCCGCAACAACAACCCGGTCACCCCCCGCGTCCTGGCGCCCGGCATGCACCTCACCCGCCGCGTCTTTTGGCTCTGCCCGCGCGAGGGTGAACCCACGATCCTCTGCCACTTCATCGACGAGGCCTCATTCAAGAAGCTCGGCAGGCCCTACCGCACCTACGGCACCTGGGGAGAAATGCAGGAGAAGGTCAGGGAACTTCTCGCCCCCTTCCGCCGAGTCGCCATGGAATACTCACCCGGCGGCGCACTCCCCACCGCCGGCGTCGTCGACGCCGGCACCATCGAGTTCATCCGCTCCTGCGGCGTCGAAGTGTGCAGTTCCGCCGACCTCATCCAGCTCTACGCCGCCGCCTGGGGCCAGGTCGGCCTGGCCTCCCACAAGGTCGCCATCGCCGCCTGCGACCGCATCATGCAGGAGGCCTTCTCCTTCCTGGGCACTCGCCTCCGCGAGGCCGGCAAGGCCTCGGAGTTTGAAGTCCAGGAGTTCATCCGCGCCCAGTTCACGAGCGCGGGCGTCGCCACCGACTCAGGCCCCATCGTCGCCGTCAACGGCAACGGCGCTGACTGCCACTACGAGCCCGATGCACGGCAGCACTCGATCATCAGGCCCGGCGACTGGGTCCTCATCGACCTCTGGGCCAAGCAGCCCGGCGGCGGCACCATCTACGGCGACATCACCTGGACCGGCTTCTGCGGCAAGGATGTTCCCGCCGAGCACATGAACGTCTTCCGTGCAGTGCTCAGCGCCCGCGACGCGTGCATCGCGGCCGCGCAGGCCGCCTGGAAGCGAGCCTCCTCCGGCGGCGCTGCGGGTGAAGGCTGGCAGCTCGATGATGCGGCCCGCAAGGTCATCATCGACGCGGGCCACAAAGCCCACATCAAGCACCGCACCGGCCACTCCCTCAGCCCCGGCACGGCGGGTGCACACGGGATCGGGATGAACCTCGACAACATGGAAACCCACGACACCCGGCGCATCATGCCCGACACGGGCTTCACGATCGAGCCGGGGATCTACCTCGACGGCAGATTCGGCGTCCGCAGCGAGGTCAACATCTACGTCGACCCCGACCACGGCCCGCTCGTGACCGGCGCGATGCAGAAGGACCCGGTGCTGATCCTCTGAGCCGGGTGCCCTGCTCCGCTGCTTGGAGCGGGGCAGGCATCACAGGCCCACTGCCTCATTGCCTTGCTGCCTTGTTGTCGGGTGCCCTGCTCCGGGCTGCTTTGAGCCCGGGGCAGGTATCACCGACTTACTGCCTCATTGCCTTGCTGCCTCACGGATTGCACGGATGAGACGGATCGGAGGGGGAGATCAGGGGGAGGCGTGGATGTGAGGCTTGAAGCGCGGGATGGTGGGTGTGGGGAGATCGGAGAAGGTGGGGATGTGGAGGTGAGAGAGAGGGTGGGGGGAGGGGAGGGGGGAAGAAGAGGGGGATGAGGAGGAGAAGACGGGAGAGAGGGAGGGGGAAGAAGAAGAGGAAGGAGAGGGCGGAGGGGAAGAAGAGGAAGAGGAATTGGAAGAGGGAGAAGAGGCCAAGGGCAGAGGAAGAGGAGAAGGGGGAGTTGGGGTAGGCGCTTGCTGGCGCTGCGCGTTCATCAGTGTGGTGGCGGCTTTGCGGATGGTCTCGGCGTGGCGGGGGGATTCGATGTGGGGTGTGCTGACGACCGCGCCCAGGGCGATGATGGCGCGGAGGGCGTTGTTGGCGGTGAGTACCTTGGTGCGGAGCTGCACAAGGTCCTGGAGCGCGTGGAAGATCTCGCGTGCACGGGTGGTGGTG
>DATGXW010000219.1:0-12318 GCA_035298585.1 Phycisphaerales bacterium
GGAACGTGGGGGAAGCCGCGGGCCGTCTTGAGGAGCGTCTGGTCTCCTCGCCCGGGGCATCGGGTTCCGCAGCGTTTCTCGATCAGGTGAAACGCGACCTGGACGACCTCCTGGACCTTTGCCGAAGTGTGCGCGCCCGTCCTTGATACACGGGTGCGTGCAGGCGTTGTAGAGAGATGCGTCGCGATCGGTTCCGGGATCATCGAGGCGGTGCGGACACGTGAGTGATAGCAGCAACATCCCAGCCGATGACTTCAAGCCGCAAGTGCTTGTCATCGACGATTCCCTCGACGTTCATCGCCTGCTCAAGGCCAGGCTCCGGACCGAGGACCTTGAGTTCCGCGAGTCGACCGCCGGGCCGCAGGGGATCAAGCTCGCCGAGGAGCACAATCCCACGGTGATACTCCTGGACCTTGACATGCCGGGGATGGACGGCTTTGAAGTCCTCCGCCTGCTGAAGGAAAACCCGCGGACGCTCCAGATCCCCGTGATCGTGCTCTCGGGGCTCCAGAGCTCGCAGGACAAGGTCACTGCCTTTGACCTTGGCGCCGTCGATTACGTCACCAAGCCCTTCGACCTGACCGAGCTCCGCGTCCGCGTTCGCGCTGCGATCAAGATGCAGCGGCTCATCCGGATGCTCGCGCAGAAGGCCCAGATCGACGGCCTCACGGGCCTGTGGAACCGCGTCTACTTCAATACCCGGCTCGCCGACGAGATCGGCCGGCTTTCCCGCCGACCGGGCAACCTCGCGCTTGCCGTCCTGGACATCGATCACTTCAAGTCGATCAACGACACGTACGGGCATCCGGCCGGGGACGCGGTCATCCAGATGCTCTCCAAGCTCCTGACCAAGGAATGCCGCCACACCGACTCGATCTGCCGCTACGGCGGGGAAGAGTTCGGGATCATCATGCCCGATACGAGCGCCGCCGACGCCAAGAACGTCGCCGACCGCATCCGGATCGCCTTCGAGCAGCTCAACTGGCCCCGCCACCCCGAGCGCAAGACCACCGTTTCGATCGGCGTCGCCGCGGTCGCGGGGCAGGGCGTCGTCGCCCCCGAAGCGCTGCTCGAGTGTGCCGACAAGAACCTGTACGCGGCCAAGCACGGCGGGCGGAACCGCGTGATATGCTCGTCGATCGAGCTTGCGCCCTCGGCCGCGCCGATCAAGGCGCCCGCCGCGCCGACCACCGCGGCGGCGTGAACTCGGCAACTCAGAACGGGAAGATCAGGCCCACGTAGAGCATCGCGCTGTCCCGCGAGGGGTTGTCATCGTCACCGTTGATGCGTGCGTTTGAGATGTGGTGCCATCGGACACCAACGTCAAGCCGCAGCCCGTCATCCGTGAGCTGCTTGGTGACTCCCAGTCCAAGCCGCGGAAGCAGGTCGAAGCTTGTCCCGCCGTCGGGTACTTCGCCCGTCGCGCCCAGGGCGCCGATCCCGCCCATGGCGTAGGCCGTCCAGGTTTCGCGGTGGATGAAGTGCCAGCGGAACAGGATGCTCCCTGACAGGCCGCCCTCGTTGTCGCCGGGCTGGTTGAAATGCCAGAGACCCGCCTCGAGTCCCAGCTCAACATCCTGCGCGAGGAATGTTGACCACGCGAGGTAGACGTACTGGTCGACCGAGTCCTCGAAGTTGTCCGCGACGCCGTACCCCGCCCACAGCCACTGGCTCCCTTCGGCGCCGTACGCGAGCTTGAGGGGCGCCTCGGGCGCGGAAGGTTTGGAATCGCCGGTGGCGGCGGACGCCGCCGGCGCTTCGGCGGGCTGGAGCGAGATCGACACCGGCTCGCTGGTGAGAAGGGTCGGATCCTGGGCAAGGGCCGGCGCGGCGAGAAGTGCAATCGCGGCGGCGGTACGCACGGTGGGATTCATGGTGCACGTAGCGTACCCGCCGCCGGACGGCGGGGTATCGAAGCACGCGCAGTTGACAGGTTTACGGTCAGACTCAGCGGGCCAGGAGCGAGACGCCGGTCATCTCCGGCGGTACGGGCACACCGAGCATCTCGAGCATCGTTGGGGCGATATCCGCGAGTCGGCCTCCGGCCCGCAGGTGTCTGCCCTCGAAGGCCCGACCGACGATGTAGAGGGGGACCTCGTACACCGTGTGTGCGGTGTGCGGGCTGCCGGTCGACGGATCCTTCATCTGCTCGGCGTTGCCGTGGTCGGCCGTGACGATGCACGTGCCCCCGCGTGCGAGGGCGGCGTCGACAATCTTCCCGACGCAGGCATCGACGGTCTCGCAGGCGGCGATGGCGGCCGCGAGGTTGCCCGTGTGCCCGACCATGTCCCCGTTGGCGAAGTTGACGACGATGACATCCTGACAGTCGGGGGCGGCGAGCCGGCGGAGGACCGCGCCGCACACGCCCTGCGCGGACATCGATGGCTGCAGGTCGTAGGTTGCGACCTTCGGGGACTGGACGATCTCACGCGATTCGCCGGGGAAGGGCTCCTCGCGGTAATCGTTGAAGAAGAAGGTGACGTGCGGGTACTTTTCGGTCTCTGCACACCGGAACTGCGTGAAGCCCTTGCTCGAAAGGTACTCTCCCAGGATGTTCTTCATCTTGGGAGGCTTGGGGAAAGCCACCTTGACGTACGGGTCAAGGGCGTCCCAGTACCGCGTCAGCGTGATCATCTCGACATCGAGCGCTTCGCCGCGTTCAAAGCCCTTGAGGCCCGAGTCGGGGGACGGCGCGACGTGCCCGAAGAACTCTGGCAGCACGAACGCCTGGATCAGTTCGCGGGGGCGGTCGCCGCGGTAGTTGTAGAAGATGACCGCATCGCCGTCGGTGATCCGGTAGGAAAGCCCAAGCTGCGGGGAGGGGGCGATCCAGCGCGGCGGGATGAACTCGTCGCCGGCCTGGTTTGAGGAAACCGGATGGTCGTAGTAGTCCTGCACCGCCGCGATGGGGTCGGGGAAGGTCGAGAGGTCGCTCACGGTGGGGCCGCGCGCGGTCAGCGCGTAATACGCACGCTGGACGCGCTCCCAGCGGTCGTCGCGGTCCATCGCCCAGTAGCGGCCCATGATCGTCGCGATACGGGCGTTGCCGACGGCCTTGCACTTCTCGTGCACCTGCCGGACGTACTCCTTGCCGGTGAAGGGGCCCGTGTCACGCCCGTCCGTGAAAAGATGGATGGCGACGCGCGTGTGATTGAGCTGGCGGGCCAGGTCGAGGATCGCAAAGAGGTGTGCAAGCTGCCCGTGGACACCCGCGTCGGAGCAGATCCCCATGAGGTGCAGGACCTTGCCCGCGTCCCGGGTCTTCCTGATCACGTCCGCGATGACCTTGTTCTCGCCCAGCTTCCCCGAGCGGCAGGTCTTGGTGATGGCGACCGATTCCTGGTCGACCACGCGCCCCGCGCCGATGTTCTGGTGCCCGACCTCGGAGTTGCCCATCGTGCCGTCGGGGAGTCCGACGTCTTCGCCGCTGGTCCTGATCAGGGTTGACGGATACGTGCGACCGAGTGCAGCGGCGACGGGCGTCCGGGCCAGCTTGATCGCATTGAAGGCGTCGTGCTCGGGGTGCGGATTCTCGCCCCAGCCATCGCGGATGATCAGTACAAGCGGTGTGTTGGATGCCAAGTAGAGATCCCTCCGAGCGATGCCCGCGGCGACGACGATCGTGGCGAGCAGAAGCCCGCGCCGGGCTGCATTCCGCGAGCGCCAAAGATAGGCGCGATGTAACGCAGCGGCGATGCGGCACGGACGTGCGGCAATTATGGTGCCGATGACCGCCTACGGGCAATGGGGAAGAAACCCACGACCGGAGGGATTTCGCGGTCGCGGGCGTCCTGATTTACTCCGTCGGGTCCGATTCCTAGCCGACATACTCGGCCGGACGCGACACCGCCGGCACGCCGTCGCCGGGGAACTGCTTGATGCCGTCCTGGCGGGGAACACGGCCCTTGCCGCGCTGCTGCGTCGGTGTGCGTTCGGGGATGATGAACTGCTCGGGAGACTGCGACTCCGAATAGCTGATCGCCGCGTCCGCTGCCGCCAGCATCGTCTCGTCGGGGTTCTCGTAGAGTCCGCGGTAGCACTCGTGGATGGCGCACTCGGCGATGTCAAAGAAGTGGAACGCCGCCGCCTTGTCGCGCTGATACTCAAGGTCCGAGGCGCCGTTGTTCTTGTGGTGACGCATGTCCTGGTCGAGCTTGCTGAGCGTACACGACCACGCATGGAGCCACATCGCAGCGTCGGCGATCCGGGCCTGCACGGCCTGACGCTCGAGCAGCTTCACATCCCACTTGTACGACATGATCTTGAACTGATACGTCTGCTCGCGCACCAGGCGCGAGATGCGGTCGGCCTCGTCGCGCAGCTCGGGGAGCACCCTGCTGATCCGCGGCAGCCCGCGGCGGATTCCGAGGAAGACCTCAAGCCCCAGGGGGATCGCGATCTTCATGATGCGGGGGTTGAGCGAGTTCTTGATCGCCTTGCCGATGAAAGCCCCCAGCGACTCGTCGGGGTCCTTCAGCAGCGCCTGCTTGACGCCCAGCATCTGCTCGGCGAGCTGCTTGCCGCCGTAGCCGAAGACGTACGACTGCATGACCTCGTTGGCGCCCTCGACGATCAGGTTGATCCGCGAGTCGCGGAAGACGCGCTCGACTTCGTTCTCGGTCATGTACGACTCGCCGCCCATGATCTGGAGCCCGTCGTTGACGACGCGCCAGCCCATCTCAGAGCAGAAGACCTTGCACAGCGCCGTCTCGACCTGGATGTCCTCATCCTTGCGGTCGAGCATCCCCGTCGTCATGTACAGCACGGCGTCCATCGCGTAATCAAGCGCCGCCATGTGTGCAAGACGCTTGCGCACCAGCTCCTGCTTGGCGAGCGGGGCCTGGAACTGGAAACGCGTCGTCGCCCACTTGGTCGCCTGGTCACGCACGCGGCGGGCGCCGCCGAGCATCCCGGCCGACAATGTGCATCGTCCGTAGTTCAGGCACGAGAGCGCCATCTGCAGACCACGGCCCTCCTTGCCCAAGAGGTGGCTCTTGTGGACGCGCACGCCGTTGAAGCGGATGCGAGCCTGCCAGGTGCCGCGGATTCCGCACTTGCTGCGGTTCTTCTGGAAGATGTCGACGCCTTCCATCCAGGGGTGCATGACCAGGGCCGAGATCTTCCCGTTCCCCTCCGGGGTCTTCTCCCGGGCCATGACGGTAAAGAGCCCCGAGAGCGCCCCGGACGTCGCCCACTTCTTCTCGCCGTACACGAGGTAATAGTCGCCGTCACGCACAAAGTGCGTCTCCGCCCCGCCGGCATCGCACCCCACGTTGGGTTCTGAGAGGCAGAATGCACTGAGCCAGTCCTTGGCAAGGTGCGGCAGCCACTTGGCCTTCTGCTCCTCGGTTCCAAAGAGCATGACCGCCTTGCACCCGATCGACTGGTGTGCGGAAACCATCACCGCCGTCGAACCGCAGTACATCCCGATGCGTTCAAGGACGCGGTTGTAGCTGGTGATCCCCATCCCAAGACCCCCGAACTCCTTGGGAATCGTCATCCCAAGGACGCCCAGCCCAAAGAGCCGGTCGATCACCCAGCGCGGGATCTCCTGGTCCTGGTCGATGGCGATCGAGGGGTGCTCGGTGCGGAGGTACTCATCCAGCCGCGCGAGCAACTGGTCGCACTCGGCCTGCTCGCGGGCGTCCTGCGAGGGATACGGGAAATAGAACTCTTCCTTGATGTTGCCCCAGAAGATGTTCTTGACCGGCCCGAGCTTGGTCGGTTCTGAGCCAAGCCATTCCTCGGCCTGCTCCAGGAGCTTCTTGTCGGCGGCGGAGATTCCTTTGAGGGACTTCAGGTCGGCCATGGGAGACACCTCGGCGATGGTCAGGTCGGACAGGGGGCTGTCCGCGGGTAAACGTTTTCGGAGGATGGACCGCGGCGGATTCGCGACCCACTCCGCTCGATGACGAAGTCGATCAGGCCTTGGGAGGGGCTGACTTGGCAAAGAACGCCGCGAGCGCTGCTCGCGACGGGGGCGTGTGGCGAAGATGAACCAGGTGGCGCTGCTCAACCTCCAGCGCTGCCTGCCAGCCGCGGGAAAGCCCGGTATCCGCGGCATCAAAGACGGCGCGGGCCGGTGGGGTCATGGTCACCTCGATCTTCACCTTCGAGAGTGCATCCATTACCTTCGGGCTCACCGCACCGCGGCCGATCCAGCGGGATGGAGCGCCATCGCGGACTGTCCGGCTTGCCGAACGCGCCACGATCCACTTCTTGCAGGTTTCGAGCAGTTCAGCGGCCGACCCGGCCAGGTCATCAAAGAGCCCCGCCTCCTTGGCCTGATCAAACGTCATGGGCGTTCCCGCCGCCGTGAGGGCCAAGGCCCTGGAAGGGTCCATGCGGGCCGGGAGCAGGTTTGTCCCGCCCCAGCCCGGGCAGAGCGAAAGGCCCGCTTCGGGAAGTCCCACGGGATACGGCTTGCCCGGCGCGCCATCCTTCGATGCTGGAGGCGAAGCGATCAGGCCGTCACAGTGCATCGCAAGTTCAAGCCCTCCGCCCAGTGCGGCCCCGTTGATGGCCGCGACGGTGGGGAAGGGAAGCTGAGAAAGCAGCCCGAAGACCTGAGACCCATACGCCAGGTAGCGGTGGAGCTGGTCATCATCCCACTCGCTGATCGACTTGAGATCTGCCCCGGCGACAAAGACGCGATCAGAGGCCGAGGCCAGGATCAGCCCCCGAAGCCCGCCGGGCAGACCCTTGATCGCCGCCTCCAGCCGCTGGATAAGCGGATGATCCAGCACGACGACAGGCTTCCCGGGCTGCTCCAGCATCACCACCGCGATGTTGGCGTAGGGCCCCTCCCGCTCCACCTGGACGGGCAGCGGCTGGACTGCCACGGGGGCGGCGTGGGTTGCAGCGGAAGTGGTCGCGTGGCTGGGGGGTGTCGATGACATGCCTTTGCAAGTCTAGACCGGGGTTGGGTCGGGATCCGCGCGGGGGTTCAGGAAGTTGGAGCGGCGCCCGAATAACCCTTCGCCCCCGGTCGATCACTTCAGTACGCGGCTACGCGTGGGGGGAACCACCATCTATCCAAGCGTTGCCTCGTCCGACTCGACAAGGCTCGTCCCCGTCGGCTTCATGATCTCCCGCAATACCACCGTCGCAAAGGATCCGCGCGGCAGTTCAAACGCAACCCGCACATACGCGCCGTGTTCATCCACGCCCCCCTCCGCTTCCGGATCGATCAGGGGGATTCGCAGCGGTCTGCGGGCGCCTTCCATCAAGTCGCGGTGCTGCGATTCATACGCCGCGAGGATCTCGGGGGTGATGTCCAGGCCCGCGAGTGCACGCACTTCGGCAGCGTCGACCTGACCCCCAGCGCGGATCATCTCACTCGACCACATCGGCCCTGAGGGGCTGATCTCAAAGGATCCCAGCCGGGTCTCTGTCGATGCATCGTTGAGAACCGCCGCGTCGACCGCAAAGACCGCCCGATTCGCGTGCTTGAACGCGAGATCACCCTCCAGCAACCGGTCGAAGGTCCCGCCCGTCACCCGTTCATCGAGCACCGCGTTGAAGACCGCGGATTGAAAGGCTGTCAGGTAAAAGCCGCGTGCACGTGCATCGATCGCCTGGATCGCCCGCTGGGCGCTCGCCCCGCGGCAGAGCTGGCGCAGCGCTGTCGACTCCGCCCCCAGGTGCCTTGGCATGTGATGGAGGGCGTCCGAAAAGTTCCCGGCTGCATACGCGGCCCGGCTCTGTGCCTGGGCATCGGGCTTTCGGGAGGATGGACCCAGGAGAATGTCGAGTGCACACTGATGATCGCCCAGCAGGATCGCCCTTCCCACCAGGTGATTGTTCTCAAGGTGTCCGAATCGCTGCTCGCCGATGCGGTTGGGAACGCCTGTCCGGGCCAGCCGGTCAAGCACCTTCTTGGCCGAGAGAACGGCGGTGGGGGAGACGTTGCGGATCCGGATCGAGAATCGATTGCCGGTCAGGTGCCCCGTTCTCAGCTTGCTCGTGTGCTGGTCCGCCCACAGCAGCGTGAGCTTCTCGTGACGGAGATCCGGAAAGTCGCTCAGACTCTTGCCCGGCGCGTGCACCGAGATCACCTGACGGGTGACGGCGTGCTTGTCCTTCAGCCCAGCGCTCCCGAGCGCCTGCCTCGGAACGTTGAAATGCCTCCCCACGATGTCGATCAATTCAAACGTCGAGAGACCACGCTTCTCGATGAAGAGGAAAAAGTGTTCACCCTCCCCCGAGGGCTGGTACAGCGGGATCTCCTCGACGAAAAAGTCCTCGTGCCGCTGCTTGATCACCCCGCCGATCGGCGGAATATCCCGGGTGATGTACTTCGGAGGAACGATGTGTGCACTGGCGTCCATGGCGTCAGGTCAGTTCCTCGGGATCCTGGTTGGCGTTCGCAAGCACGTGCTCTTCAACATAGATCGGCACGTTCTCCGCGACTCCCAGCGCGATCGCGTCGCTCGGGCGAGAATCGATGTGCACCATCTCCCCCTGCTGCTCCACGTCCAGCGTCGCAAAGAACGTGTGGTCCTGCAGGTCGCTGATCGTGATCGACCTGAGCTTTCCGCCCAGCCGCGATATCACGCTCGACATCAGTTCGTGCGTCTGCGGACGCTTGAGCACCGTCCCCTTCAATCTCCGCTCGATCGCGTGAGCCTCTGGAAGCCCGATCACGATGGGGAATGTCCGCGCGGCGGCATCAGCGCCCTTGTTCCCCTGGGGAGTGTCCTTGACCTCGCGCAGCTCGATGATCTGGTAGTCATTGAGCTCGCGGATCAGGATTCTTGAAAGCTCCATGCGCACAGCCATGAACAACTCCGGTCGCGGGATATGGGTGAATGCGGCACATCGTACCGCCCGTTGCACACCTGATCCGGACGGGTGGATGGTCAAGCCGGGCCGGGATGCACACCATGGTCGTCGAGCGGCGGCGGCTCTGAATCGAGGGATTCAAAGTGTGCCGGCTTGCCCATCCGCCGCGCGTGTGCACCCAGCAGCTCCCTCGGCACACCGATATCCCCGATCGCGATGTTCCCGAGAAATGGCTGCGCTTCCAGCGAGAGAAACGCGAGCTTGAGCCCGCCGAAGGTGAGCGTCGCATCGGCCTGAACGCAGGGGCCAGGCGTCTGGCCGGTATCGGCGACCATGCCCGAGGGAATGTCCGCCGAGAGAATGATCGATCCGGACTTTCGGTGCCGGTTGATGCGGTCGATGAGCTTGGCAATGCCCGGCCTCGGCGCGCTCGTCAGGCCCGTTCCCAGCAGTGCATCGATGACCAGCATCGAGTTCTCGCCCGGCTGCTTGCCCCCCGCGGTCGAGACCGGGAGCGAACCATCCTCCGCCGCTTCGATGATGGGAATGCCCATGGCCCGCGCCGCCGACTGGTGGATCCTTCCTTCCTCGGTCGACATCGCGCCCGCCGCCTTGATCACCATCACCGCCGCCCCCGCATTGTGCAGGTGCCGAGCTGCCGCAAACCCATCAGCCCCGTTGTTGCCCAGCCCCACGTAGATGACGACCGGAGGGTGCTCATCCACCGTGACGCCGGCAAGGTCTTCGAGCAGTTCGACCCCGCACGTTGCAAGCTCGCGGGCGGCATTCTCCATGAGCACGAGCGCGGGCAATCCGTACACCCGGTGTGCATCCTGGTCGACCAGACGCATCGCCTCCGCGGAGAAGACGTCGATGCTGTCCTCCGCTTCATGTCCGTGCGAACGCCCGCCGGGGCGTGCACCCTGTTCAAGTCGTCCCTGGCCGGCATCGTGACGTGCGTTCATGGTCTTGAGTTTAACGATCTGTATGCATGGAGATCCTTGAATGACGCGCTCTTCATGAACTCCCGGGCTCGGCGGGCGTCTGATGGAGCGTGTCCAGTACTCCCCGGTTTGGTACGCTTCTGACCATGATCATGCTGACGCACACCCTGGCTCTTGCGCTCTCCGCCGGTTCCGCCGCCTCGTTCCCCCCTCCCCCCGAGGTGGTCGTCACCGCCGACAACACCGCCATTACCTCATCCTGCCGCGTGGTCATCCCGGCTGGCGCCATCCTCGCCGACTCCGATGGCAACGGGGTCATCCAGATCAAGGGCGACAACATCACCGTTGAGTTCGCCGATGGCTCGATCCTGCGCGGAGCCGCCGAAGGCGCGGATGCCGATGGTTTCACCGGCAAGGGCGTGGTGATCGAGGGCGGTCGACGCATCGTGCTCAAGGGCGCCAAGGTCCAGGGTTACAAGGTCGGCATCCACGCCATCAAGAGCAACTCGCTGACGATCGAGGGCGCCGACATCTCCGGTAATTTCCGCCAGCACCTGCGGTCGACGCCGCTTGCGGAGGATTCCGCCGACTGGCTTTTCCCCCACAAGAACGATAGCGGCGAATGGGCCGCCAACTACGGCGCCGGGCTGCTCGTGGAGCAGTCAAACCAGGTCACGATCACGGGCGTTCTGTGCCGCCGCGGCCAGAACGGGATCATGCTGGACCGCGTGAACGATTCGAGGATCTACGCCAACGACTGCTCATTTATTTCAGGGTGGGGCCTTGCGATGTGGCGGTCAAGCAAAAACCTTGTCTCGCGCAACGCCTTTGACTTCTGCGTCCGAGGCCACGTGGAGGGCGTCTACAACCGCGGCCAGGATTCGGCCGGCATCCTGATGTTCGAGCAATGCTCAAACAACGTCTTTGTCGAGAACTCGGTGACGCACGGCGGGGACGGCGTCTTTGGCTTTGCGGGCCACGAAGCGATCGGGGAGACGCCCGCGCCGCAAGGGTTTGTCTACGGACGCAAGGGGTGCAACGACAACCTGTTCATCCGCAACGACCTGTCGTACGCCTCTGCACACGGCCTGGAGATGACCTTCAGCCATGGGAACATGATCATCGAGAACCGCTTCAACGAGAACGCGATCTGCGGTATCTGGGGCGGATACTCCCAGGACTCGATCATCGCCAGGAACACCTTCAGCGGCAACGGCGGCATGGCCTACGGGCTTGAGCGCGGCGCGATCAACATGGAGCACGCCAGCGGCAACAGGATCGTCGAGAACACCTTCATCAACAACAAGGTCGCCGTCCACCTGTGGTGGGATGACGACAAGGCCCTGCTTGAAAAGCCCGGCGTCAAGAAGTCGTACAAGGGCGTTTCGAACAACATCATCGCCGAGAACACGGTGAAGTTTGACGACAACAACCCCTTCAAGAACGCTCCCGCCGACGCGAAGTACTTCGCCTGGCAGTTCCGCGATGCGGCTGCTCCCCCCGACGCCTCGCAGGGCAAGGAGCGTACCGCGCGGCAGAAGAAGGATGAGCACTTCAAGAAGAACCAGGTCTCGCAGAACGTGACATCCTCAACGCACCCGGCCTACACCCCCGCGGCCTACGACCCGGGCACCGAGCCCGAGACCGAAGGTCCGACGCCCTCGTACAGGCTTCCCAAGTTTGAAGTCCTTGGGAAGGACAACCCCGTGGGCGCACGCTCCGCGCTTGCCGGCCGCGACAAGATCATCATGGATGAGTGGGGGCCCTGGGATCACCAGTCGCCCCTGATCCGCGCTGCACAATCGCGCGGATCGAGCCACGTCTATGAGATCATGGGCGCCGGCTCACCCCGCGTGAGCGTCGAAACCGATTCCAAAGAGGTCCAGGTCAGCGCGGATCCTCAGCTTTCCTCCGGCCGCGGACGAATCACCGTCAGCGGCGGCCGCGGCGTTCAACCCTACTCGATCAAGGTCAAGATCGGGGACGACTTCTCCCGAACCCTGACCGGCACCCTGATGCCCGCCCGATGGACCGTCGCCTTCTTCACGTGGACCGATTCTTCCGACCCTCGCAAGGACCTCAAGGCCTGGCGTGCACTTGCCGACTCGACCAAGGCTCGGACGGTCATCAACGGGGAGCTTGCGCTCAAGTTCGCCCACGGCGGGCCCAACGACATGAAGTTCGGCCGCGGCTTCGAGGGTGCTGGAATCGCCGCCGACCGCTTCGGCACGATCGCCACCACCCGCTTCCAGCTCCCCGCGGGCACTTGGAAATTCTCGACCCTGAGCGACGACGGCGTCCGGCTGATCGTGGACGGGAAGACCCTGATCGAAAACTGGGACTGGCACGCCCCCGAACGCGACAGCGCTGAACTGGTCATGACGGAAGAGAAGATCATCGAAGTGACACTCGAGCACTTTGAAATCGACGGCTTCAGCACGCTGGAATTCGGGCTGGAGAAGGTGAAGTAGAGGCGGCCCCCCATCGCACCGTCTCGATAGTGGCCCCGCGCGCGGGCTCCTTCTCGCACAGTGCCTTCGCCCCCCCCTCCCGACCAAGCTCTGGGGGGGGGTGATGACCACCCCGGAAC
>DATGXW010000220.1:0-5394 GCA_035298585.1 Phycisphaerales bacterium
CCGGATCGGCAACGACCCGCGCCTGCTCAACGCCTACCGGGTGGCCTCGGTTTTCGGCGTGATCGCGGTGGGCGTCGCGGGTCACTTCGGCGGTTCGCTCGTGCACGGAGAAACCTATCTCCGTGATGCGGTCGTGTACGCGCTGGGAACGCAGCCGGCTTCACCAGCGCACTCTTCTCCTACCGAGTCGCCCGGCGCGCCCGCGACGATCACCCTGGCATCCTCCGGCGAGCCGGTCGACTACGTCCGCGACATCGAGCCGATCCTGATGAAGCGGTGCTACAAGTGCCACACGGGCGATGAGCCCGAGGGGCAGTTCTCGCTTTCATCGCTCGAGACCGCGCTCAAGGGCGGCGAATCCGGCAAGCCCGCGATCGTCGCGGGGGATGCGAAGGCGAGCTATCTCTTTCACCTGGTTTCTTCCAAGGACTCATCGGAGCGGATGCCCCCCAAGGGAGGGCCGCTGGAAGATGCACAGATCGACCTGATCCGCCGCTGGATCGACCAGGGGGCTTCGTTTGAAAAGCAGGTCAAGCCCGGGGAGCACTGGCACTGGGCGTACCGGCACCCGGTCCGGCACAATCCTCCCGCGGTGAAGGATGCACAGTGGCCCCGCAACGCGATCGACCACTTCATCCTCGCCAAGGTGGAGGCCGCGGGATTGACGCCCTCGGCGGAAGCCGACCGCCACACGCTCATCCGCCGGCTCTGGATCGACCTGACCGGCCTGCCGCCATCGCCCGAGGAGGTCGACACGTTCGTGAACGACACGCGCGGCGGCGCGTACGAGCGTGCGGTCGACCGGGCGCTTGCCTCGCCTCACTACGGCGAGCGGTGGGCCAAGCTCTGGCTCGATCTTGCGCGGTACGCAGACAGCCACGGCTACGAGAAGGATCAGCCCCGCGTCATGTGGCCCTACCGCGACTGGGTCATCAGCGCGTTCAACGACGACATGCCCTTTGACCAGTTCACGGTGGAACAGCTCGCCGGCGACGAACTCCCAAGCCCCACCGGCTCGCAACTGGTCGCGACCGGCTTCAACCGCAACACCCAGACCAACGAAGAGGGCGGCACCGACATCGAGGAGTTCCGCGTCGACGCGGTGCTGGACCGAACCAACACCGCCGGCACGGTCTGGCTGGGTTCGACCGTCGGGTGTGCACAATGCCACGATCACAAGAACGACCCGCTCACGCAGAAGGAGTACTACCAGCTCCTCTCGATCTTCAACCAGGATTCGATCGACGTTCGCCGGATCGACGCGACCGAGAAGGTCGCCGCGGGCGCGATGATCGACTACCCGCGTGACGCGAAGTTTGAAGAGCTGGACGCACTCAACCGGGTCATTGCGGAGCTCGAAGCACAAGCCTCGGGCCGGACGCCCGAACTCGCCGCCTCGCAGGAAGCCTGGGAGCGCACGGTCAGGGCTCACGAATCGCGCTGGTCGGTCGCGTCGATGTCTCGAAGCCACAGCGAGCACGGCGGCGAGTTCACACTCCAGCCCGACGGGTCGCTGACGCTCTCGGGGGCGCTGGCTGACCGCGACGTCTACACGCTTGAGTTCAAGGCTCCCGCCCGAACCAGTGCGCTGCGCCTCGAAACCCTGGTCGATGAGAACTCCCCCGCCAAGGGGGCGGGGCGTGCACCCAACGCCAACTTCGTGCTGACGGACTTTGCGGTCTTTGACCTTGGGAGTGATCCGGAGGGGAAATCGCGCCTTGCGATCGGGTTGTCCCGCGCGGACTACGAGCAGGGCAATCCCTCGGCGGGGAACGAATTCTACCCGATCGCGCATGCGTTTGATGACGATGCACGCAGCGGGTGGGCGATCGATGGTCAGACCCGTCGCCCGCACAAGGCGATCTTCAGGCTCGCGGTGCCCCTCGCGGCCGAGACCACGCTGCGGGTGGTGCTTCGCCAGGAGTTCGGGGGCGGGCACTGCATCGCGCGCCCCAGGATTTCGTTCGCCGATCTTGACGAATCGGGCTCGCTCGAATCGATCACGGTCCCTGCGAAGGTGCTGGAGGCGGTCGTGGTCGATCCCGCCGCTCGGACGGCCGAGCAGTCGGCCACGATCTGGAATCACTACCGCACGATCGCGCCCGAACTTGCGGAGATCCGCGAGAAGCTCGCCGCCGAGGAACGCCGGCGGTCGGAGCTGGTCGTCGCCCGGGCTCTGGTGATGAAGCACAACGACCAGCCGCGGCAGACGCACATCTTTGTCCGGGGGAGCTTCCTGACCCCCGGTGAAGAGGTCCAGCCCGGGACACCGTCGTACCTGCCACCGATGCCAGAGGGCGTGCCGGTCACGCGGCTGTCGTTTGCCCGGTGGCTCGTGGATGAGGAAAACCCGCTGACCTCGCGCGTGATGGTCAACCGCCTCTGGGAGGCGCTGATGGGGCACGGGATTGTCGAGACCAGCGATGACTTCGGCCCGCAGGGCGATGCGCCGACGCACCCCGAGCTGCTCGACTGGCTGGCGATCGAACTTGAGCGCAACCAGTGGAGCCTCAAGCAGACGATCAAGACGATCGTCATGAGCGCCACCTACCGGCAGAGTTCCAAGGTCACGCCCGATCACCTGGCGAAGGACCCGCAGAACAAGCTGTACGCACGTGCACCGCGCTTCCGCGTCGAGGCGGAAACCGTCCGTGACATCGGGCTGGTCGCCAGCGGCCTTTTGACGCCGACGATCGGCGGCCCCAGCGTCTTCCCCTTCCAGCCCGACGGGACGTGGACGCAGATCGCAAGCAGTGCACAGTGGGTGGAGAGCACCGGCGCGGACCGGTACCGCCGCGGGATGTACACCTTCTGGCGGCGGACGAGCCCGTACCCGTCGTTCATGAACTTTGATGCGCCCAGCCGCGAGATCACGTGCACACGGCGTCCCCGCACAAACACGCCCCTCCAGGCCCTCACCACGCTCAACGACCCGGCCTTTGTCGAGATGTCCGCGGGGCTCGCCCGCCGCATGATGGATGAGGGGGGCAAGACGCCGCAGGAGCGTGCGGCCTACGGCATGCGTGTGTGCGTCGCCCGCACACCGACCGACGCAGAGGTCGCCCGCCTCGTCCAGCTCTACGAACAGCAACTTGCCGCATATCGCGGCGACGAGACCATGGCCCGCGACATGGCAAGCTCGGGCGTGGCCGGGAAGGGGATGGCCTACGACCCCGCCGAGGTTTCGGCCTGGACGATCGTCGCCAACGTGCTTTTGAACCTGGATGAGACGGTGACTCGGCAGTGATGACGCGTGACGGTTGTGCCGTGGTGCACGGTTGACCGGCTGTTGAACATCTGGGCGAACCGCCGCCCCCCGCAAGGCTTCCCAAGGAATGAGTGCCCGATGAACGATCCCCGCTTGAGCCCCCTCCTGGCACAGACGCGCCGCCAGTTCTTCCATGACTGCGGCCTCAAGCTGGGCGCCATGGGACTGGCCTCGCTCCTTTCCCCGGTGGCAACCGCAGCGCTGCGCACGGGCGCAGGTCCGGGTTCAGCGTCGGCCGGCGTGATGAACCCGCTTGCGCCCAAGCCTTCGCACTTTGCGCCCAAGGCCAAGAGCATCATCTACCTCTTCATGAACGGCGCGCCGTCGCAGCTTGATCTCTTTGACAACAAGCCGATGCTGACAAGGCACGACCGCCAGCCGATCCCCGAGGAGTACATCAAGGGCGAACGCTTCGCGTTCACCAAGGGGACCCCCAAGATCCTCGCGTCGCCCCACAAGTTCAAGAAGTACGGGCAGTCCGGTGCGGAGGTTTCGGACCTCCTTCCCTTCACGTCGCAGATCGTCGACGACCTGTGCATCGTCCGTTCCTGCAAGACCGACGCCTTCAACCACGCCCCCGCCGAGTTGTTCATCAACACGGGCCTCGCTCGCGTCGGCCGCCCCAGCATGGGCTCGTGGCTGACCTACGGCCTTGGCTCTGAGAACCAGGACCTCCCGGGGTTTGTCGTCCTGCTCTCGGGCGGCGGGCAGCCCTCGGGCGGGTGCTCGTGCTGGTCGAGCGGATTCCTGCCCACCGCCTACCAGGGTGTTCAGTTCCGCTCCAAGGGCGATGCGGTCCTCTTCACAAGCAACCCCAAGGGGATGAATTCCAGGACGCGCCGGGAGTCGCTCGATGCACTGCGGGACCTCAACCAGATGCAGCTTGAGTCGATGGGTGATCCCGAGATCGCGACTCGCATCAATTCCTTCGAGATGGCCTACAAGATGCAGTCGAGCGTGCCCGACCTGCTCGATCTTTCGGGCGAAAAGCCCGAGACGCTCGCGGCCTACGGCGCGGAGCCCGGCAAGGAATCCTTCGGGAACAACTGCCTGCTCGCACGCCGGCTCGTCGAGCGCGGCGTCCGGTTTGTCCAGCTCTACCACCGCGGGTGGGATTCGCACGGCACCGGCACGGGGGACGATCTCATGACGTCACTGCCCGCACGCTGCCGCGAGACCGACCAGGCGTGTGCAGCGCTCGTCAAGGATCTCAAGGAACGCGGACTCCTCGAATCCACCATCGTCGTGTGGGGCGGCGAGTTCGGCAGAACGCCCGTGAACGAGGGCCGCAACGGCTCGACCTTCCTGGGCCGGGACCATCACCCGCACGCCTTCACGATGTGGTTCGCCGGCGCGGGGATCAAGAAGGGCGTGACGGTGGGAGAGACCGACGACCTGGGTTACCACGCGGCACGCGACCCGCTGCACGTTCATGATCTGCACGCGACCTTGCTGCACTTGATGGGGCTTGAGCACACCAAGCTGACCTACCGGTCGCAAGGCCGGGATTTCCGCCTGACGGACGTCCACGGCGAGTTGTACAAGCCGATGCTGGCCTGACCCTTCACGGTCGGGGATCTTCCCTGCACTGGGGCGTTCGGGCCTTGGGGTGGCCGCACGCAGCCGGTGGCCCGCCGCGGAGGGCGGCAGCCCGCCGAGGCGATTTTCCATGCGCGGATTCGCAAGATTCCTGTTGCCGCATCCGATCTGCACGTGGTCCGAAGGAATCGCAAGAACAGGCAGTCGGCTCGACATCTCCCCGTCGACCCGCGACTCGAACCGCCGCCCGCCCTCTCCCCCGATTCGCTCCGGGGCGGCGGTCGGGTCGCTTTTTGGACCGCGCCCCCACTGCACCTTCGACGGGGCCGCTCCGAGACTGCTCCCAAGCTCCTGTGCGCCCTGCCCCTGTGGTTCGTCTCTCATGTGAGGGACAACAGGGGTGGGGTCGTTTTGATGGAGGCGGCCTGTCAGCGGTTGGGTCGCTTGCGCCCAAGCCAGTCGTGCAGTTGCGCGGCGGGCCAGGTGTTGATGCACCGCTCGGGAGTGAGCCAGCCGCGGCGACCCGTCAGGACGCCAAACCGCAGGTTCTCAAAGTCGAGCGTTTCGTGGACATCGCTATCGACGGC
>DATGXW010000221.1:0-4796 GCA_035298585.1 Phycisphaerales bacterium
GGGTGTGGGGCAGGAAGAAGCTGTACAGGCCCAGCAGGACACCGGCCGCGCCGGCAACGTAGAAGAACTCGGCCCGGCCCTCGACCACGTTCCCGGCCGCTCCTTCGCCGGCGTAGTGCTTCATCACGCTCGCGACGGCAAAGCCCGCGACGATCCACCCGATCGTTCCCAGCACCCGCACGGGCGGGAACTGCTTCTCGGGGTTGGTCATGTTGTGGAAGGCCAGGGTGTTGGTCAGGCCCAGCGTCGGCATGTAGCAGAGCATGTGTGCGTAAAGCACACCCAGGAAGAGCCCGGTGTTGCCGCCTTCAGACCCCGGCGCGACGCTGGGCGCAACCATCAGGAGAAGGCCGCCCAGCACGTGCAGCACGCCCAGGACGATCTGCGTGGCAAAGAAGCGGTCGGCGATCATGCCCAGGAAGACCGGGGCCAGGATGGCGCCCACGGGGGCGCTGGTGTAGGCATTGCCGATCGTCGACGGGTCCGCGCCGCGGCTGTTGAGGAAAGGCCCCAGCGTCACGAACCATGCACCCCACAGGAAGAACTGCAGGAACATCATCGCCGAGAGCTTGACGGTCGTACCAAGTGTGCCCGCGGAGGCGGTCGAGGAAGTACTCATATCTTGGATGGGTCCAGGAAGGGACGTGCGAGAAAACGGTGCCAGCCGGGAGTGTACCGAAATCCCGCCGCCGTGTGAAACCGCTCCCGTAAACCCAGCGGCGCCTCGGGAGGGCGCCTTTCCCGAACTCCGTGCACACTCGCTTCTGACTTCTCAATCCCCGCCCGGCGCGACTTTCCCAAACCGCTTTCGGAACCCGTTCATGTAACGCCTTGCCGGAACCCTGGGTGGTGTTTCATCGCCAAAGACGATAAATTTCCCATGGAATCCGGCCGCGTCCGCCATGTTCTTTTAGTGGGGCGGGCGTTCCGGATCCGCTGCTTCTTTTCTTCCTCCCGTCCCACGCTGCACTTCCTAAACCCCACGCCTCACCCCTGACGACCTGCCTCGCCCTTTGGAGCGATCCATGTGCGGAACCGTTTTCACCTCCCTCGCCCTTTCCACACTCCTGCTGCTCACGCCAACTTCCCTCGCGTCGGCGATTTCTCAGTCGACGCCCGCACAAGCGACAGCCCAAGCGCCCGCCGTTCGCCACGAGTTCGTCCGTGTGCTCATGGGGGTTCGCACCGGCATCATCATCTACCAAGCGGACCAGGAAGCCGCCTCGAACGCCGCCGCGAAGGCCTTTGACCGCATCGCCGAACTCGACCGTGCACTCAGTGATTACCAGTTCGACAGCGAACTCATGCGGCTGTGTGATAATGCCGGGGCCGGACCCGTTTCGGTTTCTGCCGACCTGCTCCGCGCCCTTGTCACGGCGACGGAAGTTTCCGCCAAGACCGACGGGCTCTTTGACGTTCGCGTCGGTCCCCTGGTTGCACTCTGGCGGGAAGCTCGACGCACGGGCGCGCCAGCCTCGGAAGAGGACCGGCGCCGGGCCTCCGAGCGTGCATTCCAGCCGCTTGAGATCGACCGACTTGCCTCCACAGTCTCTCTCGGTGGTCCCGGCATGAAGCTGGACATGGGGGGGATCGGTAAGGGAATTGCCGCGGCGGCGGCGAGGGATGTTCTGGTGGACGCGGGGTTTCCCGTGTGCATCGTTTCCATGTCCGGCGATATCGCCGTCGGCACCCGTCCCCCGCCGGGCGAGACCGCGTGGAAGCTTGAGGCGGACACCGGCCTGGGGACGCCGCACACCATCCAGGTGTCGCCCGGTTCATCGATCTCGACGGCGGGTGATGTGGTCCAGAACATCGTGATCGCGGGAGTTCGCTACTCGCACATCGTGGATCCACGGACGGGCCTGGGCTCCCAGCGCCGCGGGGGCGCGGTCGTCGTGGGGACCGACGGGGGATTGGTCGATGCGGTGGACGACGCGCTGTATCTCGGGGGCGTGGAGGCAGCACACGAGTTGGCGGGTCGCTTTCCCGAGCTTTCGGTCCTTGTCGAGGAACGCACCGGCGGGACGGACCATGCGCCGGTGATCGAGCGGTTTGTGACTTCTTCCTTCTCCGCGCTCACCGCTGGCGGCGTCCTGTCGAACACGATGCCCCCTGTGCACGCCGCGTCGGATGCTGCCGGACCGATGGGTCTTTCCGCGCCGCCCGCGACGCTGTTTGATCCTGAGAACGTTCCCCCGGCGGGATTTGAAGCACTGTTCAACGGCAAGGACCTGAGCAACTGGCAGGGTTTGATCGACGGTCCGCCGATGGTCGCGGCCTTGAACGACGAGCAGCGGTCCCAGCGTCAGAATGCCGCCGACGCCTCCATGCACAAGCACTGGCGCGTCGAGAACGGCGTCCTGATCTTTGATGGGCGGGGGGACAGCCTCCAGACGATCAAGAACTACCGTGACTTTGAGCTGTACGTGGATTGGAAGATCGAGAAGGAGGGCGACAGCGGCATCTATCTCCGCGGTTCCCCCCAGGTTCAGATCTGGGACAACCCCATCGGATCGGGAGGGCTGTACAACAATCATGTACACGCGTCGCGTCCCTTGGTGAAGGCCGATGCGCCGGTGGGGGAATGGAACCGGTTCCACATCATCATGCGTGGCTCGCACGTCACGGTGTATCTCAACGACGTCCTGGTCGTGGATGATGTCGTGCTGGAGAACTACTGGGAACCCGCCAAGCCGATCTACGCGATCGGACCGATCGAGCTGCAGAACCACGGGAACACGCTGTACTTTCGCAACATCTTCGTGAAGGAGCTGCCCCCGCTTCCGGAAGCCGCCAGCGTGGAGGATTTCCGCATGTCGTGGTGGAGGGAGGCGCGGTTTGGCATGTTCATCCACTGGGGGCTCTACGCCGTGCCGGCGGGGACCTGGAACGGCGTCGAAGCGCCGGGCGTGGGCGAGTGGATCATGCACACGCTCAAGATCCCTGCTTCTGAGTATGAGAAGCTCGCCCCCAAGTTCAATCCCGTCGAGTTTGACGCCGAGCGGTGGGTCAAGATGGCGGCGGACGCGGGGGTCCGCTACATCGTGATCACGAGCAAGCACCACGACGGCTTCTCGCTCTTTGATTCGAAGCTCTCGACGTACGACGTCATGGACGCCACGCCCTTCAAGCGGGACATCCTGAAGGAACTCGCCGAGGCGTGCCGCCGCCACGGCGTCCGCATGTGCTGGTACCACTCGATCATGGACTGGCACCACCCCGATGCACAGAAGGCAGAGACCTTCCCCAGCTATGTCGAGGTCCTCCGCGGGCAGGTCAGGGAGCTTCTGAGCAACTACGGGCCCATCGGAGCGATGTGGTTCGATGGAGAGTGGGATCAGAACTGGTCCAACGAGATGGGTAAGTCGCTCTACGACCTCTGCCGCCAGATCCAGCCCTGGACGATCGTGAACAACCGCGTCGGCAAGGGCCGCCAGGGGATGGCGGGTCACACCGCCAAGGGTGACTATCCGGGCGACTTTGGCACGCCCGAGCAGGAGATCCCCGCCACCGGCCTCCCGGGAGAGGACTGGGAATCGTGCATGACGATGAACGACACGTGGGGGTATAAGACCAGTGACCGCAACTGGAAGTCGGCGACAACGCTCGTGCGGATGCTCATCGAGACGACCAGCAAGGGCGGCAATTTCCTCCTGAACGTCGGGCCCACCGCACAGGGCGTCATCCCGCCCGAGAGCGTCGAGCGCTTCGGTGAGATCTCCAGGTGGATGCGGGCCAACAGCGCGAGCATCTACGGGTGCAGCGCGGGTCCGTTCAAGAAGCTCTCGTGGGGGCGATGCACAAGCCGCGAGAACACGCTGTACCTGCACGTCTTTGACATGCCCGCCGACCGCAAGCTCCGCGTCCCGGGCCTGCTCAACGCCGTTCGTTCCGCGCGGCTGCTGGCCGGCGGCGCTCCCGTCCCCGCCCAGCGGGATGATTCCGGCTGGCTGCTGACGATTCCGCCCGAGGCCTCCGATCCCTACAGCCTCGTCATCGAAGTCAAGATCGACGGGACGCCCGCGGTCGTCGAGATGCCGATCATGCCCGCCGCGGATGGCTCGATCGACCTGCGTGCAGCGGACGCACAGGTCGTCGGCCATGCCGCCAAGCTCGAAGGAACCGGGACGGACGCACACATCGGCTTCTGGACGAGCGAGACGGACCAGGTGACCTGGAAGTTCGGCCCCCATGCGCCGGGCCGCTACACCGTGGAGATCACGTACGCCTGCGAGGATGGCTCGCACGGCGCGGGGTATGAAGTCCGCGTGGGGTCGCAGCTCCTGACCGGCGAGGTCGAGAACACCCGCGGCTGGCGGAACTTCACGACCATCAACCTCGGCACGATCGAGCTTTCCGGCACGCCGGCGACGCTCCAGGTCGTCCCGACTTCCAAGCCAGGCCTTGGCGTCATGAATCTCCGAAATCTCAGGCTCACGCCCGCCAAATAAAGGGCTGTGCAGCGTCCCAAGCGGCTCGCTATCTTCTGAACGACCAGGCCGAACATCCGGGCCGGATGTGCAGTGTTTCTTCGCTTGATCCACACTACCCTCTCAGCCGCAGTCCCCAGCAACCCCAGGAGGTCAATGTGCTTCGACGCCTGAGCAACCTGATCCGCGGTTTCCTCGGCCTCTTCATCTCCGGCCTTGAGAAGGCCAACCCCGAAGCGCTGCTCGAGGTCGAGCAGGAGAACCTTCGCAAGCAGGTCGCCCAGTACAACCAGGGCCTCGCGGCCCACGCGGGGCTCGCCGAACGGCTGATGTCCCAGGTCAAGAAGCTCGAATCCGACGAGCGCG
>DATGXW010000222.1:0-3148 GCA_035298585.1 Phycisphaerales bacterium
GTCGAACCGATGGGGTATCGGCGATGCATCGCCTCCCCGCGTCTCGAAGCTCGATCGGCGTTTCGACGCACGGCGGCTTGGCGATGGGGTCCTGCCTCGGAAGGGCCGGCACATACCCGAGGACACCGCCGAGCGTTGCGAACATGCGCGCGGTCGATTCGCGCTCGGCGAGCTGCTCAACGAGCTCGCGTCCGAGGACCGCGGGGGCAAGCCCCGGCGCGGCGGGAGAGAACGTCACCGGGTGCATCTCGGGTGATTCGCGGTGGCGAGCGATCACCGAATCGGTCAACGCGGCATCGAGCATCGCCCACTCAGGACCGACCAGGACCGCCGCATCGGCCCCGTGCAGCTTCATGAGCCGCAGCAGTTCCGCCGGCCGCCAGAGTTCATCCCAGATCGTGAGATTCGCGGGCCCGCCGCGCCAGCACCGCTCCGAGAGTTTGCGCACGCGGCGGACCCGGCGCGACCATTGAACCGCGGCGGCGTGCATGTCGACAAGCGTGATCGACACGCCGGGCCGCAGTTCGAACTTCATCTCCGCCGCGACCCTCTCCGCGTGCCCCGCGGGGTCCCGGGCGAGAACCACCCCGTCGATCTGCGCGGACTGCCCAAGCCGTTCGAGGGTGAGGCGCAGCGCACTCTTGCCCGGCACGATCGGTTCCGCCGCAACGCCCGCATCGAGCAGTGTGCACGGAATGAACGCGGTGCAGACGACGCGCCGGGCCTGCTTCTGCGACTTCTCCACGGCCTCAACCGCGGAGACATCGCGCGTGATCCTCGGGCCGCCGTCGAGCATGCGGATCGTCGAATCGAGCATGGAACCAAGCTGCTGTGCGGCGTCGCCGATCCACGAGACGTTGGTGATGTCGCGGGTGATCTGCCGCTTCTGACGCTCCAGCGGCGTGAGCGATCGATCCAGTTCAATCGCGCGGTCGGCCTGGAAACGCTTGAAACCACCCGTCTGATTGAGAAATCCGACCAGGTTGTACGCCGGCTGAAGCGTGACGATCTCATCCCGCAGGCGGTGGACCTGATCGATGAGTCCGGCGATCCTCTTCTGATCCGACCCGATCATCTCTTCAAGCTTGCTCGCGGTCTTGCGGCTGATCTCCTCGACCGCCCAGGCATCCCGACGGACCGCCGCGATGTGCTCGCGGAGCCGTGCGCGGAAGGCCTTGTCGTCCGTCGCCCGCACCGGCTGGGGCCGCGGGAGCGCCACGGGCTGCACGCGCGCCGGAATCTCCGCGAGCACGTCGCGCAGCGTCCTGACGAGCGTGTGCTTCTTGACCACGCCCCCCTCGGTCGCGTCGATCGTGGTCCTGCCCGCCGCCGCATCCTCGGCAAAGTCGCGCTCGAACTGGACCAGGTAGGTCATCATCTGCTCGTCGCTGTAGATCGGCCGGCCCAGGTGATCGACCGCGCGGTGGAGGATGTTGCGCGACCTGACGATCCGCTGCCATTCGAGCATCTCGAGCGTGTTGAACTCGTTGAGTTCCCCCGCCCACACGCGGTGGATCGCGGCGCCGGCGTGGTAATACTGCCCGTCGGTGAAACCCAGGTCCTGACCGATCAGGATCACCGGGTCGCACCCCAGATAGCGGGCAAGGTAATACGCAAGGTGAGCGACCGTCGCGCCCGGGGTCAGCGACCCCATCTCGCGCGAGAATGGGCCCAGGAGTTCGTCGAGGATCCGATCCCCCGGACAGCGCAGAAGGCCCGGGAACGCCGACAGGATCGCCGGGTTGGCCTTGGGCTCGACCACCAGCGTGACACCCTCCACATCTTCGCCGGTCAACCCTTCATAGAAGCGCCGGCTGATCTCGTGGTAATCAAGCGCGGTGACAAAGTCGGGCCTGATCCCCCGCGCCAGGAGCTTCTTGAGCACGGTCTGGGCGGCGACGACCACGACCTTGGCGCGGTTGGCGGGGTCACTGAGCAGTTCGATGTTGCGTTCAAGGCTCGGCCCCGCAGAGACGACAACCGCCGGCACGCCCTTGGCGGCGTCCTGCAGGTCGGCGATGCCCGGGACGGTCGCGTAGCGGTCGACGTTCATCAGCAGGTTGCGGAGCGTCGTCTCCACCTGCACGAATGTCGTCACGACGTTGGTCTTGACGGCCCGCATGACCGACGTGAGTGAAGCGCTGAAGGCGTCGATCCGGTCGCGGCCGATCCGCCGCTGGCTGGCGGGATGTTCGAGGATCTTCACGCCCGCCGCGAGCAGGCCCTCGAGGCCGGTGATCGCGGTCGTGATGGCCGCCTGTTCCTCCGTGACGAGCATGACGACGTTCGAGCGGTCCATCCACGCCGAAATGTCGCGAGCCTCCAGGATGGATCGCAGGAGCCCCATGTCGGGCTCATAGACCAGGATCGCCCCGCTGCGGTTCATCCTTTCCGCAAGGGCCGCGACGTGATGCCCCGCGGCAAAGCCGATCACCACGATGCACGCGGCCGATTCGACAGGGGCCTGCTCGGCGAGAAGCCTGCCCTCGCGGAGGGGGTCGTACCCGCTGGCGGCAAGACGCCCATCGATCCGGATCGACCATGACCCGTCCTGGGTTTCGAGAAGCTCGACGCCTGACCGCGGCTCTGACGCGGTGATGGCCCGCGCCGCGGCGGGAGAGAGCCGGGCCACCGAGCGCAGGTTCTTCTCAAAAATGTCGCTGGTAGTGTGCAGAATCTGGCTCATGGAATTGCAGAAGCTGGCCGCCGGGCCGGTATTGGCCCTCTCGACATCGCCGGTGCGATGCCGGGTGCCAACACTGTAGTGATGTTCGAAGGTCTCCTGCACACCCATGGCGCCCCTGCCCGCACACCGTCATCCCGTGTCCGTACAACACCCATGGCAGTCTTGCTCGCACTCGATGTCCCCGCGGCGTTGGCCCAGGTGCCAACCGCCATCACCATCCCCCCACTTCCCGAGCCCTCCCTGGTCGAGCGGTATCTCTTCGAGGATGTGTGGGCCCCGGGGACGATCCTTGCGGTCGCCGCGATGGTCTTTGCCTTCATCCTGCTCAAACGCCAGCTCCCGGCACGTGCACTGGCCGTCGGGGGTCTGTGTGCAGCGCTCTCCGCGGCGGTGTTCCTGACCGGATGGCTCGTGGAAACCACCCGCGAGCAGATCGCAGGCGGAACTCGCGAGATGGTCTAC
>DATGXW010000223.1:0-8224 GCA_035298585.1 Phycisphaerales bacterium
TCTCGGTCTTCTCGATTCCGGTGCCGGCCACCTCCAGGTCCTTCATGAACCTGGCGGTGGAGGCGGTCAGTTCGACGCGGAGTTCACCGACTTTGTTGGAGCGGGCCATGCCGTACTAGTCGGCGTTCTCCGGGCTGCCCGGGCGCCAGCCTTGCCAGTCGTCGGGAAGTCCACCCGTCGCCGCGGCGAGCTGGTTGACCCACTCGCCGTGGGATGGCAGGCGTCGGCTCTGCTGGCCGAGGATCGGGAAGAAGTCCCCAGGCGTATATTGCTGGCGACGGCGCTTGGGATCCCTGTTGACGTTGGCGATGGTTGCGGCAACGACCCCGGCCCGGCGATCGGACCGCTTCTCCCGCTCCAACCAGCAGTGTCGAAGGTCCGCGAGTTCCGCCGGCGAGAGCGCGTCGAACTCGGGCCCGTGCATCCCGAGCTCGACGCGTGCCCAGGCCCTCAGCCGGCCTGGGGAGGGGGGCTGTCGGGCTCCTCCTTGGTACGGAGGAGCTGCTTGGTCGCCTCAACCAGAGCGGCCTGGAGGGCGTTGTAGGCCTCGTACGCCTCATCCAGTGCGATCGTGTCAGCCACCGCGGCGGGATCGAGGCCGGTGCACGCGGCGATGAATCCATTCACCTCCGTCGGGGAGATCCGCTCCACGGCCTTGGCGCTGGCTTCCTTGCCGGCTGGCGATTCGAGCCACGCCGTCACCTGGTCCTTGGGGATCTCGGCCGGGACAGCCGACTGTGCGGCCAGCTCGTTGATGTGGGCGACCGGGGTCTTACCTGTCGCCTTCTCGATGCGGATCAGCGTGGCCAGGTTGAAGACCACCTCGCGCGGTTCGCCGATGTTGACGCTCACTGTCGGGGCTGACATTCACTTCTCCTCAGGCGTGGGTTGCGGGGATGTGTGGACCGAAAGCCGGCGACCCGAACGGTTGATCGGGTTGCCGGTAAAAGGGGTTCGCCGGGTGCAGAGTCCCTTGCATCCCGGCGAACGCCCCGACAGGGCTATCAGGGGCTGATCCAGCCGCCGGTGGTCTCGGGGCCGGTGGCCTCGACCTCGACCTCGGTGGTGTTCTTGTCGTCGATGACGACGTTGTCCTTGATGCTGGCGACGTACCCCGTCCACTCGTACACCTTGGTGGTGATCGTGTCGGGGGGGTTGATGCGGAACTTGAGCTTGTTGCCGCCATTGAGCGCCGTCACCAGCTTCCCGTAGTTCGTCGACGCCGGCAGCATCGAGAGGTTCAACGTCGCCCGGCCGACGTTGAGGAGGGCGGGGATGCGCTCCCGCGCTGAGCCCGGGGATTCGAAGTTGGTTGCGTCGACGAACTCGCGTTCGCGGGTGGGAGGCGTGATGCTGTACACCTCCCCCATGTCGAGGAACGAGCCGGGCGTTGCCGGGTCCTCCATCTGGAACTTGGTGCCGTATCCGATCTGGGCAGTGGTCGCGGCCATGGCTGATCTCCTGGGGCCTCAGGAGAGCGGCCGACGCCGGCGCTCAACCCTTGTGCCAGATGAGGAAATCGGCAGATGTCGAGTACACCTCGACGGGCTGCTTGCCGCCGGCGTCGAATCCGTCATCCGCCCCTTCGTACCCGTCGTCCTCGCCGTCGACGAATATCCCCTGGACGTCGACCGCGGGCGACCCGATCGCCGCCGGCCATGGGAGCTTGACGGCCGGGTCGGCCGAGTCCGGATCTCCGCACAACCGCTTTCGCATCGCGTCCATGATCGCCTTGGCCTGGTCGTACTGGGGCGAAAAGATGTCGACCTGGACCCGGGCCATGCACAGCCCGGTGTAGCCGCCGAACGCCACGTCCCTGACCTTGGAGATCACGGCGTACCGAACCGCGGGGTACTCGGGCGCCCGCGGAAGCGTGACAGGGTAGATCCTCACGCCCACCAGGTCGGTGACGGCCGTGCTCGCGAGGAGGAATTGCCGAACGGCTGATTCGATTGGCACGTGTCACGCCTTTCGGGAGTACCGGTAGAGACGGCTCGTCTCCTCCGCCAGGAGCTCCTGGGCCTTCACCACGATGATCGAGCCAGCGGTCGCCGCTTGTGAGTCAAAGGCCGGCCGCATGAACGGACGGGCCCGTGCACCGGGGTGATGGTGCCCGAACTGGACACCCGAGCCCTTGCGCTTGCTGTTGAGCCGGTCCTTGAGCTGTGACCCCTTGCCGGTCGCATGTGGGCGGGTGCCGAACTCGACCAGGTGCGCGTAGGTCCTTGGCCGGATGAACGCGTCGTCACCTTCGATGTAGTCGCCCTTGAGAACCCATCCACTGCCGCGCGATGAATCCGCGCGTGAGTGGGAACGCAGCTTTCGCGCTCGCAACGACCACTTACCGCTCCTCGACCGGTGCACACCCAGGATGAACTTTGCGGCCGGATCGATCGTGACATAGACCTTGGGATCTCCGCCGCGGGCCTTGCGCTTCGGCCCCACGTCGATCGCTGCTTGGCCCGTGCGCACGATCACGGATCGCTTCAGGATCCCGTACCGCGACGTCGCCTTCGCTCTCGCCGCATCACGGATCGGGCCGGCCGCGGCGTACAACACCCGCCGGGCCATCTTCATCGCCACAGCGCCGGGAAGCTTCTCGAAGAGGCTGCGAATCTGATCGCCGCCGGAGATGCGCATCACGGCCGTGTTCGATCCGTTCTTTGCCATGCCGCACATCCTTTCACGATTCTGGTCCGCTCCGGGGCTGGAGCAGGGTGCAAGTCAGGTGTACTTCGTTACGTGGCTTCATCTCCGCCACGGCGTCGACCTTGAACACCTGGCCGTCTATGACCGCCCGCATGCCGGCGACGTAGCCCTGGCGGTATCGGACCACGATCCTGGCGCCTGTCTTCCCCACGCGCTGCACCGCCTCGTATGCCTCGCTTCCAGCCGGGTCGTACTCGAGCGATGCCCAGACGGTGGCCCAGGTGGAATAGCTCTCGACCGGCTGGCCCATCGCTGAGGCGGTCGTGGTGGCTTGCTGGATGATGGCCCGCTTGCGCAGCTTGCCGGCTCGCATGGTTCATCCTCCGAAGGACCAGCCGTGCCAGAAGCTCCCGACCAGGCTGCCGAATGCCTGCTCGAGTTCCTTGCTGATCGTGCCCACCGCGACCGTCTCACGGTTTTCGTACCAGTGTCCGACCAGGAGCAGCACCGCCTGCTTCAGCCCCGCGGGGACGTCCTCCGCATCCCCGTAGCCGGCGACGTAGGTGATCCGCACGGCGTTGATCTTCCCGGACTGGGTACTGGGCCATGACTCCCCCACCGCCGGGTGCAGCTCCCCGGGGGCGGCGTCGACGTCGAGCTGATAATCCTCAGGGGCGAGGACCTGGGTAGCTCCCGTGCTGTCCGTGTACTCAAAGCTCTCGATCGACTGGAGAGGCGGCCTGGGCAGGCGGACGGGGTCGTGTGCACAACGCTCGTTATCCCAGGGGAACGAATCGAGGCTCATGCGCAAGGTCTGCGTAACGAGCGCCCGACCGCTTGCCTTCTCGACCATGTCGACGGCGGCGGCGATGCACCGATTGATCAGGGTGTCGTCGTCGTCAATATCGACACGACAATGGGCCTTTGCCTCGACGAGTGTGATGGGCATCTCCGCCGGGGGGGTGACGACGGCGAGTTTCATGATTCGCCCTTCTGCTCATCCCCTCGCTTTGCCGCCTCCTTGGCCGCCCGAGCTGCCTGGCGGCGTTCCGCCCGAGTCAAAGCCGGCGTCGGCTTGGTGGGTTCGGTGCCCCGCGCGAATGGCGCCGCGATCTGCTCTGGGGCACTGGCCGTGTCAGCCCCTCCCGTGCGGACCGCCGCCGTCTCGCGTTCCTGTCCTCGCGTCGCCACTTGGAGCAGCTTGATATCCCTGGCGTCGACGAGTTCGGCTGCCCGTGCTTGGATCAGGTCGCGGGCCCGCGCGGGCTCGAGGTCGTATGTCTCGCCGTCCTTGAGCACTCCCGCCGGGGACGCGGCGAGCTTGAGCATGCGGATCCTGACGGTCTGGTTCGCTGACATCAGTGGACTCCTGGAATGAAAACTCCCGCCAAGGGTGGCGGGAGTTTGATCGGCTCGTTGGCGGCTCGCGTCGGGATGGTCAGGGCGTGAGGATGCCAGCGCCCTGCAGGGCCGTGATCAGCGCGTTGACCTTCGCGCCCAGGTCGGCCAGGTTGTTCCGGATGGCGGGGAGTGCGTTGGCGACCAGGTCATCCCGGAGGGCGTCGGCCGTGGCCGGCGAGTCTCCGGGGTTGGGGATCGCGGCCAGCGTGCTGTCGGCCGTCCCCGCGGTGTTGTCGGTCAGGGAGGCGATTGTGGGCTGCGAGCCGTTGGCCTGGACGATGCCGCCAGAGGCAATATTCAGGATGCCTCCTGACAGGATGCTGATCGTGCCTCCGCTTGCGATCTCCAGGGTGGCGCCTCCCTGGAGAATCCTGACCGGGACGTTGTAACTCATGGCGAGCTCCTTGAGCTTGGGGGGGAGTGAGATGCGAACCGCGAAAACGGCCCCGGTCCTTCCGGTCCGGGGTCCGTGGGTCAGATCAGGTCAGGGCGTGCCTTCGGCGGGCACAACGAGCTGCACCACCTGCATAGCGCCGGCGACGATGCTGCTCCGCGGCTCAACCATCGCGCCGTAACGGATGGCGATGCAGAGTCCGACGGTGGTGTTCGTGCCGGCACGAATCACCGAGGGGCGGACGTACCGGTCGCTGGGCTGGAAGATCTCGAGGACCTGGGCCTCGTCCGACGCGCCGGACGTGACCTTGCTGCCCGCGAGCGTCTGCGCATCGCCCATGTTGGACTGGTTGCCCTGCTTGGCCTGGAGGTAGTTGCCGGCATTGGGCGTGCCCAGGTAGTTGACGAAGATCACGCCTTCGTAACCCTGCATGTCGAGGATCGTGCCTTCGACTTCGGTACCGCCCGAGGTCTGCGGCGCGATCACGACGTCGATCTTGATCTTGTTGAGGAGCTGCTGAATCACGGCTTGTCTCCGTGTGAGGACTTTGTGAAGCGGGCGGCGGAGGAGACGCTCCGCCGCCCCGGTTGCATGTGTGGCCCGCCGGGGATCGCCGACGGGTGATTGCCGGGCGGCTGTTAGGCCGCGAGCTTGACGCGGGCGAAGGCCTCGGCGAGGTCGGGCATCGCGTCGTACTTGCGCCGGACGACGACCTCGATGAGGTTCTGCCGCGCCTTGGTCTGGTCGAGCACCAGGAGCTCGAACTCCAGCGCGTCGGAGATCACGTAGTGGCTGAAGTCGCCGATGATGCCGACGTACTGGCCAGCGGTGAAGGTGCTGGGAACCCACTCGCTGGCGATGTAGGGCTTGCCCAGGATCGTCGACGGCACGCCGTCACGGGTGGACGGCTGCCAGAGATACTGGCCGTTGCCGTCCTTTTGCTTGCGCAGCTTGGTGACCGTGGTCCGGTGGAACATCCACTGGGCCACCGCCTGGTAGCGGGCCTTCAGGCTGTCATGGGCCTCCATCAGCCCATCCCACCGGATCTCGGTCTGGGTGTTGCCCGTGTCGACGTCTCGCGCCGTCGAGATCCCGTCGGCCGAGGCGGTGAAGAGGCCCATGGGCTCACCCGCGCCGTTGCCCGTGAGGAACTCACGCTCCTCCAGCTCACCCGCATCCCGGGCGAGTTCCTCGCGGATGATCTGCATCGGGTCGTAGTTGGCCGACCTCATGAGATCGCGCGAGACCAGGATCGAGCCGGTGACGTACGTGGGCGTCAGGACCTTCTTGCCGAACTTGAGCGCCGTGTCATCCGTCGAGTCGGAGAGTTCCGACCCGCGGCGGAAGGTGCTGGCCTTGCTGGTCCTCGTCCGGATTCCCACCGAGGTAGCCCCGGGGACCGGGACCTTCCTGGAGAGGCGGCGGATGTGCACCTCGTCGTCGAGCTCCTTGAGGATGCCCTCGATCATGACCTCGGGCGTGACCAGGTACCCGCCGTTCACGTCGATCGACGATTGGAGCGTGCGGGCCTCGGCACCGCGGAGAGCCTGGCGGAAGTCCTCGAGGTACTCGCTCTTGCACCGGCGCTCGGTCGCCGTGCCCCTGGCAAAGCGGAGCTCGGCGCCGCCGTACTCGATCACCACGTCCCCGGTGTCGCCGGCCCGGCGGCCGCGGACGTCGGCGGGATCTTCCGGCTGAGTCTGGCGACCCTTCCGCTCCTCGATGTTGCGGCCGGCGACCTCGAGACGCTTGCTCCGGGCCTCGGTCTTCTCCGCCGCCTGGATCTTGGTCCAAGTCTCGTCGTAGTCGGCCATGAACTTGTCGAAGCGAGTTTCCTCCTCCGAGGTCATCGCCCGCTTTTCATTGTCGGCAGCGTCCTTGATGGCCCTTGCATCAGCAACAGCCTTGCCGGCCTTTTCACGAAGTTCCTGCAGGTACATTCTGTACCTCCGTGCTCTGCTCCCGCGCGACCGTCCTGCAAGGCGTCGGGCTTTACAAGGTCGGAGGACGACGCCCGAAGGGCTCGGCATCCGCCAGGTGACCGGTCGCCAGAGCCAACAAGGGCGTGCGACCAGCTCACCTGCAGGGGTGAACTAGCCCGTCGATCGACCTGTTGCGGGTTCAACCCCGGCCTGCATTCAACCCTGAGCGAGGTTCAGAGAGGCCGCGGCGAGGCGCAGTCGCCGGCTCCGAGAGGCCATGGCCTCGATCGCCGGGGGCTTGGCCTGGGCCTGGGAGAGCTCCAATCGCCGCTTGGCGATGTCGGTCTGGGGGTAGGCGGGGAAAGCGACCGCGCTCACGTCGAACAGCTCGACCTCCTTGAGTGTTCGGACGTAGTACGTGGATTTGTCCTCTCGCTTCTCCTCCCGCCATTCGTCCGTGAGCGTGTAGAACCCGAAGCTCATTTGGGTGATGTCGCCACGCTCGACGAGCGTCACCAGGTCGCGTGCCTCCTGGGTGTCCGGGACGTCCAGGCTGAACGCCAGGCCGACGCTGTCATCGGAAAGACGGAGCGTCCCCGACTTGTTGCGGCCCAGGACCCGGCCGGCATCGTGGTCGATGAGGAACCGAACATCGTCATCGCCGCGGATCGCACGCGCAAAGGTGCCCGGGGCGATCTCTTCAAAGAACCATCCCAGCCACTCGGACCGCTGGTTGTACACCGCGGCATGACCTGAGAGCGTGACCTTGTCGCCACTGCGGACCGCGCGGACGCTGCCCTTGATGATGCGACGAGATTCGAGGGCGCGGACTTCGGCGATGGTGCTGGCTGCCATGCACACCAGATCGGGCGGCCGCGGGTTCACCCCCGGAGAAGGGTCTCCGTGAGCATCTCGGGGATGTGGTCAACGAACCACGAGGCCCGATCGCCGATCCAAATGGCGAGGAGTTGCTCGACCTGGCCCGGGGTACCAAGGTCACGCTGGGAGTCGGCGACATGCCGGGCGGCAAGCACGGCCGCCGCGGCCGCCGGCCACTCGTCGCCGAGCTGAACGCCTCGATCTTCGAGCAGCGATCGGAACGACTGCAACGGACCGTCCCAGAACGAACGCAGGAAGATCTCGTGTCCGGGATAGAACCCCGTGGCCCAGCTGTGCAGCTCGCCCCGACTGTGCGCTCGACGAACCTTGTCTACCTCAGTCCGCAAGACGCGGTTCATGCCATCGAGCAGAATGCCGCGGAGATCTCCCACAACCTCGGCCAGCGCTTCCTCGGCCTGGACCGTGTGTCGGCTGTTCGACTCGTCATTCTGGGGCGATCCCCCTGGCGACGGCTCGTTGGGCGGCGAGGCCTTTGCGGCCTGCGCCGTTCCGTCCACGACCCGCTTGGCCGTCGTCATGTTGAGCGCGAAGAAGTTCACGTCGCCGATTTCGGCCGGCAGTGCGTTCATGTTCTCGCGCTTGCGGATCTCGTTGAGCGTGATCCACCCCCACTGCAGCCCCGTCTTGTACGCGTTGTACCGGCTCTGGATGTCGCCGCGGAGCAGCGCCTCGTACACGTGCTCCACAAGGAACGAGTCCTGCTCACCCCGAAGGAAGAGCTTCATCCAGCACTCCGCCTCGATACGGCCGAACCACCCTTGCAAGCAGTCGCCGACGTACGAGAGGCTCTCGCTCTCGATGTTGTTGTTGGTAGCGGCGGACAGGTCCCCGATCTTGTGGGGCTTCATCCTGAACCAGCGACAGATCTCCGGCACCTGGAACTGGCGGCTTTCGAGGAACTGCGCGTCCTCGAGCGGCATCGTCATCGGCTCGAACTTGAGGCCCTGTTCGAGGATGT
>DATGXW010000224.1:0-2837 GCA_035298585.1 Phycisphaerales bacterium
GTCGAGCGCGCCGGTGAACATCCCCGACGGGGTCACGACGCGGTTTGAGAGCTCATTCCACAACGACGGAATGCTGACGCTCCAGGGTTCATACTACGGTGCGCTGATGTACGTGCAGGGCGGGAGCGTCGCGCTCACCGGCGGCGGGTCGGTGCTTCTTTCGAACCACCCGAGCAACCAGGTCACCGGCGACGGGGCGTCGAGCACGCTGATCAATCAGTCCAACCTGATCAGCGGCTCGGGCAGCCTGGGCTCGAACGTCATCGGCATCATCAACAACAGCGTGATCGAGGGCTCGGGAAGCTACGGGCTTGTGATCAACCCCGCGGACGGGGCGGGCCTTGACAACAACGCCACGCTGCGTGCCGCCGACGGGGGCAGGCTCTTCCTCGACGGACCGGGGTTCGACAACGCGGGGGGCGTGATCCGCGCTGAGAGCGGCGGGACGGTCTACCTGCGCACGGCGTCGATCTCCGGCGGGCGGTTGACGGGCGCGGGGACGGGGGTCTTTGTCAACTCGGGCAGCAACAGCCTTCTCAGCACCGTCAGCGTTGAGGCGCCCTTTGTGATCAACGACGGCACGAACCTCACTCTCGCGGGCGCGGTCGGCGTGAGTTCCACGATGACGGCCAATTCGTCGTACTACGGCGCGACGGTGACGATCCAGAACTCGGTCACGCTCGATGGCGGCGGCACGCTGATCATGGGGAACCACCCGAGCTCATTGATCTCGGGCAACACGGGCGCGGCGGTATTGACCAACAGCGGCGTGACGATCCGCGGATCGGGCCAGCTTGGCGCGAACCAGCTCGTCATCGTCAACGGGCCGGGGGGCACGATGCGCGCCGATCAAGCCTACGCGCTGACCATCAATCCCTCGGCGGGGGGCTTCACCAACCAGGGCGCGTTGCAGGTCGCGGCGGGAGCCACCATGAACATCGGCGATGGTGGTTTCACGACCTCGGGGAGCATCACCGTCGACGCGGGCGGGAAGCTGGACAAGACCTCCGAGAGCTTCACGCAGACGGGGGGGAGTGTGCATGCACACGGGGAGATCGAGGTTGATTCGAACTCCTACCTCCTGCAGGGCGGGACGCTGGGTGGTCGCGGGCTGGTCGACAGCAACGTGATCAACTCGGGCGGGGTGATCTCACCGGGGGCTTCGACGGGGACGCTGACGATCGAGGGGAACCTGTTGCAGCAGGAATCGGCCGAGATGCACATCGAGGTCGGCGGGGGAAACACCGGCGAGTACGACACGCTCAAGGTCCTGGGGAGCGCTTCGCTCAACGGGGTCCTGCGGCTGACGAACCTCAACGGGTTCATCGCGGATCCGGGGCAGCAGTTCACGGTGGTGAATTCGACGGGCGTGATGTCGGGGACGTTCTCCCAGATCATCCAGCCGACCACGGGGCCGCGCTGGGGCGTCGCGTACATCAACAACTCGGTGATCCTGACGGCCTTCTGCGGCGCTGACTTTGACGGGACGGGCTTTGTCGACACCGACGACTTCACCGCCTTTGTGACGGCCTTCGAGGCGGGCACGGATGACGCCGACTTTGACGGGACGGGGGTTGTCGACACCGACGACTTCACCGCGTTCGTGATCGCCTTCGAGGCGGGGTGCTGAGGGGCGGATTTCGCCCATGAGATGACTGGACCGCAAGGCCCCGGCGAGCGCTGGGGCCTTGTGCCTTTTTGCACGGGCTTGACTCCGGGCTTTATCGCGGATAATTTTTGTCTGTAATTAGAACACAGCCAGACACACCGCTTTGGAGACCACGCCATGACCACGCAGCCCCGCATGAACTACTACGCCGCCGCCCCCGCGCTCTACAGCGCGTTCGCCCGGGTGTCGGAGGATCTCAAGAAGTCGGGCTTTGACCCGATCCTGCGGTCGCTGGTCGAGCTTCGTGCATCGCAGATCAACGGGTGCATCTTCTGCATCGACATGCACACCAAGGAGGCGAGGATCGCGGGTGAGCGTGAGCTTCGCCTCCACCATCTCGCGGCGTGGCGCGAATCGCCGCTGTTTTCATCGCGCGAGCGTGCAGCCCTAGCATGGACGGAAGCCCTGACGCGGCTGGGCGCGTACGGAGCAGGGGGAGAGGTCGAGCAGGGCTTTGAATCGCTCCGAGGGCACTTCAGCGAGGGGGAGATCGCGCAGCTTACGCTCCTGGTGGCGACGATCAACGCGTGGAACAGGATCGGCGTGGGCTTCGGGTCGGTCCCGGGATCGCTGGACACGATGTACGGGCTTGACAAAGCGGGTCTTCACTGATGAAACACGGCAACCAGGTGGAATGGGCGCTGCACTGTGCGGCGACGCTGGCGGCGCTTGAACCCGGGGTTCGGCTCTCAGCGCAGGCGCTGGCGGAGCTGTACGAGGCGCCACCCAAGTACCTCGCCAAGGCGCTCCAGGCGCTTTCGCGCGCGGGGCTGGTTGAAAGCACATCGGGCCCGCGGGGCGGCTACACCCTTGCCCGGCCGGCGCGCGACATCCGCGTGATCGACATTGTCCAGGCGGTGCAGGGGGAGGAGCGGCTCTTTCAGTGCACGGAGATCCGCCGCAAGGGACCGTGCCGCAAGGTCGCCTCCTCGTGCTTCACCAAAACCTGCCAGCTCGCCTCGATCATGTGGAGCGCTGAATCGGCCTGGAGGAAGGAGCTTGAGAAGCACACGCTCGAGAGCATCCTCAGAAGCGTGGAGCAGGAAGTTTCGCCGGTGATCCTGAAAGTCGTGCGCGGGTGGGTGGAAGAAAAGGCAAGCTGAAGGCCGCGATGTGCGGTTCGCCGCCGACTCGGAACTTCACCGCCACCCTCGCCCCCACCCTCCAC
>DATGXW010000225.1:0-9633 GCA_035298585.1 Phycisphaerales bacterium
CCCGCCTCGCGTGTGCATCTGGGCGCCAGCGTCCCGCCCCCCGACGCGAGCGAAAACACCTGGACCGTCGACCTCCTGGGTGCCGGCGGCACGCCCCCCCTCGACTCGGTCCGCGTGTGGAAGGTCGAATCCTCCGGCGAGCTCTGGGCCAACCAGGGTCCACTCACGCTGGTCTATACCGGCGAACCCGCGGCCGCGTGGGATGGATGGATCAAGGCTCTCTCGGTCCCGTGACCGGACTTGGAGATTGGCGATCACACACCCGCGGTCGCGTGCCTGCCCTTGCCCGGCTTGACCGCGCTGACGCCGATGTCCCGGCGGAGCTGGCGGCCCTCAAAGCGGATCATCTCCGCCGCCTGGTATGCCTTGGTCCTCGCTTCTTCGAGGTTCGAGCCAAGTGCAGTCACCGACAGCACACGCCCACCCGCCGTCACGATGTCCGCCCCCTCGCGCTTGGTGCCCGCGTGCTGGACCTTCACATCCGCCACCTGCTCGGCCTCGTCGATCCCCTCGATGACCGTCCCCATGACCGGCTTGTCGGGATACCCCTTGGCCGCGATCACGACCGTGCACGCGTGGCGAGGATCCCACTCGACGTTCACGCGGTCGAGCTGGCCCTTGCACGTGGCAAGGAGCAGTTCGAGCAGGTCGCTCCTGAGCCGGGCCATCAAAGGCTGGCACTCAGGATCCCCGAAGCGCGCGTTGAACTCAAGCACCTTGGGTCCGCCGGGCGTCAGCATGAGGCCGGCGTACAGCACGCCCTTGTAGTCGATCCCCTCGCGCTTGAGTGCATCGACCACCGGCACCAGCACCTCGCGCTCGATCCGCGCCATCAGCGCGGCGTCGATGGTTCCCGAAGGACAGAACGCGCCCATCCCCCCGGTGTTCGGGCCCGTGTCGCCGTCGCCCAGCCGCTTGTGATCCTGGCACGGCGGCAGCACCAGGATGCTCCGGCCGTCGGTGATCGCCAGGACCGAAACCTCCGGCCCCGTCAGGCGCTCTTCGAGCACGACGGTGTTTCCTGCATCCCCAAAGACCTTGCGGACCATGATGTCGTCGATCGCCTTGGCCGCCTCTTCCATCGTGGAAGGAAGGATGACGCCCTTGCCCTTGGCCAGGCCGCTGGCCTTGATGACCGGCAGGTTGAGGACGCGCGTCCTGTACGCCGTCGAGACCAGGGGGTCCGTGCGCACGTACTCGTTCATCGCCCGGCGGCGGTCCTCGGGGTCGCGGTAGGTCGAGCTTGCGAGCGCTGCACAGGTGATCGCGGCCGATGCGCGCACGCTCGCGGCGAGCTCGGGCGGGAGCTTGGCGGCGATCCTGCCGATGTTCGACGCGAGCTGCTGCATGATGAACCGGCGCTTGTCCTCGGGCTTCTCAAACTCGCGGGGCTCTCCGAGGATGGTCCGGAGCGACTCATCATCGCGGAGCCGGCTTTCGATGTACGTGAGTGCACTCTCGGCGTCGGTCACGGTCCGCGACTCGCCGGTCGGGATCGCCGCCGAACGCAGGAGCTGCTTGCACCAGGCCTTGTCGGCCTCGATCATCGCGCCGGCCTGCGTGGGGCCGAAGACGAGCGTGGTGTCGGTCGCGAGCTTGTCGGCGAAACCCTCGGCGAGGGGATCTTCCGGGCCGACGACGACCAGCCCGATCTTCCGGGCCTCGCAGAACTGCTGGAGGCGGTAGATCTCGCGGATGCTCACGGGGACGTCGACGGCCTTGGCGATCGCCGCGAGGCCGGGGTTCTGGGGGTGCGTGGTCCACAGCTCTCCGAGCCGCTTGGATGCACGGAGCTTCATGGCCAAGGCGTGCTCGCGCGCGCCGCCGCCGATCAAAAGGACGTTCACTCGTTCCATCGCGCAGATGGTACGGCGATCATGCAAAGACGCTGGCGCGGGACGGAAATTCGGACTCGAAAGAGAGCCAATGAGAGCGTAAAGCGTGGCGTCAAACCATCACGATTTCGTGATTAAATCGTGGGGCTCGGCGCGGTCGCCGGACAGGGGAGTTCGCCCTATCTATGGCGAAAATCGTGAGGTTTGTCCCCAAATGAGGACTTCCACTAGTGCCTGGGGGTGGTCAATGACTCCTCGGGGTGTTACCAAAACACATTCTGAAATTCTCCGTGGTCGGGTGTGTTGTGGCCCAGTCCGTCTTGGTTACGAGGGACCGCGGTGTGAGCATGTCCAGTCATCTGTGTTGTGCGCAATTTTTCGCCGAAAGCACGGCGAGCGAGTTGATCGTCCTGCTGCCCGACCTCACGGTCGGGTACGCGAGTCAGGAGGCGATCGCGCGTTTTTCACTTCCTGAAGGAGCAACGGACGGCAAAGGCCAGGCGCTTTCGACGCTGGTGCCGAGCAACCTGGGTCAGGAGCGATCCCAGCTTGCGGCGGCGGTGCTGGCGAGCGGCCTGCCCGCGCGGCTGCTGGGGTTTGTGGGTGGGCGGCTCTCGCTGACGACGTTCCAGCGCCTGGCGTGGGAGCAGGACCGCGCGAGCGTCTGGATGGCGACGCAGGCGATCGCGTCGGCGGAGCGGTTCATGCTGTGCAAGTCGCAGCCGGGGATCCGGATCGCCTCGCACAATGAGATGGGTGTGCTGGGTCTGCTCTCGATCCGCCAGATCGAGGTGCTGCGGATGATCGGCCTTGGGGCGACGGGGCCTCAGATCGCGCGGGCGATGCACAGGTCAACCAAGACGATCGAATTCCACCGCGAGAGCGCCAAGTCGAAGCTGGGGCTGGATTCGGTCTCGGACCTGGTGCGCGTGGCGATCTCGTCGGGGCTTGTGCACATTGATGAGCCGGGGCTTTCACACTGGTGGCCGAGGCGGTAGCGGAGGGGTGAAGGGGAAAGAGCCAAAGGGCAAAGGGCCAAAGGGCCAAAGAAGATGTGTGCGGGGGCGTGGGATGACTGCCCCTGTCTCAAGGAAAGACAGCAGGAGGGCAGCGGGATTTAAAGGCAGTGTGGATTGGGGGCGTGGGATGCCTGCCCCGCTCAGAGCAGCGGAGCAGGGCACCCGGCAGGGCACCCGGCCCGAACCAAGCATTCTTGCTGGCGCTGCGGGTTGGTTAGCGGAGGACGGCGGCTTCGAGGGATGCGGGGTTTTCGTAGGCGAGGCCGAAGAGGGTTTCGTTGAAGGCGTCGATGGAGCACTCTTCCTGCAGCACGAGGCCCTTTTGGGTGAGCGTGCCGCGGCGGTGCATGTCGACCATGGCGCAGACGCCGGCGGCGGTGGTGAGTTCGATGGCGGGCCAGACGCGGCCGAACATCCTGGTCGCGCGGACCGCACGCTGGAAGTTGGCTTGATCGCGGCGGCCTTCGCGGATGCCGATGCAGTTGACGAAGACGACGACGACGTCCTCGAATGTGCGGGAGATGCCGTGCTCAAGGAGGTCGACTGCACATGCGCGGTCGAAGGTCCGGCCGGAGGGGGTGGGCTTTGCATGCTCCACGCAAAGCCGCAGGTCCTGGAGGAGGAACTTCATCAGGTCGCGGTGCCCGGGGTAACGGATGGTCTTGTAGGCGATCTTGGTCTCCCCCACCACCTTCTTCTGGCTTTCAAGGGTTTCGATGAGGCTGCCGACGCCGCCTGAGGTGTAGAAGGCCTCGTACTCGACGCCTTCGAAGCTGAAGTTTTCGAGTCCTTCGAGCGCGGGCACCTTGACGGGCTTGCCGTCGAGCATGACGTTGCAAGGCTCGCAGTACTCGTTGACGACGCCGGCGGCGGACCACGTGACGTTGTACTTGAGCGCGTTGGTCGGGAACTGGGGGAGCGCACCGACGCGGAGCGTGAGGTCGTGGATCTCGGAGAACTGGCGGGCCAGGCCGTTGGCGGCGATGGCGATGTAACCCGGGGCGAGGCCGCACTGGGGTACGAGGGCGACCTTGGCCTTGCCCGAGTTCTGGATCGCCTTGACGGCCTCGGTGGCTTCCACATCCTCGGTGACGTCGAAGTAGTGGACGCCCAGGTCGTTGGCCATGGCGGCGATACCGGGGACGAGATCGAAGGGGAGCATGCAGATGACGTAGTCCTGGCCGGTGAGGGCCGCGCGGACGGCGGACTGGTCCCGGGCGTCGACGACGCGGGTGGTGAACTCGACCTTGTGCTTGACGATGCGGGCGAGGCGGTCGGTGTTGTCCTGGGCGATCCTGAGGTTGTGTGCATCGCGGTCGGCGAGCGTGACGGCGTAGTTGCCAGCGCCGCACGCGAGGAGGAGTTCGGCGACCGATTTACCGACTTTGCCGCCGCCAAGGACAAGGACCTTCTTCATGACCGTTCTTTCTCGTCAGTGGTGATGGATCCCGAACCGGATGATGCACATGGGGCGGCCAGTCACGCCCGCTCGATCGTCTGGTGTTCGCGGATCGGGGTCGAGATGATAGGTGGGCGGGGATGGAAGGGGATAGACGGGGTCGGGGCGAAAGGAAGTGCTTGTGAGGAGCGGAAGATGGTCGTGGGGATTGGGCACTGGGCACTGGGCACTGGGCACTGGTGAAAGGCAGTGTGGGTTGTGGGCGTGGGATGCCTGCCCCGCTCAGAGCAGCGGAGCAGGGCACCCGGAGCGCGAGGGAGTGGGCGTGGGAGGCCTGCCCCTGCGTCAAAGCACGCAGGAGCAGGGCACCCGAAGGTCGATCCCGGATTCAAAGGCGGGCGGATGGTGTGGTAGAGTGGTTGGATGGAGTCAGTGCTTTATCTGATATTGCTTACGTGTTCGGGGGCATCGGTGTATGCGTCGACGTTGATTGCACGTGCGCTTGCGGAGCGGGCGGAGGTGCGTGTGCATCGGCGGAAGCTGGCGCGGGGTGAGATTGCGGCGATACCCAGGGGGACGCCGGCGACGTTCACGCGGTCGGTGGTGGTGCTTGCGATTGCGCCGGTGCTGATAGTGGTCTCGCTCTTGATGTGCTATCTGACGATCCAGGCGTCGAGGGACTTGCAGCAGCCCTGGAACCTTGTGATGCAGGCGGGTGAGGGGTGGATGCTGACGGCGCTTGGGATCGTGCAGGTTGCGTGTGCACTTGTGTGTGCGGCGATCTGGTTTGACCCTTCCGCGGGACGGCGGCGGTGTCCAAGGTGCTGGTATGAGGTGGATAGGGTGAGCGGGAAGCGCTGCACGGAGTGCGGGCACGAGTCGGCGGCGGAGCATCAGTTCTTCCGGACCCGGCGCAAGCCGGGGCTGGCGTGGACGGGGGCGCTGCTGCTGCTCCTGGCGTGGCCCGCGCTGCGGGCGACCTCGATCGCGCGGACAGGGATCTTTGCGATCGTTCCCACAACGCTGATGATCCTGACGCTCGAGCACTGGCCGGATGAACTGATCGGGAGTGCGGAGGATGGGCGTGGGAGCGAGGCGAGCCTGCTGTCGCGGCGCGATCGGCGCGAGCTGTTTGAGTGGCAGCGGGAGCTTCTCGAGTGGAAGACCCGGCGGCTCCTTGAGAAGTCGCGGGACGTCGATGACCTGTACCTCGCGACGTGGTGCATCGACCATGCGATGCGTGATCCGATTCGGGGAAAGATGGAATTTGAGATCAGCCCTGAAACGATGCGCGGGCTGATGCGGGGGCTTGCATCGAGCGATCCGAATGTGCGGATCAAGTCGGCGGCGGTGCTTCAGGAGACGCCGGGGTGGGGCGGGCGTGGGAGCGACGAGGGCGCGCCGCCGTGGAAGCGGGATGCGGCGGAGTTTGCGGGGGAGGTTGCGCCGGCGCTGGTCGATGCGGATGATGCGGTGGCGGCGTCCGCGCTTGCGGTGGTGCTGCAGCGGCCGGGGTCGGCGGATCACATGATCCCGCGGCTGGAAGAGGAGATCGCGAAGGACACGTCGGGGCGTCGCCGGCGTGCGCGGATGGCGATCTTCATCCTGTCAAGGCTGGCGTGCGAGTCTGAGCCCGCGCTCGCGTCGTACATGAAGCTGCTGGATGCGAACGATGTGATCAACAGGGCGCTTGCGATTTCGTTCGCGGGTCCATCGCTCCAAGTCCGAGCGCAGGTGTTTGACCGCCTGCGGGGGATCATGCGCGAACCTGATGCGACGATGGCCGAGCGGGCGATGAGGGTCATCGCGTGGTCTGGAGAGGGGCCGAGGATCGCGGATGATCTCTTGCAACTCATCTCGACGTCTGGTGATTCGGCGAGGGGGACGATGGGGACGACGGGGGCGCTGGCGGCGATGGAGACGCTGCAGGGGGTTGTGTACTTGCCCGAGTGGGATGAGAAAGAGCGGGCGCGGGTGTTTCAGAGGATGGGGGAGATCATTGGAGATGATGCACACCCGGCGGCGGTGCGGCTGCGGGCGTGCCGTTTTTTCACGACCAACGAGGTGCTGACAGGGCGGGTGCGTGAGTCGATGCGGTCGCTGCTGCGTGAGAATGTGCTGGGGGAGACGGATGCACAGGAGCTGCGGGTGATCATCGAGTCGGCCGCGGAAGATCGGCACGAGGAGGAGAACCCGCCGGGGGGTGACTCGGAGGATGGGGAAGGTTGAGTTGACGGGGGGTGAGCGCGCGAGTGATCAGGCCGCGGGGTTGCGATTGAACCTGCGTGCGATGAGGTCGGTGAATCGCTTCTTCTCGGCGGGTTCGAGGACGAAGATGAGCGAGAGGATCATGTAGAGCAGGCCGTAGATGGCGGTGACGATGACCAGCGCGGCGGCGGGTCGGCCGTGGACGGCGTCGAGGATGCGGTCGTACCCCCAGATGAGGATGGGCGTGGGGAGGAGGGCGGCGAGGGCGGGGCGGGTGATGGGGAGGATGAGGTCGCGGTAGTGGCACTGGAGGCAGCGTGCGGCGGCGATGGGGAGGAGGAAGAGGTGGAAGAGTGTCATGATGCCCGCGAAGGAGATCGCGGCGGCGTACTGGCGCGCGGATTCGGGGAGGACGTAGAGGAGGATGATGGCGACGACGGGGTTGACCAGGCCGCCGGTGAGGAGGAGGGGGGCGTAGCTCTTGATGTGGCCAGCGCCGTAGAGGATGCGGGTCCAGCAGTCGGTGACGGCGCGGACGGTGACGGGGAGGAGGAGGATCTGCGCGGTGATGGTGGCGCGGAGGACGTCGTCGTGGTGTTCGAGCCGGTCGCCGACCCAGAGGTGCATGATGGGGTAGGTGAGGCAGGCGAGGATGGCGGCGGCGGGGAAGGAGCTGAACCCGTGGAGGCGGGTCATGGTGCGGGTGAACTGGATCATGGCGTCGCGGACGACGGCGGGGTCTGAGCTTGCGAGTCGCGCGGCGACGGCGTCTGAACCGAAGTTGACGCCCAGGGAGACCATTCGGACGTAGGCGGCGAGCTGGTACCCGACGCCGAAGATGGCGTTGCCGACGGTGCCGAACCAGAGGTTGGTGATGATCTGCCCCACGCGGTCGTAGCCGTTGACGGCGACCATCATGGTGGTGTTCCAGCCGAAGGTGGCCATGAACTGGCGGACGGCCTCGCGCTGGGCAGCGCGGGGGCGGGGGCGGAGGCGCTTGTCGTGGGACATCATCCGCAGCGTGGCGGTGAGGAGGATGAAGACGTTGAGGGCGACGGAGATGAGGCCGTAGAGGATGAGGCCCTGGGAGGGGTCGGTCACGCCGAGGATGGTCTGGACGAACCAGGCGACGATGAGGTAGCTGGCCTTGCGGACGGTGGTGAAGAGATTGTCCTCGACGAAGCGCTCGGTGACGACGTACATGTTGTAGACGGGCGCGGTGGCGACCATGACGCACGAGTGGATGCCCTCGGCGAGGATGAACCAGTAGGCGGCGGTGTGGAGCTCCTTGGGGATGTCGAAGATGGGGACCAGCGCCGCCATGATGAGGAAGGTGAGGGCGGTGAGGACCGCGCCGACGGCGGCGATGGCGGCGCCGGCGTTGAGCGCGGAGGCGAAGCGTCCGGAGGCGCCGTCGGGGTCGGCGTGGTGCGCGGCGGCCAGTTCGCGGATCATGCTGGCGCGGAGGACGTCGTCGATGAGCATCGCCAGGCCGACCGAGGAGCCGACGAAGATGATGAGGCCGAAGGGTTCGGGTCCGAGCCAGCCCAGGATCAGGCGGGTCGAGATGATGCCCATGACCAGGCTGAGGCCGAGCCGACCGTAGCTGGAGGTGATTCGTACAAGCCCTCGGCGTAGCTCAGACATGGGCGAGATGGGTCAGTCGCGGTGGTGAAGGAGACGGATCTCAGGCCGATCCGCCGCGGGATTCGAACTCCGCACGGTATGGTGCGAGCGAGCGGAAATCTTCACGGGCAGGGGGATCTGTCTCCCTCTGCGCGTCGTGCTCGGACCACTCCTGATCGGACCCATCGAGTTCAGGATCGTCCTCAGCATACCCGGAATCGGCGGAGGCGAGCTGGAAGCCGCCGGCGACCATGAGCCGGGCGATGGCCCACATGCCAAACCAGGCGGTCAGGAACATGAAGAGGCAGCGGAAGACAAAGAGTCCCAGCTCGCCGCGGGGGATGGCCATGAGTTCGCCCAGCCCCGCGCCCAGGGGGATGATGACGAAGGGGTTGGTCATCTGGAGGCGGCAGACGCGGTCGAGGAAGCAGATGGCGACGCCGAAGAACGCGGCGTAAAGCGGGAGGGCGAGGTAGGGATTGTCGTTGGCGATGTGGCCCATGAGTCCGGGGCCGTAGCTGAAGCCGCGCGCGAGGCCGCGGACGCCGGCCTGTTTGACGATGTCCTGGCCCAAGGCGTTGGGTTTGTCCTCCCACATGGTGCGGGGGATGGGCTGGGTGACGGTGTAGATGAGCGAGTGGAGGGGGTCGTAGGGGAAGTCCTTGGGGCGGGTGTCGATGAGGTAGAGGGTGATGGGGCCTGAGTCCTGGACCGAGGACATGTGCTGGATGCCCGCGACGATCTCGGTGGGCCGCATCTGGGCGATGATCTGGCCGATGCTGCGGAGTTCGCCGCCTTCGCCGCGGGTGGCGGAGAGGAGGGCCAGGAGGACGACGCCGACCGAGCCGATGCCGCCCAGGCGGGTGAAGATGACGAAGTTGCCGCGTTCGCGGAGGAAGCCCCAGTAGCCGGCCCAGACGCACGCCAGGACGACGCTGAGGAGGTCGCGGCGGCCGAAGCTCAGGTGCATGGAGACGAGCATGGAGCCGAGCGTGACGATGGCGGCGGGGATGGCGTAGATGGGGTTCCACATGCGCGGCAGCCACGCCCAGATGGCGCAGCCGGCGGCGGCGCTGAGGAAGCCGATCGAGAAGATCGCGCCCAGCGTGTTGATGAGGGGGATGGTCATGATGAAGAAGCGGTTGACGGCTCCCAGGATGAGGAAGACGACCGCCAGGACCATCAGCGTGTTGGGCGAGGGGACGGGGAAGCTTGAGCGGATGAAGCGGGCCATGCCCCAGCCGATCCAGCCGCGGTAGTAGATGATGTTGAAGATGAGCAGGAAGAGCCATGACATCCCGACGAAGATCATCCCGGCGAGGCCGGGGTTGCCGGGGATGAGCTTGCGCATGTAGCTGTCGACGGCGAGCGAGGTCGCGATGGGGAAGAACTGAAAGTTGATGAGCCCGAGGTAGAAGATGTTGCGCGTGCTGAGGAGGTCCACCTTGTGGCGGAGGTGGTCGATCAGCATCTGCGCGAGCAGGAAGACAATCGTGGCGACCGAGAGGATGGCGGCAAGCGGCTGCACGCGGGGGGGGGATGGGGG
>DATGXW010000226.1:0-6074 GCA_035298585.1 Phycisphaerales bacterium
ACCGACGTCTTCGCCACCGACAAGCTCTCGGGCGTCATCAACAAGTCGCACGTTATTCCCGTCGCCAGCGGCATTCTCGCGGTGCCGCTCGCACGCACCGGAAGGCAGTGCGTCATCTGGTTCCGGCCCGAGCAGGTCCGCGTCGTCAACTGGGCGGGTGACCCCGCCAAGTCGGTCGCCAAGGGCGATGCGCCCGCCCGGCTCAGCCCCCGCGGCTCGTTTGCGCTCTGGAAAGAGACCGTGAGGGGCCGCAGCCTGCCGTGGTCGTCCGCCGATGTCGCGATCGCGCGGGACTTTCGCGAGGCGCTCGTCCTCAAGCTCGTCGAGCAGGCGAGCGACCTCATCAGCCACAACTCGGTCCTCAAGCGTGCAAGCGAGGAGAAGGACCAGACCATCGAGAGCGAGCGGGCCGCGCGTGCACAGGCTGAACGCATCAACCGCCTCACCGACGAGTTCGTCGCCACGCTGAGCCACGAACTTCGGACTCCCCTCAACGCCATCCAGGGATGGGTCCATCTCCTGCGCAGCGGCACGGCTCAGACGGATCTGGCCAAGGGCCTGGAGATCATCGACCGCAACACGCGCGTTCAGAATCAGATGGTCAACGACCTGCTCGACATGAGCCGGATCAACTCCGGCAAGCTCCGCCTCGACGTGCAGCCGGTGTCACTCCCCGAGGTGCTTGAATCCGCGCTGGCGACGATCCAGTTCGCCGCCGAGGCCAAGACGATCCGCCTGCACAAGACGGTCGATCCGCTCCAGGGCATTTCCGTGAGCGGCGATCCGCAGAGGCTGCAGCAGGTGATCTGGAACCTCTTGAGCAACGCCGTGAAGTTCACGCCCAAGGGCGGGATGGTGCACGTCGAGCTCAAGCGGTCGGGCTCGTACGTCGAACTGAACGTTCGCGACAATGGCGTGGGCATTCCACGTGACTTCCTGCCGCACGTGTTTGACCGTTTCCGCCAGGCAGATGCCTCCACGACGCGTTCATTCGGCGGTCTGGGGCTGGGGCTCTCGATCGTGCGCCACCTGACCGAGATGCACGGCGGGAGCATCTCGGTCGAGAGTGCGGGCCCGGGCATGGGTTCGGTCTTCACCGTGACGCTCCCGATCCGCTCGATCAGCGGCGGACCGCACCAGGAACCGCACCCGGTCTCGGAAGTACCGGTCGGTTCGCTGTCATCCTCCGACTGCCTGCGGGGGGTCCGGATCCTCATCCTGGAGGATGAAGCCGATGCACGCGACTTTGTACGCCGGCTCTTGATCGATCAGGGGGCGAAGGTCGTCTCGGTGGGCTCCGTTGTCGAGGCGATGGTGCAGGTCAACGAGGCGGAGTTTGATCTCATCATCAGCGACCTGGGGATACCGGGTGAGGATGGCTACTCCTTCATACGCCAGCTGCGTGCGCTCGAATCGCGTCGATCGCTCAAGCGGACCCCCTGTGCAGCGCTCACCGCCTACGCACGTGCAGAAGATCGCCGGCGCGTGATGATGGCGGGATTCCAGGTGCACGTCTCGAAGCCGGTGGAGCCGGCGGAGTTGATCGCGGTCGCGGCGAACCTGACGGGGCGGATTGAACAGCCCTGAGCGGTAGATCGCCGGAGCTTGCGTGCACACCAAAGGTGCTCCCGCACGCCCCTGCGATGGGTCCCTTTACGCAGATCCAATCACCCGAGCTACGTGCAGCGTGTCGGCGTACTGCTGGAACCGCACAACTTTGCCATCCCGGATCCGCCATACATGAGCCATCTGTGTGCTCTGGACCCTGCCCGTCGCCTTGTACGTGCCGTGGTACCGGCCCAGCGCCACGATCGTCTCTCCCGCGTCGAGCAACTCCTCGACCGACACCGCGAACCCATCCCATTCCCCTCCGCAGCGTGCGAAGACGCCCTGCAGCACCGCACACGGCGGAGCGTGATCGGGGATGACAGGGTCACGTGGAGTGCGAACAGGTTCGACAATTCTCGTGTGTGCAAAGGAAGTCGAGACTTCGGTGTCACCAACCGATCATGTCACGGCCGGTCAATGAGCTTCAATGCAACAAACTATCGCAAAAGTAGCAAACAACTTACGGATATTTTCGCGGAAACGACTGTTGAATGGCATTTCGCCACATTTCCAGTTCCAGCTTGAGGCGCTCGCAATACTCTGGCAAGTGTTTATAGGAACATATTTCAATTGCATGCGGCCTGTTGTTGTGCTTCCAAATAATGCGACCATGCGTGCAGTCTTCGAGTTGCAGTTCTTGTGAACAACTATCCAGGTAGGCGATAAAGAGGTCGCCATCGACTACAATTATAGGCAGCACTAAAACACCATAGAGATCGTCTGGAAGGGAATCGGTCTTATGAAACAATTCACAGGCTCTGGAAAATTTCCGAAGAATCCGATAAGCTGCGTCGTCACCCTTTGAATCGTCAGTCTTTGAAACGGATGAAGAATAAAATGTTTGGACGGGATCCCCTTTAAGAAGTCCACGACGATGATGTGGACGGAGTCTCTTCAAATCCCAAGAGCCCATGAGGTGGTAAAGTGCGCCTGGGCGCTCGCGAGATGATATTTTATTCATTAGTATCCAGGGCGACTGCCTTGACCACTTGCACTCAATCGCGCAATTAAATTCTACTGTATACCCAGTTTGGTCGGGTGTTTCAAATTCGAAATGCTGTCTTGCGACAACATCAATCTCCACTGTCGAATCCGAAGCTTTGTCGGGAATGACAACTGAATGAGTAGTATGCAGACCTATCTTCTCAAAGATCTTTGCGGTGCGCAGCTCTAGGCCTATCCCGTGCTTTGAGATCCATGCCTCCGCGATAGCTCTCTGAGATTTGTTCGATTGCGCTGACACTTTTTAGAGCCTCTCCTATAGGTGGTTCACGAGGTTTCGGGACAGCCCTTACCCCTTCACCGCCATACAGATCTTCCCCGCCGCATCCGTCAGGTCCGTGGCCGCCTGCATCGTCGGGATATCACCCCGTGCACCTTCCAAGAGCTTCCGCCCCGCGTCCACGTTCGTGCCTTCGAGACGGACGACCAGCGGGACCTTGAAGCCCACCGAGCCGTCCTTGTTCTTGAAGCCCCGTGCGGCGTTGATGATGCCTTGGGCGATCACGTCGCACTTCATGATGCCGCCGAAGATGTTGACCATCACGCCCTTGACCGCGGGGTCGGAGAGGATGATCCCGAAGGCCTCGGTCACGGCCTCCTCGGTCGCGCCGCCCCCCACGTCGAGGAAGTTGGCCGGTTCGCCCCCGTGCAGCTTGATGATGTCCATCGTCGCCATCGCGAGGCCTGCACCGTTCACCAGGCAGCCGATGTTGCCGTCGAGCGGGATGTACGACAGGTTGAACTTGTGTGCACGCGCTTCGGCGGGCGTCTCTTCCGAAGGATCCGCCAACTCGGCGATCTCCGGGTGCCGGAAGAGCCCGTTCTCATCGAAGTTGAACTTGGCGTCGATCGCGATCACCGACGACTCGGTCCCGCTGGTCGCGATCACCAGGGGGTTGATCTCCGCCAGGACGCAATCCTTCTCGACAAAGAGCCGGGCGAGCTTGACCATGATGTCCGCCGCCTGCGCGACGTGCTTGCCCTTGAGCCCCAGCGCGAAGGCGACACGGCGGGCCTGATGGTCCTGCAGGCCCAGCAAGGGGTGCAGCGGCTCCTTGATGATCGCCTCGGGCCGGTCGTGTGCAACCTGCTCGATCTCCACCCCGCCCTCGCGCGAGGCGATCAGGATGTTCCGCCGCGTGCGGCGGTCGGTCGTGATGGCAAGATAAAACTCTTCCTTGCCCCCCCCGGCACGGTCGGCGATATCGACCGCCGAGGCGACCAGGAGCTTGGTTACTTCGAGCCCTTCGGGGGGCGTCTGGGGAGACTTCATGCGGTTGGTCAGCATGAACTTGGCCGCGTCGGCCGCTTCGTCGGGGGTCTTGACGAGCTTGACGAACCCGGCCTTGCCGCGTCCGCCGGCGTGCACCTGGGCCTTGACGACCGCCACGGGCGAACCCATCCCCGCCGTGGCCGACTTGAAGACCGTCGCGGCGTGTTCAAACGAGGTTATCACCTGGCCGGAGGGGACCGGAATGCCGTACTTGGAGAGGAGGTCGCGGCCCTGGTACTCGTGGATCTTCATCGCTCAAGGTCTCCGGGAAGTGAAGAGCCCGGATGATAGCGGCGTTCGCAGGGTGTTGGTGGGGTGTGCCTCGGGGACACGCCGGCCGGCGTCGGCAGGCTCAAACCCTCCCCGCCCAGCGCTAGAAAACACCGGTGGAACTCCCCTAACGTCGGTGTTGGTTTCGGGCTGGACTTCTCTCTGGAACGCACACGAGCGTGGAATTCCGGAGACTCTGCGGGACGGGCGTGCATCTCAAGGGTGTGCGTGCCGCTCCCCGCACGCGTGGCCCGGACCCGCACCCGCGCCACGCCGCGGCAGGTTTTCAAGCGTGAACCCGTCGGCAGGTCGTGCCGACCACTGAGTTTGGACAAGGAAGCACCCCATGGCAATTCGCGTCGGCATCAACGGGTTCGGTCGCATCGGTCGCCTGGTCTACCGCATCGGCACCGAGCAGGGGATCGAGTTCGTGGCGGTCAACGACCTGGTCCCCGCCGACAACCTGGCGTATCTGCTCAAGTATGACACGATGCACCGCCAGTTCACCCTCAACGGCAAGCACGCCGAGGTGACCGCCACGGAGAACTCGTTCACCGTGAACGGCAAGGTCACCAAGACCACCGCCGAGAAGGATCCCGCCAAGCTCCCGTGGAAGGACCTGGGCGTCGACTACGTCCTCGAGAGCACCGGCCTGTTCACGGAGGGTGAGAAGGCGCAGCTCCACATCAATGGTGGGGGGGCAAGGCGAGTGATCATCTCGGCTCCGACCAAGAGCGAGCCGGGCGTGGTGCCGACCTTCTGCCTGGGCGTGAACCACGAGCAGTACGATCCGGCCAAGCACACGGTGATCTCCAATGCGTCGTGCACGACCAACTGCCTGGCGCCGATCGCCAAGGTGATCAACGACGCCTTCGGGCTTGAGGAAGGCCTGATGACAACGGTGCACGCCGCGACGGCGACGCAGCCGACGCAGGATGGCCCGAGCAAGAAGGATTGGCGCGGCGGCCGCAACGCCTACCAGAACATCATCCCCGCCAGCACCGGCGCGGCCAAGGCCGTGACGCTGTGCATCCCTGCACTCAAGGGCAAGCTCACGGGCATGTCGTTCCGCGTGCCGACCGCGGACGTCTCGGCCGTGGACCTGACGTTCAAGACGGGCAAGGACACCTCGCTCGCCGAGATCAACGCGGCGATGAAGGCCGCGAGCGAGGGCGCGATGAAGGGGATCCTGGGCTACACCGAAGAAGAAGTGGTCTCGAGCGACTTCATCGGCGACCGCCGCAGCTCGATCTTTGACGCCAAGGCCGGCATTGAGCTCAACAAGCGGTTCTTCAAGGTCGTGAGCTGGTACGACAACGAGGCCGGGTATGCGTCACGCTGCGTCGACTTCATCAAGCTGATGGCGAGCAAGGACGGCGTGAAGTAAGCACACGCCTTGCGGACATGCTGACTTCAGGAACGGGGCCGCCGCGGCCCCGTTCTTTTTTTCTCCACCGACCTGATACTCGCTGAAGTGAAAAAGCCCCGGCATCTGCCGGGGCTCTCGTGCCTTCATTTCAATCGCCAGTGCCCAGTGCCCAGTGCCCAGTGCCCAGTGCCCTCAAGCTCACCACTTCCGGGGCGCTTCGCCCGTGTACTTGCTGAGCGGGCGGATGATGCGGTTGTTGGCGTGCTGCTCGATGATGTGTGCACACCAGCCGGTGATGCGTGACGCGACGAAGATCGGCGTGTACTGCGGGACCGGGATGCCCATCGTGAAATACGTCATGCCGCAGGGGAAGTCGACGTTAGGGTGGATGTTCTTCTTGTCGAGCATGATCTTCTGGACCTGTTCGCCCAGGTCAAACCACTTGCTCGCATGGTGGCCGCCGGGGTTGCGGGTGTCGGTCGCGGCGATCGCTCGACCGAGCTTGTGGAGGATCGGCGCACGGTGGTCGCCGTTCTTGTAGACGCGGTGGCC
>DATGXW010000227.1:0-10496 GCA_035298585.1 Phycisphaerales bacterium
CGTCCGCGTCGACGTAGGCCGCCATGCCGGCCCCGCCCAGGCACGCGGCAAGTGCACCCACCTGCGTGATCCACAGTTCGGGCACATCGACGCCGCGCGACGCGGGCCTGGCTGATATGGACGCGGGTGGCGTCCCGATCCATGCGGTCGCCAGAACGCGTGAATCACCCTCCGCCCCCGTCACGGCGGCGGGAAGCACACCGGCCGCGCGGCGGTGCGAGGGGACATCGGTCGGGAGGAGTGCTTCACCGACGAGCGAGAGGGCCGCGATGGTCTCGGCGTCGGAGCCGGTGGCCGCCGAGCCGATCCTGCACACGGAATTGTTGCCGGGAACGATGCGGAGGATCCGGCCCCGGCCGTGCGATTGCCAGATGGCGTCGATCGCTGCGGCGGGTGAACCCGAGACGGTCTTGGCTTCCAGGAGCCTGATGCCGCCGGCCTCCGCCTGCACGGCGAGGATGCGCGTCGACTGTGCGGCGGTCTGTACGACCGCCAGGATCCGGTCCGAGAAGTTGTCGCGTGCCTTGGCTGCCATGCCTGTGTACGAACCCCGATAGAAGAACCCGGTGAATGCGGAGTGAACAGCGCCCCGTCGCGGCCGTGTGCGTGATGCACACGGCTACTTGATGGTGACCGAGATGAGGCGTGCCGGGAGTGATGAACGATCGATCGCCGCGGTTATTTCAACTTCGATCCCCGTCGCATCATCCCGGCCCCGAGAGGTTACCACGAAAACGTTTGTCCTGACGTCGACCACGTCGTAGAGCGCGGCCAGCGCCTGGTTGGTCATCCCCGGGACGGCCTTGAGTTCGACGAGCGAAAGGAACCCCTGCCGCCGCGCATCCCGCTCGGCCATGATGTTGTCGGCCAGGGTGGAGTCAACCGAGGGGAGGTATTCAAAGATCCGCGAGTCGCAGGTGTTGATGTTCAGCTTGCCCGGCTGGGGGGGGAGCGAGGTGTCGCGGTTGATCTCACACTCGGCCAGGAGGGCGGTGAGCTGTTCATCGGAGAGGGGCTGGACGCGGGTCTGCTGCTGTCCCTGGCCGGTCCCCAGCTGGGCGGAGAGTTGCTGGAGCGTCCTGCGGAGGAAATCGCCCATCGTCGCCGAGGTCTGGAGGTTCACGTAGTCGATGACGATCTTGGCCTGGTCGGAGGTCATCTGGGTCCGCGCGACCAGGTCGGACTCGCTGGCCTCGGTGAGATTGAGCCGGGCCTGGCCCGACGCCGACCAGCCGCCATCGAGGCTTTCGGCCGTGATGATCGCGGACCACCCTGCATCGAGGATGCCGTCGGCGTTGTCTGGAGGATCGGAGGCGTTCCCGTCGTTCTCGTTGGGATCGAGGATGCCGTTGAGGTTCCAATCCTCCCCGCGGACGTACCAGGGTTCGACGCCGGCGACGAGCTCGAGTTCAAAGAGCGATCGCATCGGGCCGTTGCGCGGCTCGTAGGGGAAGGGAAGGCCCTGGTAGTAGGCCGCCTCCGCTCCGAGGGGATTGGGGTCTTCATCGGGATCGATCCAGTCGAGGATGGACTGGGCGACATCTTCCGTCATGAACGGGAGCGCCATCAGATCCTCGGCGGTCATTTTGTTGATGTTGATCTTCGAGGCGGCGTCGATCGGGCCGGGAACTTCACCCCCGACCGTGCTGTGAAACACGCGGAACGAAGCTCCCGCGACCGTGCCATCGGAAACGGCGTCCATGTCCTCGATGAGCGTGAAGGCGTCGTCGGGATCGGGGTTCTGCGTGCCGGCCTCGACAGCCGCGAGCTGAAACTCGACGCCCGCACGCGCGGCCCAGTACGCCCGGGCCCGCGCAAGGGCCTCCCTGCCGGCCGAGGCCTGCCCGAAGGAGGCCGCCTGGACGATCGCGATCACCGCCGAGGCCATCACGATCACCCACAGCACCGTGAGGGTCACGAAGCTGGGACGCGGTGTGCACGTTCTGCGAGGCTGGCGTGTCATTGACCCGAGCCTCCCGTCCCCGCGGATCCGCCGGAGGATCCCTCGCCGGTCTGGCTCGAAGTCGAAGATTCCGTGGTGTCGGGGGGGATCGGCGTCCGGTCGATCGCGACCACGCGCCGTACCGTCGCGTCGGCGGACGAATCATCCGACTGTGCCCGGATGACCACTCGGATCGCGTGCGGCATGCCGTCAGAATCTGAATCCCAGGTCGTGAACCACGTTTTGCCGTCGCTCGCCTCGACGCTGAACGATGTCACCGACGGGGCCAGGAGCGAGGCGATGCCGCCGGCGTCCTGTGCACGATCAAAGGCCGGGTCGCACCGCCGCCACAGGCCCATCGCCGAGCCCGCCCCGTCGATCTTGTACGCGGCCTCGTACTCCCCGCCCTCGGGCAATTCCTCGCGTCCGCGCACCAGGCGGAGCGAACGGGTCAGGACCATGAGGACATCACGCTGGAAAGGTCCGGCGGGTCCGTCGCTGATCTGGACGCGGCACTGCTGGAGATCGGCATCGCGGACGACCGAGGCGATGTCGGTGGCGATGCGTGCGCCGGCGGCGTCTGCGCGCGAAAAGGCCTGCTGGCGCGCGACGGCCCGTGCCTTGGCCTTGAGCATGCTCGAAACCGCCGAGACGATCCCCGCGCCGATGATCGAGACGACCACCCCGCCCACGATCAGCTCGATGAGCGTGAACCCGCGCGGGGCCCTGCGTGCGAGGATGTTGCGGCGTCGTGCACTCACGGTCAGAAGTCGCGGTTGATGGTTTCGCCCGGGCGGCGGATGGGATCGGGGTCATCGCCCAGCCGCGGGGCGATGTACGTTTCACAACTGGCAGAGCGCTCCCGCCCGCCGCTCAGCCAGAAGACGGTTGCCACGACGTGGAATGGATTTCCACCCTGTCCGCCGTCGATGGCGAGCTTGTAGCGGTAGTGTGCAAAGGGCGCTTCGCACGGCCCCTCCAGCTGGTACTCCTTTCCGTAGGAGTCCGCGCCGCGGGCGAGGACCAGGTTGAGCTGTTCATCGAGCAGGTTCGCGGCGTTCTGGAACTCCTCACCCTGCGTCTGCGAACCCACCGCGCGGGAGAGAATGCCCAGCATCACCGCCAGGGCGATCCCCAGCATGATCGTTCCCACGATCGCGTCGACGAGGATCACGCCGCGGCGTACAGGCTTCACCATGGCTCTTCCCCCTTCCCGGCAAGATCCAGGTCGATGATCGTCGCGTCGGCTCCCGCCAGTCGATCCTCACCACCCAGGACGTTCGCCCTGAACGCGCCCGCGGGGAGCGCCACCGTCCAGCTCGCCGACCCGCGCACCTGCCCGAAGAGCATGACCACGCCCGGTCGCTGCCCGCGCTGGAGGAACTCGATCCGGAAGTGCTTGGGATCAAGCTCCGCGCCGTCGATCGAAACACTGTTCAGCGTCGCGTCGGCGAGCTGGACGGGCATGCTCAGGGTGTCCCGGATCCACTGGGGAAGGACGCCGCGGGCCGCCTCGATCGCCGTGGGCATCTTGAGGACCATCAGCGAGAACTGCGTGCCGTCGTAGTCGATCGCGATCTGCTGCGAGGTCATCGTGTCGCGCCGGCCCGCGGCGGAGACGAGCTCGGCGACCCGCCGGACATCCGCCTCGGCGGCCCGGCTCGAACCTGAGAGCAGCCGGGGGACGATGATCCCGCTCACGATCCCCAGGATGATGAGCACCACCACCAGCTCGATGAGCGTGAAGCCGTGCCTGATCGAGGTTGTCGCACCCGGGGAGGTCATGGTTCACGCCAGCGCCGAGGGATCAGGGGGGCGGGTTTGTGCACAATGGGGGTGTGCAGCATCGGGTTCAGGGGCATCAGGGTTCAGGGGCACCGGGGTTCAGGGCGCAACGATGTCGGCGTTCTCACCCTCGCCCCCGGGCTGGCCATCAGCGCCGTAGCTCACGATGTCGAAGTCGACGTTCTTCTCGCCGGGGATGCGGAGGATGTACTGGTTGCCCCAGGGGTCGACGAGCTGCTGGGGGTTCTCGACGTAGGGGCCCTTGCCGGCCCAGTCGGTGTCGCTGATATTGCTGGGCTTCTCCCACAGGACGTTGATGCTCGCCCCCGACTCGGGCATGCTGAAGTCGGCGGCGAAGCCGCGCACCTGGTTGGCCAGCGAGCTGGCGTTGGCCTTGGCGACCGACTGCTTCGACTGCCCGATGCGTCCGAGCAGGCGGGGCGCGATCACCGCGGCGATCACGCCCAGGATCACGACGATGACGATGACTTCGATGATCGTAAAGCCGCCGGCGCGGCGGGGAGTGCGGACCATTTCGATGCGAGACTTCATGGCATTCTCCGAGTCGTACACCAAACCTGTCGCAGAACCAGCGCGGTCCGCGCTGGAGCGTTCAATACCTACGGCAACTTCCATCCATCACCGGATCGCATCCTGAGCCTGGAGCATGGGGAGCAGGATCGCAAGGACCAGGAACCCGACGCACCCGGCGAGGAAGACGACCAGGATCGGGGGCAGCGCGGTCGTGAAGAGCTTCACGCTGACCTCGGTTCTTTCTTCAAAGCTCCTGGCGGCCTGACGGAGCATCTCATCGAGGCGGCCGGATCGCTCCCCCAGGTTCACGATCTGGACGAGCATCGGCGGGAAATACCCGCTCTTCTCCATGGGATCGGCGATCGTCTTGCCCGCGGCGACCTGCTCGGTCACCTCGTCGATCACGCGCTCCATCGCCTTGTTGCCCAGGGTCCCGCGCGTGATCCTCAGCGACTGGAGGATCGGGACCCCCGCGGAGGTGAGCGTCCCCAGCGTCCGGGTGAACCGCGCCACCGCCACATCCCGCAGCAGCCGACCCAGGATCGGCACCTTGAGGATCGTGGTGTCGAACCACAGCCTGAAATCAGGGCGTGCATACAGCGACCCCAGGCCGTAGACCCCCACCACCACCGCGGGAATGATCGCCCACCAGTACCCGCCGAAGAAGCCCGCGATACCCTCGACGATCCGGGTCGGGAGCGGCAGGGTCATCGCGCTCCCCTTCACGGATTCGAGCACACGGGGAACGATGAAGGTGACGATGACGATCACCGCCAGCACCAGCATGATGAACAGGATGAAGGGGTAGAGCGTCGCCGACATGATGCTCCGGCGCAGCTTGACATCGCGGTCGAGCAGGTCGGCCGCCTGGTGCAGGACTTCCTCGAGCTTGCCCGAGGCTTCGCCCGCGCGGACCATGTTGATGATCAGCTCGTTGAACTCGTTGCCGTTGGCGGCAAAGGCGTCGGCGAGGCTCCGGCCGTGCTCGACCTCGGCGATGCACTTCTCGAGCACGACACGCTGCTTGTCGTTGCGGCCCTGGCGCGAGATGGTTTTGAGCGACTGCACAAGGGGCAGCCCGGCCTGGATCGCCGTCGCGAGCTCGCGGATGAACGAGGCGACCTCGGTCCGCGACATGGCCCGTGAAGCAAAGAGTGCGTTCTGCGGCCCGCCCAGCGCTGAAGCGCCGGCGGGCCTTGCCTTGGCGGGCTGCCTGGGAGCGCCCGGCTCGGTCCGGGGCGCGGTCATCTCGACGGTTTCCACCGAGACGGGCGTGATCCCCTTGCGCATGAGTTCACGCACGGCCGAGGGTCGATCGATCGCCTGGATGGTCGCGGCGGGTCCACCGGAAATGGTTTTGTACGCGAAGGTCGGCATCGGCTCTGAGACTCTGCTGAACTGCTTGTCGAGGTACGACGCGGGGACAGGCTGGAAACTCACGCCAGGTGGGGCACTTCCTCCGCGTCCTGCGTGGCCTGGAGAACTTCGTCGATGGTCGTGAACCCCTGCGCGGCCTTCATGATTCCGTCCCGCCGCATGGTGACGTACCCGGGTCCCATGATGCGGTGGAGCTGCTGGGGCGTTGCACGCTCCGCGACGGCACGGCGGAGCTCCGAGGACATCGGCGCCATCTCGTAGAACCCCACGCGGCTGCGGTACCCCGAGCCGTCGCAGCGGTCGCACCCCGCGCCCTTGAAGCACATGCCGCCGGGGAACATCGCAAGCTCGGCGGGGGAGAGGCGGTGCTTGCACACCTCCGGGAGAGGGGTGGGCGTCTTGCAGTGCTGGCAGATCCTGCGTCCGAGGCGCTGGGCCATGATCCCCTCGAGCACGCTGGAGAGGAGGAAAGGCTCAATCCCCATGTCGAGCAGGCGGCCGACAGCGCTCAGGGCGTTATTGGTGTGCAGCGTCGAAAAGAGCAGGTGGCCCGTGAGCGCGGCCCGCACGGCGATGTCCGCCGTCTCGGCGTCTCGGATCTCTCCCACCATGATGACGTCGGGATCCTGGCGGAGGATCGACCGCAGCCCCTGCGCAAAGCTCAGGCCTCGCTTGGGATTGACCGGGATCTGGTTGACGCCGCTCAGTTCGTACTCAACCGGGTCCTCGATCGTGATGATCTTGAGCTTGGGGTCGTAGAGCTTGGTGAGGGCCGCGTAGAGCGAGGTCGTCTTGCCCGAACCCGTGGGACCGGTGACCAGCACCATGCCGTGCGGCAGGTCGATCCACCGGGCCATGACGTCGCGGTCAACCGACCGCATCCCCAGCGCTTCAAGGTCGAGCTTGATCGACTCCTTGTCGAGGATTCGCATCACGACCGATTCGCCGTAGATCGTCGGCACCGTCGAGACGCGGATGTCGATCTTGCGACCCTCAAACCGCAGCGTGATGTGCCCATCCTGCGGGGCGTACCGCTCGGCGATGTTCATCCCCGCCATGATCTTGATGCGGCTGGTGATCGCGGCCTGCAGGTGCCGCGGGGGAGATTCCTGCGCCGCCAGCACGCCGTCGACCCGATACTTGACGCTCAGAGACTTCTCGAAGGGCTCGACGTGGATGTCGCTCGCCCGGGCCCGGATCGCTTCGAGGATGATCAGGTTCACCAGGTTGATGAGCGAGGGCTGCTCGGCCATCCGGTGCAGGTCCTCGGCCTCGACCGATTCGAGATTCCCCGAAAGGTCGTCGGACGGCTCATCCTGCCCCGCAAGACGGGCGGCCATCTGGGCCGCGGTGATCCCGTAGGCGCTGCGGAGAAGCTGTTCAAAGACCTCGGCCGTCGCGCCGACCCGGACCACCGGCTTGGAGGCCGTGACCGAGATCTCATCCGACGCCGCGTAGTCGAGGGGATCGAGCATCGCGACCAGGATCCGGCCGTTCGCGAAGGCGTACGGGACTGCACGCAGACGGACAGCCTGCTCGGCGGTCGCCGAGCGGGCCGCAGCCTGATCGATGTCAGGAAGCTGCTCGAGGATGGGTCGGCCCTTCCCTCCAGCAGCCCCCTCTTGGACCCCGGCAACGCCCTTGCCGAGGTCTTGCGAGAGTGTCGTCATCCGTGCACGCTCCGAGACCGAACCAGACCCCAACAACCCCCGTCGCATCGACGGGAGGGGACATGGCCGGACTGATCGCTATCCCATGCCTCATGCGTAACGCGAACAAACACCGTTTGTTGCACACCAGAACCCGGAACGCCGCAGTTATTCGATCTCCTCTTCGGCGTCCATCCCCATGTCAAAGTCCCCCATCATCTCCGCCTGCTGTGCGTTCATTCCCTGCGGCAACGCATCTTCCTTGGGGAGCTTGCTCTTCTGGTCATCCTTCAGCAGGGCCATGAGCTTTTCCTTGTAGCTCTTGTCAAGCTCCGTGCGGGCCTTGCGCGCCTCGGTGACCGGGTTGTCCTTCTGCTGACCGCCCCAGTTCATCATGCTCAGGAAGGGGCTGCCCTCCTTGTCCTCGCGCGTGGTGATCGCCGAGGACCACTTCTCGTTCAGGGGGGCGGCCTCGCGTGCGTACGACTCCTTCAGGGCGCTGATCGCCGACTTCTGTTCGGCGTCGAGGTTGTCAAGCTTCACGGCCGCGTCGATCGCACGGCTCACGTAGGGCTTGCGGTAGACGCGGGGGAAACTGCGGCGCTGGACCTCTTCATCAAACTTTCCCCGGACATCCTCGGCCAGGAGGGCCGAGACGCGGCGGGCGCCGTCGCGGTTGATGTTGCGGATCAGGATCGCCTCATCGCTGAACTTCTTGAGCACTTCCTGGATCTTCTGGAAGTCCATGTTCTCGGTCATTTTCATGACCTTCTCTTCCGCGTCCTTGGCCATGCGCTCGACGTCCACCAGCTTGCGGTCGAGCGTCAGTTCATATTGCTCGAGCGCCTCGGCGATCTCCGGCGTGGCCTTGCCCTCCTCGGGGGCCATGCCGACGCGGCGTGCACAATCCACGACGTCGACCGACACGCCGGCGACAAAGGGCATGCGGAGATACGTCTCACGCTTGCGTTGACGCTCGAGGGCGGGCCAGCGCTGCTCCTGCTCGGGTGAGCACAGGCCCTTGATGTCGGCGAGGAAGGTCTCCTGGGCCGTCATCATCCGCTTGGCGAACTCCCGCTGCTTCTGAGGCACTTCCTTCTGGAACGCGGCCCAGTCCTGCGATTCCATCGCCTCTTCCTGCTTGCGCTTCATGAACCCCTGCATCTCTTCATTGATGCCGCGGTGCTCGGAAACATACCCCTCGTGAAGCGTCAGCATGGTCTCGACCTGGTCCTTGTCAAAGCCCAGGATCTTTCCATAAAGCTGGATCGACCGCTTCGAGATCGAGCCGTCCATCCCCGGGCCACCCATCATCTGGAACATCTGGGCCTGCGCGGGCGCGGCGGTGAGGCCGATCGCCCCGGCCACTCCCACCGACCCGGCCGCCATGACGCACGAGAGAACGAGCGTACGGGCACCCTTGACCATCGCCGCAGCATGACGCATCAGGCTCATGGACCTACCTCCAGATACGGTCTATGGAAATCCACCGGGAACGTTCCGGCCACTTGATTGTACAGGCAAACAACCCGTCCGGTGCACAAGGGATTGACAGGCGGCAATCTTCCGTACCCAGAAAGTCACCGGGGCGCGATGATCACGCCGCCGACCACGCCGGCGTCGTCGAGGAGCTCATCCCCCTCGCCGCCTTCTCCGGGCGCCGTGCCGGGCTTGGGGAGCTTTTCACGCTGCGCCGGGTTGAGCGTGTTCATCAGCCGCTCCTTGATGCTCTCATCAAGCTCCCTGCGGGCCTTGCGGGCCTTGGCAAGGGGACTCTGGTCTTCATCGTTCCCGCCGCCCGACGTATTGATGCGGACCGAGGTCGTGCCGTCCCCGAAGGACATGTTCGCGGGGTCCATCTCATCTTTTTCGATCTCCGCCGCCCACGCGTCGTTGAGCGGGGCGACCTGCCGGTCATAGCTCTCCTTCAGCGCCCGGATCGATTCCTTCTGGTTGCTGTCAAGGTCGCTCAGCTTGAGGGCCGCGTCCATCGTTCGCGAGACCTGCGAGACCTTGTACACGCGGGGGAACGTCTGGCGCTTGACCGCGGCGCTGAACGCCGGGCGGACATCGTCGGGAAGGACCTGCTCGATCCGGCGGGCATAGTCCTGGTTGACCTGCTTGATCTTCCCGCTGATCTCCTTCATCTCGTCCGAACGCTTGCGCAGGTCGTCGATGTTCAGGATCCCGTTGAGCGCGATGTCGGACTGCTTGTCCATCATCGACTTCTTTGACTGGAGGACCCGATCAAGGTCCACCTCATACTGGTTCACCGCCTCGTGGATCGGTTCAAGAGTGCCGGTCAGCTTCAGCCCTTCCACCACTTCCGTCAGGTCGACCGAATCACCGCTCAGAGAGCCCCCTCGAAGCAGCGTCTCGCGGCGGCGTGCACGCTCGACCTTTTCCCACCTCGCGCCCTGCTGCTCGTTGAGAACCACCTTGAAATCGCTGAAGAACTCCGCCTCGGCCTTGTTCGACGCCTCGCGGAACTGCTTCTGGGCCTGGGGCATGCGTTCAGCAAAGACGCTGCCATCCTGGGAGTCCTCAAATGCCTCGCGGATCTCTTCGAGCTCCTTCTGGAGCTTGTCGGCCGCGGCCTTGTAGGTCGCCTGGTATCCCTCGTGGAGGGACTTGACGGTCTCACGCTGATCGTCCGTCAACTCCAGGATCCTGGCGTACTTCTCGACGCTGCGTGTACTGATCTGGTTGCCGCCCCCGGCCATCCCCGGAGAGCCCACCACCGCCCTGGAAATCACCCGGGTCTGGGCCGCCGCACGGTCGGCGAGGGCCAGGGGCAGAAGACCGGCCGCCACGAGGGGGAGGACGCCGGCACGCAGGATCAGCTTGGAAAGACGGTTCGACATGGAGAGCCTCCGCGCATGTGCAGGGCCTTATCGCCCTGCGGAATGGGTAGCAGGATGCGCTGACCGCCAACTTCCGTCGGCGTTCGGATCAGTTGCCCCCCTTCCGCATGCACACCGGGGCGATTCCGGGTCATCATTCTGCGAACGTCATCATTCGGAGAACATGGCCTCGACAAACGAGTCAGGATCGAAGGGCTGGACATCCTCGGGGGTCTCCCCGACTCCGATGAACTTCACCGGGATCGAGGTCACATCCTTGATCGCGATGACGATGCCCCCCTTGGCCGTGCCGTCGAGCTTGGACAGAAAAATGCCCGTCACGCCCGCGGCTTCCCCGCCGCCACC
>DATGXW010000228.1:0-7286 GCA_035298585.1 Phycisphaerales bacterium
CGGGCGAGGCCTGCGCAGGGCCGGGGCCCGGACTGCTCCGGGCCCCTGGCGCTGCGATGGCTGAATCGGGAGTGGTTGGCCGATTCTCGATGAGGCTCTTTCGACTTACTTGGCGGCGAACCTGCCCGAGGCACCGCCGACGGTCGCGGCGTCGCCCGCGACCAGCGATGGCAGCGACTTGAGTGCACCGGGATCATCGCCGCCGGCCTTGAGCTCAAGCTTGGCGCGGCCGAGGCTGTCGGCCGTAATCTGGCCGAGCTTGGCGCCCTTGACGGTGATCTCGAGCTTGACGCCAGGGATAGCGCCCTGGATCTCAAAGGAAAGCTTCTGGCGGATCTTCCCGTTCTTCAGCACTTCCTCGGTGTACGCGGCTTTGCCCTTGAGCGAGCCGCCTGAGGCCAGTGGCGCCTCGAGCTTGCCGGCCTTGGCGGCGAGCGCTGCACACGGGGCTTCGATGCATGCCGAGGGGATGCCAACCATTTCGTGCCCGGCGGGCACGGCGATGATGGACGCGGCCAGCCCCAGGTGTGCGGCGAGGATCGTGCAAGTCGTCTTCATGATGCTGCTCCTGACTCGGTGCGGATCGTCGCGGCCCGGCACACGCCGGGCCGACCGTGTGCATGCGTCAACCGCGCGGCGGGCCTGTCATCCAATCTTCAATTTGCCTGGGAGTACCCGTACCCCGGCCAAAGGCGTGCGGGGCCCGGCGTTCACCGGGCCCCGCGGGCGAGGGGAAGGAATCGCACTTGGCGTCGAATCAGCATCCTGACTCGAAGGCTTCCACGAATGCGTCGTAGTCATCGGTGTCGACAAAGCCCGTACCGTCCATGTCGGCGTTATCGGTCCCGGCTTCGAAGGCGGCGACGAACTGGGCGAAGTCCTCGACATCGACGAATCCAGAAGCGTCAAAGTCGGAGGGGCAGAGAACGGGCTGGGTGAGGTTCTCGATGACCGTGACGGTCCCGGCGGAGCGGTTGGAGACGATGATCTCGGGGGCGATGGTTCCGCCCAGGTCGTGGACACAGACAAAGTCGGGGTTGGCGCCGGTGGCGAGTACCTGCGCTGCGCCGACGCCGCCGGCGCCGTTGTTGGTGAGAACGCACACGGAAGCCGAGCCGCTGTTCGCGGCGGTGATGTCAGGATCACCGTCGGCATCGAGGTCGGCGAGGGCGAGGACGCCGGGATTCAATCCACCGGTCGCGGTGTGCAGCGGGGCGTTGAAGATTCCACCGCCGGCGTTGAGCATGATGCTGACAAAGTTCTGGGCGTTGGCGCTGCACGTGATCACGATGTCGTCGCGGCCGTCGCCGTTCATATCCCCCACCGCGATGCCGCTGGGACGAAGCGTTCCACCCAGGCCCAGGTTGAGCTGTGGGACGAAGGAGCCGTTGCCGGTCCCGCGAAGCACGACGACCGACATGTCATCGTTGCTGGTGACGGCGAGGTCGACGATGCCGTCACCCGTGAGATCGCCGGCGGCGACACCGCGCGGATCTGCCGCCGCGGCGATGTCGACGCTCGTGAAGGTCACACCGCCATCCCTGATGACCGTGACCGTGTCGTCGGCGCGGTTGACGACGACCATGTCCTGGTCACCATCACCGTCAAGATCGTGCACGTGCAGGCTGCGTGCGTCCCGCCCCACCGCCATCGACGGGCCGGGCGAGAAGAAGCCGCCGGTGTTGACGTAGATCTGGACCACCTCCTGGCTGTTGAGGACGATGGCCAGGTCCTGGTCCCCATCACCGTCAAAGTCCAGCGTCTTCATGTCCGTGGGCGCTGAACCGACGGGGAGGTTGAGGTTGGAGGCGGTGCTGAAGCCAAGCGTCGTACCGAAGAAGAAGGTGATCTTCTCCTGTGCGTAGGAAATCACGGCGATGTCGGGCCTGCCGTCGTTGTTGAAATCGGCCGAGGCGACGCCCTGGGGGCGATCGGGCGCCGGGAGGGTGGTCAAGCCACCGAGCGAGATGCTACCGAACGCCTGACCGCACATCGCGACGACCGCGCCCACCACGGGACCATGCTTAAGAACCATCGCAACTCTCCTTCTTAGATGCTGGGTGGAATCGCACGACCGGTGCGGACAGCCTCAGCAGTGTGCTGACGGCATGCATGCGTCGTGTGTGTCCACCGACTGTCAGGAAATCTGAGAATTGCGCGAACGGGGGCAACGGGCGTATTGCCCGCACGAGAACCTCATGCGGCTCGGCGTGCACGCGAGCTATCAGGCAATCGCCCGGCAGGATGAGGGCGCCATTGCGATCAGGAACCATTCGCCACGGTACAGCCGTGACGGCATGCAAGGGCCGGGAAGTCAGGGCCAGGAGAGTGGTGAGAATCGAACCTGTCTGAGTTCAGCATCCGGCCTCGAAGGCCGGCACGTACGCGGTGAAGTCGTCCGTGTCGATACCCCCGGTGCGGTCAAGGTCGGCACGTATTTCACGGCACATTGGCGGATGGCGGGGCGAAGGGCCGCACAGCGCATTACGCGGGCATGGCCGGCTTCCACAATCCGAACAGGTTCCCCTCGGGATCCTTCAGCCAGGCGAAGTGACCCATGCCGGGCACTTCGGTCATGGGGACGACGAGCTGCCCGCCCAGTCCCGTCGCTTTGGTGATGTACGCGGCGATGTCGTCGACATGGACATAGACGACGCAGTAGTTGTGGGGAGGATGGCCGAGCTGATTGATGTGGCCCATGATGCCGTCTTTGGTCTGGGTATCGATCATTTGCGCGGGGCCGTAGGCGTTGAACTTCCAGGCAAAGAGCGAGCCGTAGAAGCCCGAGAGCTTTTCCGCGTTCTGTGCACCGATCTCAAAGTGGACCACCGGGTTTGCCATCGCACACCTCACCTTGTGAAAACAATCCCACCCGGATCCAGCGTACCGGAATTCCTCTTTGGGAGTCAAAGCCGCTCCGGGCCTGCGGGGATTCGGCGTGCACGGCCATCCATCCGATTATCCGGATAACTGCATAGACCCGTCCACCCGGCCTACAGTGACGCCGGCATTTCAACCCCAAGGGACGCGACGATGGCCAGCCAGTTCCTCCAGCATCTTTCCCGGCGAATCCTCATCTGCGACGGCGGCATGGGGACACAGATCCACCAGGTCCCCCTGACGATCGAAGAGGACTACTGCGGGTGCGAGAACTGCACGGACATTCTCGTGGCGACGCGGCCCGACGTGATCCAGCGGATCCACGAGAACTACCTGGAGGCGGGGGCCGACTGCATCGAGACCGACTCGTTCGGGTCCAACACGCTTGTGCTGGCCGAGTTCGACATCGCCGAGCGTGCGTACGAACTCTCGAAGAAGGCCGGCGAGGTGGGGCGTGCGGCGGCCGACCGGCATTCCACCAAGGACAAGCCTCGCTTTGTGCTGGGCTCGATGGGTCCTGGGACGAAGCTGATCACCCTGGGCAATACGTCCTGGGAGGCGATGTTCAACAGCTACCGGGAGCAGGCCCGCGGGCTGCTCGACGGCGGGGTGGATGCGTTCATCATCGAGACGTGCCAGGACCTGCTGCAGATCAAGTGCACAATCAACGCCGTGCTGGCGGCCCTGGCTGAGAAGGGCAAGACGGCGCTGGATGTCCCGATCCTCGTCAGCGTGACGATCGAGACGACCGGGACGATGCTGCTGGGTTCTTCGATCGAGGCGGCCGCGCAGGCGCTGGCGCAGTATCCGATCGCGTCGCTGGGATTGAACTGCGCGACAGGCCCGACGGAGATGTCGGAGCATGTGCACTTCCTGGGCAAGCACTGGGGCAGGATGGGGTCGGGGTACGGCCGCCTCCCGGGCTTTGAGAACCGCTGCGTCTCGGTGATGCCCAACGCGGGGCTGCCGGTGCTCGTCGAGGGTCGGACGGAGTATCCGCTCAAGCCGCAGCCGTTCGTGGAGGCGATGGTCAGGTTCGTCGAGCAGGACGGGGTCAACCTGGTGGGCGGGTGCTGCGGCACGACGCCCGACCACATCCGCCTGCTGGCGAGCGCTGTATCGGGCCGGGCCCCGGCCAGGATCGAGCGGAAGGTCTTTGCGCCGGGCGTGACCAGCCTGTATTCGCCGACCGACTACCGCCAGGACAACTCGTTCCTGATCGTGGGCGAGCGGATGAACTCCTCGGGCAGCCGGGCCTTCAAGAAGCTCCTGGAGCAGGAGGACTGGGACGGGATCGTCTCGCTGGCCAAGGAGCAGCTGCGCGAGGGTGCACATGTGCTGGATCTGAACGTCGACTACGCGGGGCGCGACAACGCACGCGACATGGAGGAGATCGTCCGGCGTGTGGTGCGCCAGGTCGATGCGCCGCTGATGGTCGACTCGACGCAGCTCAAGACGATCGAGGCGGGGCTCAAGCACGCGGGCGGCAAGTCGATCATCAACAGCGCGAACTTCGAGGATGGGGAGGAGAAGTTTGACGCGGTGATGAAGCTGGCGCGGACCTACGGGGCCTCGGTCGTCATCGGCTCGATCGACGAGGACAAGCAGGCTTCGATGGCCCGCACCGCCGAACGCAAGTACTCGATCGCCGCGCGGGGGTTTGAGCGCGCCGTCAAGCACTGGGGGATGGACCCGGCCGATATCCTCTTTGACCCCCTGGTGCTGCCGATCTCGACGGGCATGGAGTCAGACCGCAGGTCAGCGCTCGAACTGGTCGAAGGCGTGCGGCGGATCTCGCGGGCGTTCCCGGAATGCCAGACGGTCGTGGGTCTTTCCAACGCCAGCTTCGGCCTCTCGCCGGCCGCGCGGCTGGTGCTCAACTCCGCGCTCCTGCACGAACTGCGGGAGGCGGGCCTGACGGGGGCGATCGTTCACGCGGGGAAGATCCTCCCGCGCAACAAGATCAGCGACGAACAGTGGAACGCGGCCGTGGAGCTGATCTACGACCGCCGCCGGGAGGGCTTTGACCCGCTGGCAGCGTACATCGAGCTCTTCAAGGACGTCCAGGCGGCGGGGCCGGTGAAGAAGGACCGATCGACGCTCACCGTCGAGCAGCGGCTGCGCGAGCACATCGTGGACGGCGAGAAGCAGAACCTGCGCGAGACGATCGAGGAGGCGCTGGGGAAGTATGCGCCGCTGGACATCATCAACGACCACCTGCTCGACGGGATGAAGACCGTGGGCGAGCTCTTCGGCTCGGGCCGGATGCAGCTCCCGTTCGTGCTCCAATCGGCCGAGGTCATGAAGATGGCCGTGGCGCAGCTCGAGCCGCTGATGGAGCGCAAGGCCGGGCAGGCCAAGGGCACGATCGTGCTCGCGACGGTCAAGGGCGACGTCCACGACATCGGCAAGAACCTGGTCGACATCATCCTGACCAACAACGGGTACCGGGTCGTGAACCTGGGGATCAAGCAGCCTCTCCAGGCGATGATCGAGGCGTGGAAGGAGCACAAGGCCGACGCGATCGGGATGTCGGGCCTGCTCGTCAAGAGCGTCAACATCATGGAGGAGAACATCAAGGAGCTCAACGCGATGGGGCTGAACCCCCCGCTGCTCCTGGGGGGCGCTGCACTCACGCGCCACTACTGCGAGAGCCACCTGCGCGACACCTACGAGGGCGACTGCTACTACGGCAAGGACGCCTTCGAGGGCCTGCGCACGATGGACATGCTCATGTCGGGCCGGCAGGCGGAGCTCGTGGGCGAGATCACGACGCGGCAGAGCAAGAGGACCGAGGCCGAGGGGATCATCGCGGCGTCGCGTGTCCGCCGCGCGGAGGAGGCCGAGGCCCAGCAGCGGAGCACGACCCCGGCGTTGGCCGAGGTCGTCCGGTCCGAGGTCGCCCGCGATGTTCCGGTTCCGGCAGCGCCATTCCTGGGCAGCCGGGTGATCGAGGGGATCAGCCTCGATGAAGTCTTCCAGTTCATCAACCCGATCGCGCTCTTCCGCGGGCAGTGGCAGTTCAAGAAGGGTGCACTCTCGGATGATGAGTACGAGCGCGTGGTCAGCGATGAGGTCCGCCCGGTCTACGAGCGGGTCAAGCAGGTCTGCCGCGAGAAGAAGCTGCTGACGCCGAAGGTCGTGTACGGCTACTTCCCCTGCAACGCCGAGGGGAACGACCTTGTCATCTGGGATCCCGCCGGGGGCGCGGGTGATCCCGCACGCGGCGCTGACGGCTTGCCGAGAAGAGAGCTCGAGCGGTTCCGCTTCCCCCGCCAGCCCGACAAGAAGCGCCTGTGCATCAGCGACTTCTTCCGCCCGATCGATTCGGGCCAGACCGACCTCATCGGCATGCACTGCGTGACGATGGGGAGCACCATCAGCGAGTACACACGCGAACTCTTCGCCGCCAACAACTACACCGAGTACCTCTACTTCCACGGCATCGGCGTCGAGGCCGCGGAAGCTCTCGCGGAACTCTGGCACAAGCGCATGCGCCAGGAACTGGGCATCGCGACCGAAGACTCCCCGCGCGTCAAGGAGCTCTTCACGCAGCACTACCGCGGCAGCAGGTACAGCTTTGGCTACCCCGCCTGTCCCGATCTATCCGACCAGGACAAGCTCTTCCGCCTGATCGAGCCCCAGCGGATCGGGTGCGAGCTGACGGAGAACTGGCAGATCGACCCCGAGCAGTCGACCAGCGCGATCATTGTGCATCATCCCGAGGCGAAGTATTTCAACGCGTGAGGAGCGGGTGGCGGCGGGCAGGCATCAGGCATCAGGCATCAGGCATCAGGCATCGGGCATCGGGCATCAGGCATCGGGCATCAGGCAGAAAATACTGCGTTGGGTCGGCGTGCCTTTCCACTTGATGCCTTGATGCATCTTGCCTTGATGCCCTGGGTGCCCAGTGCCCAGTGCCCTGGGTGCCCAGTGCCCAGTGCCTGATGCTTGGTGCCTCGTGCCTCGTGCCTCGTGCTTTGTGCCTCGCTCCCTCTACCGCGATGCCGCCGCCTCAAGCACCCACCCACTCCCTTGCATCCTACACTTCTTTCCCCCTTCCCGGGTTCGCGCTTCCTCGTCTGGAAGCCAGGAGTCCGAATCACATGAAACGCGTCGTCGCACGTGCAGCCTCGTACATCGTGGTGCTCGCAGGTCTTGCCACATCCACCATGGCCCAGGATCTTCCCACCGACCCCACCATCGTGACCGGAACGCTCGACAACGGCCTGACCTACATGGTCAAGCAGCACAACAAGCCGGAGGGGCGTGCGGTGGTGTGGATCCACTTCCACACAGGCTCGCTGAACGAGACGGACCGCCAGCGGGGGATTGCACACTATCTTGAGCACATGGCCTTCAACGGCTCGGAGAACTTCGCGCCCGGTTCGCTGATTCCCTTCTTC
>DATGXW010000229.1:0-2762 GCA_035298585.1 Phycisphaerales bacterium
CACGCGGCCCGGGCGTCGTTGTGCCCGGGCCGCGCCGCGTCTTGGACGCATCGCGCGATCGTTCCCTCCCGGGCGGGCGTCAGCACCCGTCCTCGAACGCGCGGACGAACGCGTCAAAGTCGTCAAGGTCCACGAAACCGCTGCGGTCAAAGTCGGCGTCGTTGGTCCCCGCCTCAAACCGCGCGATGAAGACCCCAAAGTCCTCCGAGTCGACAAACCCCGATCCGTCCACGTCCGTCGGGCACGCCTCCGGGCACCCCCACGTCCCGCAGAAGATCGGCACCCGCGCCACGTCCGACCGCGCGGTCCCGCCCTGCGCTCCGGCGTCATCGATGAACCACTGCAGGTACACGATCTGCCCGCTCGTGAACAGCGCCGGGCTCAGCTCCCACTGGAACGTCCCCATCCCCGTTCCCGCGCTCGTCGTGATCTCCCCCACAAACCCGATCGGCGTGATCCGCCCCTGCGCTGGCGGCGTCGTGGCATACCCCAGGCGTGCACGTGCTGAACCCGCCGACGCATCAACGCCCACACGGAACTCCCGCGTTCCCAGCATCGGCGGCTGGTCCGCGATCAGCCGCGGCACAAGCCCCCCCGAACCCGCGGTCCCGCCCCCCAGGCTCGTCGTCCTGTGCTGCGGACGCTCCGATGCAAGCGTCGGCTTGTCGAACGGGAAGACCTGGTCCCGCACCCGCGCATCCAGCAGACCGTTGCGCAGGAACTCCTCGATCACCACCGCCGCCTGCGGGGGCACGTTCACCTGGTCCATCAACGGATCCTGGTTGTCGGGAAACTGCGGCAACGCCCCCGCGTAGAACCGCAGAACCTCCCGCAGGTCCGGCAGCCTCCCCGTGTGCATATACGACGCCTTCAACCCCACATTCCTCAGCCCGGGCACCTTGAACTTCCCCCGGTCCGCCGGGTTCCCCGTCACGCCCGCAAGCCCCATGTCCTCCGCCGGCGGACGCAGCCCGATGTTCCGGAACCCGTTGCCCGTGAACAACGGCGGCACATGGCACTGGTTGCACCGGCTCGCCTGGAACGCCTGCCAACCGTCGCGCTGCTGCTGCGTCATCGCGTTCACGTTCCCCGCGATGAACGCATCCCACGGCGTCTGGTCCGAGATCAGCGTCCGCTCATACGTCGCGATCGCCATCGCGATCCGCGCCGGCGTGATCGCGTTGTCCCCGAACGCCCTGCGGAAAAGCTCCGGATAGTCCGGGCTGTCCCCCAGCGCCTGCGAAATGTCCTGCGTGTAGTTGGTCGCAAGGTTCAGGGGCTTCACGCTCCCCAGCTTGGCCGCGACCGCGACCCAGTTGATCCCCTCGTGACCCATCTCAACCGCGCTCACCGGCGGGGCCATCGACTGGCTCTCGAGCGCTCCACCCGCCGGAATCACCACGCTCCCCGTCAAAGGATCCCGGAACTCCCCGCCCGCGCGCCCATCCCAGAAGAGCTGCGGCGCATACGCCGCGTTGATCATGCTGTTGGCCGTTCGATCCGTCACCTGCGGGCGAAGCCCGAACGTCGCGTCACGCAAAAGGTTCATCACCCCGTCAGACAGGATCACGCCCGGCGACGCCACCCTGTCATCGCCGTTCTGCGGAATGCCGTCCGGCCCGGGATGACCCGCCGTCCGCGGATCGGTACCGGCCCGTCCGGAGACATGGCATGTCGCACACGACATCGTGTTCGTCGCCGAAAGCTGCTCCTCAAAGAACAGGATCTTTCCGAGCACCCGCTTCGATTCCGTGATCGGGTTCTGCGGCGGCGCCGGCGCCGGGGGCAGATCGCCCATCGCCAGCGGCGTCCAGCCAAAGACCATCGCCGCCGACATCATCGCCAGTGCTCCCCGCATCCCCGCCCGTCCTCCGCGCTCCGCTCCCATCGTCCGAGAAGACGAGTTGCCGCAGCCATCACTCTTGAGGCGTCCCATGGCCATTCCTCTCCACGTGCACCGACGTTGTTTGTGATCCACAAGGGCCCCCGGTCAAGCCCGGCCTCGGGCAACCGCGGGGTGTCCACACTCTCTTGCCCATCTGAACATCCCGGGGGACACGCCTTTGCAAGGAATCTCCTCGAACGCCCGCAACTCACCCGGCGTGCGGAAAAATTCCCCTACCCTGTCCCGGCGCTCCCGCGCTCCGACAATCTCCCGCGAAGGAGCACACGTTGAGCTTGAGCGAAGGCCCCTCCGGCCGCGAAGTCTTCGAGATCCTCGTCACCGAGCACGCCGATATGCTCGCGGCCTACACCCGCAGCCTGCTCTGGTCCCCCTCCGCCGCCGACGACCTCTTCCAGGAAACCATGCTCACCGCCTGGAAGCAGCTCGCCCAGTACGACCGCTCCCGACCCTTCGGGCCCTGGCTCCGCGGCATCGCACGCAATCTCAGCATGGAACACGAACGCAAGAACCGCATCCGCCCCGCCTCGACCGACGACGCGGTGCTCGATGCGCTCGATGAACGCTACAGCAAGCTCGTCCCACCCGGGTATTCCTTCCGCGACCGCGCAGACCGCCTCCTGGCCTGCATCCCCAAGCTCCCCGACGCCATGCGCGAGGTGATCGAGATGATGTACGCACGCGGCCTGCTCATCAAGCAGATCGCAGACTCCCTCGGCGATAACGAAGAATCCGTCAAGAAGCGCGTCCAGCGCGCACGCCAGCTCCTGGCCCAGTGCGTCCTCTCCGCGGAGGCCGCGCCATGAACCAGCACCCCCAGCACCCCCAGCACCCCCATCACCCCCAGCACGCCCCGCTC
>DATGXW010000230.1:0-2202 GCA_035298585.1 Phycisphaerales bacterium
CCCGCCGGTCTCGGTCTTCTCGGCCCGCGGCAGGGGGGTTGGCGCACAGCCCAGCCGGTACGCCGCCACCGCCGAGTTGGTCGCCGACTGCATCAGGTACTCGGGGATCGCCAGGTCGATCCTGTCGTTCTGGGTGTGCCAGCCGTAGCCGTAGTCCGCCCGCCCGCCCTCTTCCCAAAAGAACCCGGGCACGCCCACGGCGTTGAACGCCGCGTGGTCCGATCCGCCGTGGCTCTTGAGCGAATCGCCAGAGGGCTTGATGTTGGCGTTGAGGTACTTCTGGTCCTTGATGCTCCAAAAGACGTTGTTGATCGGGGCCGTCGCCGCCGCCAGCATCTCGACCATGTTGTTGGGCGCCGCGACCCCCGCCTGGTAGCCCGTGCCGCCGTCGTCGACGAACGTCACGACGTGCGTGTCGAGCTCGCTCTTGTGGGACTCGATGTAGCCCTTGGAGCCGAGCAGTCCCTGCTCCTCGCCGCTCCACAACACGAACCGGATCGTCCGCAGCGGCCGCGCGCCCGCGGCACGCAGGATACGTGCCGCTTCCATCGTGACCGCGCTGCCGGTGCCGTTGTCGGTCGCGCCCTGCGAGCCCGGTCCGTCCCAGCTATCCAGGTGGCCCGAGATGATGATCACTTCCTCGGGGTACTTGCTGCCCTTGATCTCCGCGACCACGTTGTAATCCGGCACCGGCCCGGGGCGGAACGTGTGATCAAGGTTGAACTCCAGTTCCACGGTCTCGCCGTCGGCCAGACGCGAGTTGATGTAGTCGTAATCGCTGAGCCGCACCTGCGCGTGCGGCTGGTCATCGTCGAAGCTGTCGCGCTGGTCGATCGTCAGGTCCCGCCAACCCGCCACCGCGCCCGTCCACACCCGCTCGTCGCGGCTCGAGGACACATACCCCGCGATGGGCTCGAACACCATCCGCTCCGCGATCGACAGCTCCGACATCGGCGTGCCGTCGGCCACCTTCTTTCGGGCCGCCTTGCGCAGCTCGTACTGCGTCGACATCAGATTCCGCACGCCCCGCTGACCGATCGGCGCCGGGGCCTTGAGCAGCACCCACGCCCCCTTCAGCTTGTCCTTGATCGCGGCGTACTCCGCTTCGTTCTGCGGCTCACGCACCACCGGCCCGCGCACCGCGCCGTTGGTCCCGATCGACCACGACAGCGCGCTGATCTGCATGTCGCGCGTCTTGGTCCACTGCAGCGGCGCCGTCTCCTGCGCCTTGGCCTCGGCCTCCAGCTCGCCCGGTTTCTCCCCGCCGCGGGCCTCACGCCGCGGCTTCTGGGCCACGAACACCGTCCCGGCGCTCGGCCCGCGATCGAACCCCACGCCCACCGTGCCCCATTGCTCCAGGTGCACGTTGGTCAGCCCCCAGTCCTTGAACCGCTTGGCGGCAAAGTCCTGGGCCCGCCGCATGTTCGTCGATGCCGTCAGCCGCGGCCCGCGCTCCACCGCCAGTTCGTGCAGCGTCTCCATCACCTGCGACCGCAGCGCCCCCTCCTCGATGATCCGCTTCACGACGGCCGGGTCGCCCATCTCAATGGCGGGCACCGGGGCCTCCTTGCCGTCGATCACGGCGACCCACTCGCTCTCGCTCTTGAGATGTACCGCCACGCCCGCGTCACGCAGCTCGATGGCGTACTTCCCGCCCTTCGCGCCCCCCTTCGCGCCCCCCTTTTCAGCGACCGTCGCTCCGCCGCCCGAGGTGCCGCTCGATCCTCCCGCGCTCCCGGTGGCGCAGCCCGCCATCCACGCGATCAACCCGGCCGCCGAAAGACACACAACGCCACGCATGCTGTGCTTCAAGACCATGCTCCGTACATCCCGCAAGCGCGGGGAGTGGTGGGGGACCTCAACGAAAGAACCACAAGAATGCAACGCGTCCGAGCCACGCCGCAGACCGCGGCATGCCCCCATCCCCTTCCCCCGTTCCCGGCCCACAGCGTACCGACTTCCACCGCCCCCGGGTGCATCACCCCCGGCTTGCGGTGCCGCCACCGGCGCTCCCCCGCGTTCGGCTTCCTCCCCGCACCCCTTCCTACTATCCCCTTCCAAAACGACCGGAGTTTCCATGCCTTCCTTCCTCATTTCCATCATCGAGTGGTTCGCCGCCAACCCTTGGGCCACCGCGCTGCTCATGGTCCTCTTCGTCGCCGTCAGCGTGCTGATGGTGCTGGCCATTCTCATCCAGCGTCC
>DATGXW010000231.1:0-4444 GCA_035298585.1 Phycisphaerales bacterium
GAGCGGATGCCGCCGCCGATGGGAGTGGTGAGCGGGCCCTTGATGCCGACGAGGTACTTCTTGAAATCGTCGATGGTGGCGTCGGGGAGCCAGTTGCCGGTTTTGTTGAAGGCTTTCTCGCCGGCGAGGACTTCGTGCCAGTGGATCTGGTACTTGCCGTTGGAGGCTTTGTGGACGGCGGCGTCGATGACGCGGACGGAGGCGCGCCAGATGTCGGGACCGGTGCCGTCGCCTTCGATGAAGGGGATGATGGGGTTGGCGGGGACGTTGAGGCGGCCGGCGGACATGGTGATGGGGGAGGGCATTGCAAAGCTCCAAATAGCAAATGGCAAAGAGCAAAGGGCCAAATGGCCAAAGGGCCAAAGGGCCAAATGAAGACGGGGACAGGTGCAAGATTAGCCGGAGAGGTGGGGGGTGTGAAGCGGGCGGCAGGGTCGGCCTGAAGCCGGTATGCTGGGCGGATGAAGACGATTTGTGTGTTGTTGGCGGCGGCGTGTGCGGGTTTGGCTCCGGCTTCGGCCGCGACGGTGGTGTTTACGAACGCGCGGGTGATTCCGATCGAGAGCGGCGGGAAGGCGGCCGCGGAGATCGAGAAGGGGTTTGTCGTCGTTGAGGACGGCAAGATCAAAGAGGTGGGGAGCGGTGAGTTCCGCGGCTCGGGCGCGACGGTGATTGACTGTGCCGGGAAGTGGATCATGCCGGGGTTGGTGGACACGCACAGCCATGTCGGGGGCATTGGCGGAGCGGATAACAGCGCGACGATTCAGCCGAGCGTGCGGGTGGCGGATTCGCTGAACCCGTTTGATTCGGGTTACCGGCGGGTGACGGCGGGTGGGCTGACGACGCTGAACGTGATGTCGGGCTCGGGGCATCTCTTGAGCGGGCAGACGGTGTATCTGAAGATGCGGATGTTCGACGGGAAGCCGGCGAAGCGGGTGGAGGATCTGGCGTATCGCGACGAGCGGGGGAACCTGCTGGGCGGGATCAAGATGGCGAACGGGACGAATTCGCTGCGCGAGCCGCCGTTCTCGGGGACGCGGGGCAAGAGCGCGGCGATGGTGCGCGAGGCGTACATCCGGGCGCAGGAGTATCAGAAGAAGTGGAAGGACTACGACGCGAAGCTGGCGGCGGCGAGCACGGATGAGGAGAAGTCGAAGTTGAAGCCGCCGGCGCGGGACTTGGGGCTGGATGCGCTGGTGGAGGTGCTGGAAGGCAAGCGGATCGTGCATCATCACACGCACCGGGCGGATGACATCATCACGGTGCTGCGGATCGCGAAGGAGTTTGGGTACAAGGTGGTGCTGCACCATACGAGCGAGGCGTGGAAGGTGCCGCAGGAGATTGCACAGGCTCAGAAGGAAGGGATCGTGCTGGGGTGCAGCATCATCCAGATCGATTCGCCGGGCGGGAAGCTGGAGGCGGCGGACAAGACGTTCGCGACCGGCGGCATCCTGGAGCGTGCGGGCGTGCGGGTGGGGCATCACACCGACGACTGGATCAACGACTCACGGCTGTTCCTGCGGTGTGCGGCGATCGGCGTGCGGGGCGGGATGTCGCGGGCGGCGGCGCTGCGGGGCTTGACCTTGAGCGGCGCGGAGATGCTGGGGCTGGAGAAGCAGGTGGGAAGCCTCGAGCCCGGCAAGGACGCGGACTTGGTGATTCTGAACGGCGATCCGTTCAGCGTGTACACGCACGTCGAGCAGACGTGGGTGGAAGGGCGGAAGGTGTTCGATCGCTCGAACCCGAAGGACAAGCTGTACGCGGTGGGTGGGTTCGGGGCTGGACGGGATCAGGAGCCTTACTTCTGCTGCTTTGGGGAGTAGGGGGAGGAAGGCATCAAGGCATCCAGGCATCAAGGCATCGAGGGATTAAGGCAGCGAGGCATCAAGAGGCGTTGAGGGACGAAGTGGGTCGGGTTTGGGGGCGGTGGGATGGAGTGTGTGATGAAGACTTCTTGCGTGATGAGCGTTGTGGCGGCGATGGTTCTGGTGTGCGGGCTGGCTGCCGCACAGGATCTGGCCGTGAAGGCGGGGCGGGTGCATACGGGGACGGGGCAGACGATCGAGAACGGCGTGGTGCTGGTGAAGGGCGGGAAGATCGCGGCGGTGGGGAAGGCGGCGGAGGTCGCGATCCCCGCGGGCGTGAAGGTGCTGGAGGCCAAGGTGGCGACGCCGGGGCTGGTGGATGTGCGCGGGACGGTGGGGCTGTCGGGCATTCTGAACGCGCGGCACGATTCGGATCAGTTGGAGCGGTCGAGCCCGATCCAGCCGGAGCTGCGGGCGGTCGATGCGTACAACCCGCACGAGAAGCTGGTGGAGTACGTGCGCTCGTTCGGTGTGACGACGATGCAGACGGGGCACGCGCCCGGAGAGCTGATCAGCGGGCAGACGATCGTGGTGAAGACCGCGGGCAACTCGGTGGAGGAGGCGCTGGTCAAGAGCCCGTCGATGGTGGTGGCGACGCTGGGGCCGGACTCGTTCGCGTCGGGCGGGAAGTCTCCGGGGACGCGCGGCAAGCAGATGGCGATGCTGCGCGAGGAGCTGATCAAGGCGAAGGAGTACGCGGCGAAGCGGAAGACGAAGGGGCAGGACGCCGCGGAGGGTGACGACGCTGAAGACAAGAAGAAGGAAAAGGCGGGCGATCGCAATCTGCGGCTGGAGATGCTGGCGGATGTGCTGGACGGGAAGACGCCGCTGGCGATCAGCGCGAACAAGGCGCAGGACATTGAGAACTGTCTGCGGCTGGCGGACGAGTTTAAGTTCAAGCTGGTGCTGGATATGGCCGCGGAGTCTTATCTTCTGACCGATCGCGTCAAGGCGTCCGGTGTGCCGGTGATGCTGCACCCGTCGATGTATCGCGCGGTGGGCGATTCGGAGAACCAGAGCTTCGAGACGGCGGCGACCTTGCAGAAGGCGGGCGTGCTGTTCGCGATCCAGAGCGGGTATGAGAGCTATGTGCCCAAGACGCGGGTGGTGCTGTTCGAGGCGGCGATCGCGGCGGCGAACGGGCTGACGTTCGACCAGGCCTTGGCGAGTATCACGATCAATGCGGCGAAGATTCTGGGCGTGGACTCACGCGTGGGGTCGTTGGAAGTGGGGAAGGACGGCGATGTGGCGCTGTACGACGGAGACCCGTTTGAATACACGACGCATTGCGTGGGGGCGGTGATTGAGGGGAAGGTTGTGAGCGAGATGGTGCATTGAACGTGCGCTGATTGCGTGTCAGCAGGGTTACGTGCTTGTACCGGCCTCACGGTTCACTGTGGGTAGTGCATCGAGCGAGAGGCGTCGGACGACGACGGCGGTCATGTCGTCGAGTTGCGGCTGATCGCCGGCGAAGGCAAGGACTTCGTTGTGCAGGGTCTGGATGAGCTGGCTTGCGGAGACGTTGGGGTTGGCGAGGATGCAATTGCGGAGCCGGTTGATGCCGAACTGGGTGTCGTCGCTGCGACGGGATTGCTCGAAGAAGCCGTCTGTAATCATGACGAGGGTGTCGCCGGGTTCGAGTTTCCAGCGCACGGAATGGGCGTAGGACTCGTCAGCGTGGATGCCCAGAGGCAGGCCGTTTGCTTCGGTTTCAGCGATCTGGAGTTCGCCACGCGAACTGTGCCGGAGGAGGATGGGTCCGTGCCCAGCGCTGAGGACTTCGATTTCTGCGTTAGCTGGGTCGAGGAGCGCGACGACGAAGGTGATGAAGCGTCCGTCGCCGAGATCGTCCTGGAGCAGGCGGTTGAGACGTTCAAGAGCGGGCTGGATGCCATGCTCGGATGGAAAGGTGGCGCGGGTGTACGCGCGGCAGATCGCCATCAGGATCGCGGGGCCGATGCCGTGACCGGTCACGTCGCCGACGACGAGCGCGAGCCGTCCGCCCTCAAGGGGAAGCCAGTCGTAGTAGTCGCCGCCCGTGGACTCGGCGGGTTTGCTCCAACCGGCGATGTCGAAGCCGGGCACGTTGGGTGGGGCGTTCGGAAAGAGCCCTTCCTGGATACGGCGCGCGGTGTCGAGATCGTGTTCGACGGCGTGGAGTCTGGCCTGGGATTCGGCCGCGGCGAGCGCGGAGCGGACGTAGCGACGGACTTCGGAGGAAACGAGTGCGGCGGCGATTCCAGCGACCGCCAAGACAACGGCGTATGAGATGTAGTAGGGGATGCCGTGATTTCCAAGGCGTCCGGTTTGCTGGACGGCCAGAGCAAAGAGGCCCAGTTGCAAGATGGCGGCGACGGCACCGGCGGCAAAGCTGAGCCGGGGTCGAAGGCGGAGCACCGACAGAGCGATCAAGATGGCGGACAGGAGAATCACCGGAGCGCTGAGAGCGTCGAAGGGCTCGGTGCGGTGACTGACGATCTGCAAGGCGATGCAGACAGCGGGCACAAGAAGTTCGAGCACGAGATTGCCGACCCAGAACCACATGGGTAGCAGGCGATCGGCTCGGTTGGCGTGGCGGG
>DATGXW010000232.1:0-7919 GCA_035298585.1 Phycisphaerales bacterium
ACGGAGAGCGGGGATCAGGCGTAGGAGCCGGCGGAGCGGGGCTTGCGCGGGAGGCGGTCGGCGGCGGCGCGGTGTGCGTATCCCGACTCGCGGTAGGCGATGAGGGGGTCGGCGGGGAGACCCTTTGAAATTCGATAGTCGGCAAGGAGGGGGCGGACGTCGGTGAGGTAGGCGTCTTTGAGGATGCGCTCGGACATGATGAGGTCGCCGTGCACACGCGCGGCGGCGAGGGCGGCGTGGTCGACGAGCATCGCCTTGGTGAAGTGCTCCTGCGCGGCGAGGACGGTCTCGATCATGGCCTCGATCTTGGGCTTGAGGTTGTGGGACTGGTCGATCATGTAGGCGATGGGGAGATCGCGGCCGGTCTCGCGCTCGTAAAGGACGATCTCGCTAAAGATGCGGAAGAGCTGGTAGGGGTCGATGCTCCCCATGGTGAGGTCGTCGTCGGCGTACTTGCGGTCGTTGAAGTGGAAGCCGCCGAGCATGTCCTCATCGAGCAGGAACGCGACGATGTGCTCGATGTTGCAGCCGGGGAGGTGGTGGCCGGTGTCGACCAGGACCTTGGCGCGGGGGCCTGCACGCCTCGCCAGGACGTAGGCCATGCCCCAGTCGGCGATGTCGGTGTGGTAGAAGGCGGGCTCGAAGGGCTTGTATTCGACGAGCATGGTCGCGTCGGGGGCCATCTGGGCGTGCAGCGTCCGGAGCGCTTCCTCGAACCAGCGCTTGCGCTGGCGCATGTGGCCCTGGCCGGGGTAGTTGGTGCCGTCGGCGAACCAGAGGCTGAGGAGGTTTGAGTGGACCTTGCGGGCAAGGTGTGCACACTCGACCAGGTGGTGGATGGCCTGGGCGCGGACGGCCGGATCTGGGTTCGCGACCGAGCCGAGCTTGTAGGCCTGGTCCTGAAAGAGGTTGGGATTGATGGAGCCGATGCGGATGCCGCGGGAGGCGGCGAGCTGGGCGACGCGGGCCGGATCTTCGCCGGGGGCAAAGTCCCAGAGGACATGGACGGCGACGGTTGGGCAGCAGCCGGTGAGGGTGTGCACCATCGCGGCGTCGGCGAGCTTGTCGTCGATGGTGAGCGCGGCGGCGTCCTGGAGGAACTTGCCAAATCGCGTGCCGGTGTCGGCGTACCCCCAGGAAGGGGTTTCGATGTGAAAGCGGTCGAGGCGTGCAGAGAGGTCGGAGGGAAGGGCGGGCATGTGGGGGAGCGTAGAGGAAAATGGAAGGAGGGGCAAAATGCAAAGGGCCAAAGGGCCAGAGAAGATCGGAAGTGGGTGCAAAGGCTGTGAGGGAGGGAGCCTGTGATGCCTGCCCCTGTCTCAGAGCAGACAGGAGCGGGGCACCCGGAAGAAACCAAAGGGCCAAAGAGGAACGGATGTCGGTGGAAAGGCCGTGAGGCAGGGAGTCGGTGATGCCTGCCCCTGTCTCAGAGCAGACAGGAGCAGGGCACCCGGGAAAATCCAAAGGGCCAAAGGTGCACAGGGCCAAAGGGCCAGAGAAGATCGGAAGTGGGTGCAAAGGCTGTGAGGGAGGGAGCCGGTGATACCTGCCCCTGTCTCAGAGCAGACAGGAGCGGGGCACCCGACGGGACAACTGGTTGGGCGCTCGGCTCAGAAGTCGAAGGAGTCGATGTTGTCCTTGGTAAAGACGAGGATGTCGCCCAGGAGGATCTGGTCGCCGTCGATCTTCTTCGTGCCCAGGCGGCCCGCGGTCAGTTCGGTGGCGCCGGGCTTGAGCGTGCCGCCGGCGAGCGCGTGTGCGGCGTGGATCGTCAGATAGCCGAGGTCGACGGTGTTCCAGAGGATGACGGACTTGACCGTGCCGTCCTTGACATAGGCCTTCATGTCGTTGGGCGTGCCCAGGCCCGTGACGAGCACCGTGCCGGACTTTCCGGCCTGCTTCACGGCCTCGGCAGCGCCGGGGAAGGCGACGGAGCTGATGCCGAAGATGCCCTTGAGGTCGGGGTGAGCCTTCATGAGATCCTGGGCGGTGCTGAAGGCCAGGCGCTGGTCCTCGTTGCAGGGCTTGGTGGCGATGAGCTCGAGCTTGGGATACTTCGCAAGCCGCTCTTTCATGTGCTTCATCCACTCGTTCTGGTTCGCGGCGGTCAGCGTGGCGGTGATGATCGCGACCTTGCCCGAGGCGTTCTCGCCGCCGAGGTCCTTGGCCATGGCGTCGACGAGGGCGAAGCCGATGTCCTTGGCGGTGGCCTGGTTGACGAGGAACTCGCGCGTGTCCTTGGCGGCGTCGGCGTCCCAGGTGAGGACCTTGACGCCCTTGGCGCGGGCCTTTTTCATGGCCTGGCCGAGAACGTCGGGATCGTTGGGCGAGACGGCGATGACGTCGACGCCCTTGAGGGCCCAGCGGTCGATCATGCTCGCGGCCTTTTCGGGAGAGCCGTCGGTGGGGCCGTCATAGATCAGCTCGACGTCGAGCTCCTTGGCGGCTTCTTCCGCGCCCTTGGCGCAGGTGGTGAAGTATGGAAGGCCCTTCTTCTTGGGCAAAAGCGCGATCGTGGTCTTCTTGTGGACCGGCCCCGGTGCTGTGTGCGCACGCGGGCCGACACCCATCACGGAGAGCGACATGGCGGAGAGAAGTGCGATGAACGTCGAGCGCTTCATGGGGGTGCTCCAGGATGCACACGGGGGGTCAGTGCGTGCGGCGTGAGAATATGTTGTGCACAAGCACGGCCAGGACCAGGATGGAGCCGGTCACGACCTGGACCAGTTCCTGCTGGTCCCACTTCCAGCTTACCAGTTGTCCGATCTCGTGGATGATGGCGACGCCGAGCATGGCGCCCAGGAGGGTTCCCCGGCCTCCGAAGATGCTGGTTCCGCCCAGGACGACGGCAGTGATGACGCTGAGTTCAAGCCCAGCGCCGACGTCGGCCTTGGCGGTGTTGAAGCGGGCGGCAAAGAAGATGGCCGCGAGGCCCGCGGCGGCGCCGGCGAGGGTGTAGAGCGCCAGGCGCAGTTGCGCGACGGGTACGCCGCTGTAGTGCGCGGCGGTTTGGGAACCTCCCGCGGCGTAGATCCAGAGCCCGATGGTGGTGCGGCGGATGATGAGGGCTGAGAGCAATAGGAGCAGGAGCAGGAGCCAGACGAGGATGGGAACTTGAAGCCAGTCGCCCGAGCCGATCGCGAGAAAACCCTCGGGAAAGCCGGAGAAGGGTCGGCCTTTGCTGAGTCCCTCGGCCAGGCCGCGGTAGGCGGCGAGGGTGGCGAGCGTGACGATGAGTGGGTGGATCGAGAGGCGTGCGATGAAGAGGCCGTTAAGGAGGCCGGCGAGGGTGCCGGTGAGGAGGGCGGATATGCACACGAGGGGAAAGGGAGCGCCGGCGTCGAATGCCAGGCCCATGACGACCGAGGAGAGGGCCATGGTGGAGCCGACGGAGAGGTCGATGCCGCCGGTGACGATGATGAGCGTCATGGGGATCGCCACGAGCGCAAGCTCGACGATGTGGTTTGAGAGGGCGAGCTGGGTGGCGGGCGCGACAAAGTCGGGGTCGAGCCACCATGCGAGGGCGAGAAGGATGGACATGAGTGCCGCGAGGAGGCACTCATAGACGCGGGAGTTGGTGCGCGGTGCGGGCCTCATGCGGTCTGTCGAGCGCTGTCTTGGCGGGTGAGGACGTCGGAGAGGACGGCGGCGAGGATGAAGGCGCCCTGGATTGCACGTTCCCAGTAGACGGCCGAGTCGCCGAGGTTGATGAAGATGAGGCCGGTTCGGACGCTGCCCAGGAGGATCGCGGCCAGGAGCGTGCCGAGGATGCCACCGGATCCGCCGCGGATGGATGCGCCGCCGACGACCACGGCGGTGATGACGCTGAGTTCAAAGCCCACGCCGATCCCCGATTCGATCACGGATTGCTGGGGGATCGAGACCAGCGCGGCGAGGCCCGTGAGCAGGCCCAGGAGCGTGAAGGCCAGGAGGCGGGTCGTGTGCGTCGGGACGCGGGCCAGGTGTGCGGCGTGCAGGTTGCCGCCGACGGCGTAGGTCCAGAGTCCCGGGCGGGTGGCGCGGAGGAACAGGAGCGAGAGGATGACGGCGATGAGCGCCGCCCAGAGGCAGACGGGGATCCCCAGCGGCGTGCCCGTTCCCAGGTAGCGGAGCGAGGCGGGGAGGTCGGTGATCCAGCTTCCGGCCATGAGCAGCTCGGTCGCGCCGCGGAGGATGGTCATGGCGCCCAGGGTCGTGATGATGGAAGGGACGCGGCCCAGGACGACCAGGAGACCATTGAGCAGCCCGAGTGCAGCGCCGGCGGCGAGCGTGATGGCGATGACCGCGGCGAGGGGAAGGTTTGCGTGCGTGGGGGAAGAGCAAAGACCCATGAGGGCCCCGAGAAGGCCCAGGAGCGAGCCGACGGAGACGTCGATCTCGCCCGAGATGATGAGGATCGTCATGCCGCAGGCGACGATGATAACGGGGGAGATGTTGACGAGGATGTCGCGGATGTTGGCGGGTGAGGCGAAGGCGGGGCTTGCGATCGAGATGCCGGCGAAGATGAGCGCGAGCAGGGCGGCGATGAGCCAGAGGCGGCCGCGCGGCGTGGCGCGGAGCGTGATCGCGGCGGGGAGCAGGCGGGCGTGTGCATCGGGGCCTGTGGCCATGGAAAAGAGAAGATACCGCAAAGTGCACAGGGGGATGCCGGACGCCAGCGCCCGCGGGGCGGCTGGTCAGAGGATGGGGCTGACGGCGCGGGCGAGCCTGCGGGCAAAGCGGACGGGGAACTTGTCCCGGGCGAGTTGTTCCTTGGTGACGCGGGCAGCGCGGGAAAAATCGCGTTCGAGCATGCTCACGGCGTCGGCGGCGAACCCGGCGTCGGGGATGACGGCGGTGACCTCGAAGTTGATGCGCATGGAGCGGTTGTCGAGGTTGGCGGTGCCGATGGCGGCGGTTGAATCGGAGACGACGACCTTCTGGTGGAGGAAGCCGGCGCTGTAGACCCAGACCTGAACGCCCGAATCCATCATCTCGCGGAAGTAGGAACGACCGGCGAGGGTGGTGAGGAAGCTGTCGCCCTTCTTGGGGGTGAGGACGCGGACGTCGACGCCGCGGAGGGCGGCGAGGTGGAGCGAGTTGAGGACGAACTCGTCGGGGACGAAATAGGGCGTGGCGATCCAGAGGCGCTCGCGTGCGTTGTCGATGAGCTGGCCGAAGAGCAGAGCGCCGGTCTCGAGCTCGTCGGCGGGGCCGGAGGGGTAGATGAGGACCTTGTGGTCCTGCTCGCTCTCTTCGGGACGCCATTCGATGCGGTCGGGGACGTTCCTCTGGGCCCAGTACCAGTCTTCGAGGAAAACCATCTGGAGGCACTGGACGCTGGGGCCTTCGAGGACGGCGTGCGAATCCCGCCAGGGGCCGATGACCTCATCCCGGCCGCGGTATTCATCGCCGATGTTGATGCCTCCGACCAGGCCCAGGCGGCCGTCGACGACGGAGATCTTGCGGTGGTTGCGGAAGTTCAGGCGGAGGAATCGGCGGCGGCGGCGGGACTGCGTGCGGAAGCCGGTGCAGCGGCACCCCGCGCGGGAGAGCGTGTCGATGTATTCGTTGGGGAGGCTCAGGCACCCGAACTCGTCGTACATGAAGTAGACCTCGACGCCGCGCTCGCGGGCGGCCAGCAGTCGGCGCTGGAGCTCGCGGCCGGTGTCGTCGTCGCGGTAGATGTAGAACTCGAGGAGGATGTACCGCTGCGCGGCGTCGATCTGGGCGAAGAGTTCCTCGAACATCGCGTCGCCGTCGATGAGAAGCTTGACGCGGTTGCCGCGGGTGAGGGGGAGCTTGCCGATGCGGACCAGGCCGCGGATGCCGGGCTCCTGGTCGGTGACGGCGAAAGGTGCGATGGCCTTGAGGCAGTCCTGGAGGCTCTTGTCGAGCATCCGCAGGCCCTTGCGGCGGGCGCGGATGTAGCCGAGGAATCGGCGTTCACCCAGCACCATGTAGAGCGGGACGGCGACGTAGGGGATGAACAGGAGCGCCAGGGCCCAGGCGGTGACGCCCTGGGCGGTTCGGCCGTTCATCACGACGTCGACTGCACAGGCGATGCCGGCGAGCCAGATGGCGGTCATGGTGAGCGCGAGAAGCATGCTGTCTCCCGGCGGCGGCGCGTTCCCGGCGCGAACTCGGCAAGGGTGAGGATGCGGATGTATGCGTTTCCACAGCGTGTACTGGGGAAGAGCCTCCGTACCGCACACCGGAACAACTGGATGTCACGGACATTGGACGTGGTGCATGAAGTCAAAGTGTACCCGATGGTGAATATCGCGGTCTTGCGGGTACAAAATGACATTGACGAGACTGGGCCTTGATGTAGTATGCCTGCTGGTAGGGTAACCGCGCGTGCGCGAAACGGGGAGAATCGATGACTACTTCTGAGTCACTGCCGCAGGATGGGCTATTCATTTGCGCTGGTGAAGCGGGTGCGGACCTGCTGTTTTCAAGCCCGCCTGAACCCGATCCAGGCCAGCTTGTGCGGGGAAACTGGTGGAAGTACTGCACCGGCGGGCAGGCGGCCAATGTCGCGATCTGGCTTCGTTCCGTGTTTCGAGCTGATCGTGGAAATGAAGCTGCTTTGACGCAGAACAGTCACTGGCTTGTCGCCAAAGTCGGCGAGGACAGCGCCGGTGCAATGCTCAAGAGTGCGTTGCTCAAACACGGCGTCGATCGCACGCTATTTCTTGATGTAACGGCTTCTACGCAGCTCTCCTGCATCCGCGTGTGCCAACTTCCTCGCACCGCCACGACGTGCGACGCCGAGGTGGCGGGTGAGCGAGCGATCATCGACATGCCGGGCGCTTCAAGCCTGCTGACCGCCAGCGAAGTCCAGCGTGCGGTGAGGCGGATCCTCAACGAGTGCGAGCTTTCGAGTTCATGCAGCAAATCAATCTTTATCGGGGCACTGGGCATGCTCGACGCCTTCGAGCAGTCAAGTGATGTTGTCGAGATGCTCTTGTGGCTGAAAAGGAAGGATTTCACGATCTACGCCGATGCCGCGGGCGACCGCTCCGTTCATAACCGCGACTCACGCAAGCAACTTGCACGCCTCCTGGCGCATGTGGATTACTTTCTGCCGAGCGAGGTCGAGGCTTACAGCCTGATCGACGAAACAAGAGACTTTGAATCCGATCAGCGGATCGAGCGCCTGAAGTGGCTTGGACAGATGCTGCGGGAGCAGTACAAGTGTGCGAACATCATCATCAAGGCGAAATCACGGGGTGCATACATCGTGAATGACGGCAAGGGCACGATCGTGCCCGTCGGAAAGATCGATGTTTCGCCCAAGGATGCCACCGGCGCCGGTGATGCGTGGGTAGCCGGATTCATCGCGGCGAAGTCCCGGCACGCATGCACAGTCAATGCTGTCTGCATCGGGCACGAGCTTGCCCGAATCTGCCTCCAGAACACCGGCGCAACCGGAGGCTCGATGAAGCAGGGGACATCGTATGAATTCCTGTGCAGGTCAGCACGAGCGAACTTGGCGTGGCGAGAAGAAGATCAGGCAAAGTAAGAGGGACAAACCCGGCGGACGCTTCATGTACCTTGCGGTGTTTTAGCCCGAACTGCTGCCGACGAGGGCGGCGTTGGTGGGGAAACGCTTCATGGCGGCCAGGAGCTGCTCGACCTGCTGGGGGGCGGGCATCGCGAGGAGGCGGCGGCGCAGGGCGGTCATGGTCTTGAGCTCTGATTCACCCATGAGGAGGTTCTCCTTGCGGGTGCCGCTGGCGGCGAGGTTCATGGCCGGGAAGAGACGCTGCTCGGCGACCTTGCGGTCGAGGATGAGCTCCATGTTGCCGGTGCCCTTGAACTCCTCGAAGATCACCTCGTCCATCTTCGAGCCGGTGTCCACGAGGCAGGTGGCGATGATGGTGAGGGAGCCGGCCTCCTCGGTGTTGCGCGCGGCGCCGAAGATCTGCTTGGGG
>DATGXW010000233.1:0-1656 GCA_035298585.1 Phycisphaerales bacterium
GATCTCCCTGATCTTCGACGGCGGGATCTCCGCCGCGGCCTTCCAGCGGGCCGGCGGAAACTCAGACCTCCTCCTGGCCCTTGACCTGCGTGCCGACGGCCGCACCACGACCAACGTCGCCACCGCGATCGCCGGCGCCACGCCCAAGGAAGCCGACATCGGCCCCGCCCAGGGCGTTGGCATCTCCGCCTCGCTGAAGGACCAGCTCAAGGAAGTCGGCATCTACGTCAAGGAGCTCTCGCTCGATCAACAGGTTGACTTCCTGACCGGCCGGGCCATCTACAACGACGTTCCATCCAACACCGCCAGCCCCTCGGGCAGCGACTACCAGATCACGCCCAACCGCCTGGCGGTCGACCGCGTCCGCGACGTCCTTGCCTCGCACCGCGCCATCAAGCAGATCGCGATGACCGGCGCGGCCGAGGATGCGCTCTGGACCGACCGCGCGGCCGAGATCATCGCCGCCTCCGCCTCCGCGTGTGCAGCCTCCCTCAACAAGGACGTCAGCGAACTCACCGGCGCTGAACTCGCGGCCTTCGTCCAGTCGAGCCCCGAGCACACGCAGGCCCGCGACCTGTTGATCTCGCTGAAGGAGTTCATGGAAAAGATCGATGCACTGGGGCTCTCCCCCGGCGAAGCATCCGTCCCCAAGGAAACCATCCTCAGCATCCTCGCGGGCCGCGACCTCACCCCCGAGCAGGTCGCCGGCGCCTACCAGGCGATCACGCCCGTCGCGGCACAGCCGACGCCCTGAGATCGCTGTGCATCCTGTCCCGGGGTCGGGCTCGCGTCGGTTCGCGTGCATGTTGAAGTCGTGAGGGTCGCGGATTCAAGGAGTACCTGGCTTTGGGCGTGATCGACATCGCACACCTGCTCGCACCCGTCTCGGCGGAAAACCCCGCCGGCGACGACCTGCGCTACGACCAGCGGTACATGGAGGTCATGCGCGCCGCCGAAGGAACTCCCGAGGATTCCTTCGCGAACACGCCCGCCATCCCGCCTGACTGGCGCGAAGTCAGGGATGGCACGCTCGAGCTGCTCGTCCGTACCAAGGACCTGCGCGTCGGCCTGCTCCTGGCGGCCTCGGAGCTGCGCATGTCGGGCTTCCCCGGCCTGCTCGACGGGCTGGGAGTTCTCCGGGGCCTGATCGAACAATACTGGGATTCGCTCTTCCCCAAGCTCGATCCTGACGATGGGAACGATCCCACCGAGCGGGTGAACATCCTCGCCTCCATGCTCGCGCCCCCCGGGACGTTCGGCGACGCGATCCGTTTCATCGAGGGCGTCCGCGAACTGCCCCTCGCCGAATCACGGATGGTGGGTCGAGTCTCCTACCGCGAGATCCTGGTCGCGATGGGAGAGCTTCCGCCCAAGGAGGGTGAGGGGGCCTTCAACCCCGACGCGGCCACGATCGACGCCGCGTTCCAGGATGTCGACGCGGAGGACCTTGTCCGCCGCGCGGGCGAGATCGACAGCTGTCTGGAGCATGTCAAGGCGATCGAAACCCTGCTCACCGACCACGTCGGTCACGGCCGTTCGGTGGACTTTTCCCCGCTCAGAACCCTTCTGACCGAGTGTGCCAAGCACGTCCGCAAGCGCACGCCCTCGGGCGCGGCCGGCGCGGATGGCTCGGCCCCGGGCGGTCATGCGGGCGAT
>DATGXW010000234.1:0-5541 GCA_035298585.1 Phycisphaerales bacterium
GAACAGCTCGCCCCCGCGACCGACCGCCGCCAGCTCGTCTTCCGCTACATGCTCGCCCTGGCCCTGCTCCGCCGCCGCATCCTCCGCCACGACGGGGTGAAGGGCGCTTGCATGATCGTCAAGCGTCGCGGACCCGCGGGCGCGGAAGCGCAGGCCTACGAGGTCCAGGATCCCGGCATGGATGAGGCCGCCATCAGCGAGGCGATGGAAGAGCTCGCCAAGATCATCCCCATGGATGAAGAAGCCGCAGGAGCCCGTTCGTGAAGGCACGCCTCGCCGCTCGCCCGTTGGCGTGCGTGGTCGCCATGTGCACATCGCTCCTCCTCCCCGCCTGCGCGGGCCAGCAGAAGGACCCCCCCGAGCCCGTCACGAACACCGGTCCTCTCCCCGCCGCGAGCGACCTGGTCCGTGTGCACAACGCCGGGGTTGAACACCTCGACCGCCTCTGGGCCCGCACCGAGCTTCGCCTTCGCGGCGTCGACAAGGACGGCAACACGATCGACGAGACCGCCGAGGGACACTTCCAGTTCATCGCGCTGGGGAACGTCTCGTTGACGGTGAACAAGGTCGGCGAGACCTACTTCTGCCTGGGCGCCAACGAGATCTTCTACTGGTGGATGGACCTGCGCAAACCCCGCAACGCGCTCCTGGGCCGGATCGACCGCGCCACCCCCAAGACCGTCGAACGCTTCGGCGTTCCCGTCCATCCCCTCGACCTCATCGACCTGCTCGGCATCCTGCCAATCGAGCTCGATGAACCCGCGAACGCCCCCCTTGCCTGGTCACGGGATGGCACGGAGGCCGAACTCCAGCTCGCCGGCCGCTGGGGTCCGCGGATCTTCTCCTTTGAAGTCCCGTCGGGCAGCCTTCGCGGCGTCCGGCTCCTCGATGCGAGCGGCCGCATCGTCTGCCAGTCACGCATTGAGAAGACCGAGCGAGTCTCCTTCCGCGATGATCCCTCGCTCATCGCACAAGCCCCGACGCGCCTCGTAATCTCCATACCCGCCAGCCAGATGGAGATCACCATCGTCATGCACGACCCGCAGAACCGCGGCTCGGCGATGAAGGATGCACCCTTCCGACCCGAGCTGCTCCTGAAGGCATACAACATCCCAGGCGACATGGTCCGCTCCCTCGACCCCGCCCCGGTCACGCCCACAGAGCCCTCCAGCCCAGCCTCCGACCAGCAACCCCACACAGAGCCCCACACGAACGCTCCACAAGCTGACTGAGACCGGCCCTCCACGCCCAGCCCATCCACTCCCAGCCCTCCCAGCGCGGCACTTCCAGATCCACCCATGCCCCCGGACCGATTCCTCACGCTAGTCCATTCGCTTGTCTCGCCCACCCGTCGCCGGTGTGCACTGGGTCTTCTCTGCCTGCTCGCCCTCGCGATTGCTCCGCTCGCACACGCGCAGCCCGCGCTGCGCTCCGTGGTGCTCCCCGGCGCGGGAGGTCATCCCATCCAGGGCCAGGCGGGCCTCTCGCACGGCTGGATGATCGTCCAGGCCGGCACCAAGTGGTCGCTGATCCACGTTCCACCACGCGTCGACACCGCACCCTCCGCGCAAGGTCCACTCTCAGCCTCCGGCGGCAGCGTCCGGCTTGTCACCTCATTCACGACACCACCCGTCGCCATCGCCGCCGCGGGCGACCGACTCTACATGGTTCTCGAAACCGTCGACCGGTCCGGCCGCGTCTCGCGCCGAGAGGTCCGCTCCGTCACCGTCGCGCGATCAGGCCTCGGCGGCTTGTGGCGATTCGACCCCGAGGGTGAGCTGTACACCCACCCCCTCCTCCCGCCCAACGGGCAGCTCCTGGGCCTCGCGGCGCCCGGTGGAAAGCTCGCCGCACTCATCGACGACAGCGCTGAAGCCAACCCCATCGGGCCTCAGATCGGCATCCTCGACGGCAACCGCTGGATCTGGAGCGATGTTCCAAAGGACATCGCCGGCGTCATGGCGAGCGCACCCGGCCGCGTCCGGCTCGTCCCCCTCCGTGCCGGCGCGGGGCTCTGTGTCGCCACGCTCGACGGCAAGATCCACCTCTGGACCGCCGTGTGCACCATCCAGCGCCCCGACCGCAAGTTCACCTTCGGACAGGAAGATGACGCACCCATCCTCTCTGACAACAGCGGCCCCATCCCCCCGGCCGTCTCCTGGCGATGGTCGCTCCGGACATTCCCGATGCCCGACTCCTCGCGCATCGACCCCGCCAACGGCACATTGATCGAGTGCGGCGGCGCACCCCTCTGGATCCACGCCTCACCCCAGGGCGCCGTCGACCTCTCAGCGCTCTCCGAACAATCCGCGGCCACGCTCGCGGTCTTGGACAATGTCACCCTCCCCATCTCCCTCGCCGAACTCGAGGGTGATGGACGAATCGTCATGATCTGGTCGCAGGTCGAAGCGCCCGCGACGCAGCCCACTCGCAAGCTCGAATCCTCAACCCCGCGCAGGACCTACGAAGTCCGCGAAATCTCCGCCGCCACCGGCCGAATCCTCTACCAGGGTCCCGCCAAGAGCATGGGCCCCGTCAGCCCAGACGACCTCCGCATCCTCTGGATCGTCCTCCTGGTCACCATGGCCATGGCGCTCTTCCTGGTCCTGCGCCCAGACCCCACCGACGGCGTCATCAATCTCCCCGAACACACCTTCCTCGCCGAGCCCGGACGCCGACTCGTCGCCGCACTCGCCGACGCCGTCATCGCCTGGTGGGTCGCCACCGGCATCTGGGGTATCGACCTGGGAGATTCACTCGCCCCCGCCAATATGCTCGGCGGAACCACCCTCTTGGTCGCGGGCTCTGCCCTGTGCATCGGCTGCATCCTGGGCACCCTGGGCGAATGGCGCAGCGGACGCTCACTCGGGAAAATCCTGGCCGGGTGCGAGGTCATGTCCATCCATCCCACCCCGGCACCCAAGATCGAAGGCCCGCTCCCACGCCCCACCCTCTGGTGTGCATTCAAACGCAACGCCATCAAATGGTTCCTCCCGCCCGTCGCCATGCTCGGCATCTTCGATCACCAGGGCCGGCACCGCGCAGACATGATGGCCCGCACCGCCGTCGTCATCCGCGTCGAACCCATGGACCACGACGACGGGTTCGAGGGTTGATCGGGGCCCGACACCCAACCCATCCCGGCCACCCGCGCAATCTTGGCCTCCCGCCTGAAGACGCACCCGCCCTTTACCCGATAACTCCACGGGGCTCGGCGGATGTTGCGCGATTCTCTGAAACGCCGGGCGACCCTCGTGCCTTGAAGATTGGCAGGTTCTTGGCGAACGCCGGGCATGGATGCCCATCCGCGACGCCGATGAATTCGACTCTCTTGTTCAGAGGAAGACGTCAGGAGTGTCAGATCAGGCAGAACAAGCCCCAACCTCCCCCGAGGCAAGTGCAGCCTCCGAGGTATCCCGCGCTCCCTCCCCCTGGCGCCTCGCCTGGCAGATCCCCGCGCTCGTGGCCGGGGTCGCCGGCATCGTCGTCGGCGGTATGTACGCCTTCAAGACCTCCCCGATCCCCGACTTTCACGGCGCGATGGATGTCGCCGAGCACATGGTCGAGGAGCGCGAGTACGAGCACGCGATCGACTACGCCAACAAGAACGTCTACCCCTACATCACCAAGGGGCTCGTCGCCGAAGAGGACATCACCCGCTACCACCTCATGGTCGCCCGCGCCATCGCCCGCGGCCAGCGCGAAAAGTCACTGAACGTCGCCGAGAACCACGGCAACATCGTCACGGCCTTTGAGGAGGCCGTGAAGCGCGGCGCCCAGCTCACGCCCGAGGACACCGCCGACCTCGCCGATTCGCAGCTCGCCCTGGGCAACGTCGACGAGGCGCTCGCCGAGGCCTCGACGCTGCCGGCCTCCATCCGCCACCGCCGCGACGAGATCAACCGCAAGGTGATCACCCAGGCCCTCGAAGGCCCCCGCTCCCAGCGCGGCCGCGCCATCGAGATGCTCACCGACATGCTGTCGGATTCCGAGCTTCCCGCCGACGAGCGCATGTGGGCCCTGGCACGACAGGCCGAGCTCCTCGTCGATCAGGGCTTCCCCGAGGAAGCGATCGACAAGCTCCTCCGCGCCATCCCCCGGCTCACCGCCGCCGAGCACCAGGAGCAGATGGGTGAGCTCTATGTCTGGCTCGCGCGTGCATACATGGACACCAGCGACCTGGCCTCCGCCGCCGTCCAGCTCGAGCGGGCCTCCCAGGTCCTTCCTCCCGAGAACGAGCTCCAGGCCCAGGTCAGCCTGATGGCCGCCCGAATCCTCGAAAGCCGAAACGAGCTCGCCGAGGCCAAGGAACGCTACGAGGAAGTCCTCGTCAACTTCTCCGACACGCACGAGGAGATGGAGGCCCTCCTGGGCCTGGCGGGGCTCTACGCACAGCGCGATGAGCACAGCGAGGCCGCCGACACCTACGCCGAACTGGTCAGCCGCCTGGTCAAGGGCGGCAAGCATCCCACCGTCACCCCCGCCGCCGTCGCCGAGAGCCTCATGTCGCGTTTCCAGGAGCGATTCGAGGCCGACGACAACCTCACCGCCCAGCGCTACTCGAACATGGCCGAGGATCTCTTCGGCGTCGACAAGGCCCCCGACGACATCATCAAGGCCCAGGCCGAGGTCAACCAGCGGCTCGCCATGGCCGCGCTGGGAGGCTCGAGGTCCGCCCTCGCCAAGCTCGAGCTCGACCCCGCCTCCGCCACCCTCGCCCAGAAGCACTTCCGCGCCTCGGCCCAGTACTACCGCCTCCTGGCCGACCGCACCGTCGTGACCGATCCGGCCGCGTACCTGTCGGCGCTCTGGGCCGCGGCCGACTGCTTCGACCGCGCGGGCGACCGCGAGCGCGCCATCGCCGCCTTTGATGAGTTCGCCAAGAGCTTCCCCGACGATCCCCGCCAGCCCGAGGCCGTCTTCCGCCTCGCCGAGGCGTACAAGGCCGTCGGCGAGCTCTCGACCGCCGCCGAGCTCTACCGCATCCTGATCGAAGCCCAGGAACGCGGCGACGCGGCCTCCGCGGGACCATTCGCCGACGCCAGCTACGTCCCCCTCGCCCAGACCTATCTCCTCGACAACGACCCCGCCAACGACAAGGAAGCCGAGCAGAAGCTCCTGGCCGTCGCCAGCGGACGCCTGGGCGGCACCAACACCGACTCGTTCCGCGAAGCGGTCATCGAGCTGGGCAATCTCTACTTCCAGACGGGCCAGTACGAGACCGGCATCACCCGCCTCCGCGAGGCCCTCGCCCGCTACGGCGACGACCCCCGCGCACCCCAGATGCAGTTCCGCCTGGGAGAGTGCAGCCGCCTCTCGGCCCTGGCCATCGACAAGGAGCTCGGCGACGCGATGCCCGATGCACAGCGCCGCGAACTGACCGACGCCCGCGCTGAGCGCCTCCGCGACGCCGCCTCCGCCTACGAAAGGGTCGTCGCCGCCATCGGCAACAAGGATGAACGCCGCCGCACCTAATTCTAATTGCATAAGTACCTTCAGGAGCTAATGATCCACCATATCTAGCACAGTCGGATCCTCCAC
>DATGXW010000235.1:0-2743 GCA_035298585.1 Phycisphaerales bacterium
TGAATCCGCCGGCGGAATCAAGGAATGCAAACTCGCTGTTGGCGTCGATCTTGCCCGCCTTGATGCGCAGGCGGTCGTTCTCAAGGAACCGCTGCTCGAACCACACCTCCGCGACCTGGTCGAGATTGCGCCCGGTCTGGATGTTGTCGAACGCCTGGAAGTCGCCGACATCCTCCCAGCCGCCGCGGCCATCGGTCGAGTAGTAGTCGACAAAGACCGTCCCGCCGTGCCACCCGAAGGCACGCTCAAGGTCGAGCGTGAGGTTGAAATCAAGCAATGAACGCGTCGAGGCGACGTTGTGCACACCCCCCGACCACACGCTCGACCAATCAAAGGTGTACGAACCGCCGAATGTCAGGCCGTGCTCTTCAAGCGATGTGCGGACGCCGCCCCAATCACCCGTCGCCGCGTCCCACTCCCACCAGGACCGGCCCCCGAACCAGCTCCGTTCCAGCGGCGCAGGCGCTGGCTCTTCCGCGGGCGGTGCTGAGGGCTCCGGCTCGCGCGGCCCCTTCTCATGCCCCGGCAGGTCCTGCGGGGGTGTCAATTCGTTCAGTTCCGAGATCGTCGATTCTTCAGAGGCGGATGCCTCCTGCTGCCCGTAGGCCTGCCCCGCCATGGCCGCAATCAGCGCTGCGGCAAGACCGCCCCCGACCCAGTGATGTGCCCCGCGCCTCTGCATATAAGCTCCGTTCCAGCGTGCCTGCGAAACTTCAGCACACTGGCGATCGGAGTTCCGGGAACACAATCACATGCGGAAAGTCATCCAGGGGTTTTGACCGGAGTACCAATCTGCGGGATGTGCGGCCTGGGCAATCTGGGTAACTCGCGCAGACGGTGTAACCCGCGAAGGACATCGCACACGGCGAGAGATCACACGCCCCCCTCGGAGGCGAGCCGGAGGATCTTCCGATAACTCGCCTTGAAGAACTCGGTGTACGCGATCCTGCAGCGGGTCGCATACCCCGGGTCCTCGGTGGTCTTCCATGAGCTGAAGATCTCCGCGAGATTGTCTGGGGTGAAGGTGAGCGTCTTTGCGTCTGGACCGGGCAGGTGGTGCTCGGGCCACGCGTAAAAGAGCCGCTCCATCTCTTCGAGCGCGGGGCGGGGAAAGCCGGGTGATGTCCTGGCGCGGTTGAGTGCACGCCATGCCTCGCGCTGCTCGTCCCCGACGTCGATGGCGAACGCGCCCATCATGACGCCGATGGCGTCGCGCCAGTTGGCCGGCTTGGTCTGGCTCGCCGTCTCGTAGGGCGCCAGCTCGCGGTCGACAAAGCTCGCCCGGTGGAGTTCGTACATCTCGCGCCGGATCGGCATTCTCCGCAGTGCATGATCCTCGGGTCCCAGGACTTCCTTCCCATCCCTCTCAGAGCCGGCCGCGGCGCTCACGGGGGGAAACTCCCACAGCGCCTGCCCGCGGGTCGTGAGGGTGAACTCGATGAAGCGCTGCGCGAGCGTGGGGTTGGGCCCGCCGCGCAGGATGGAGATGGGGTCGGCGTCGATGTAGGTGGCGCCGCGCGGGTCCGTGTAGCCAACCCGGCATGTGGAGGGATCCTGCCCTTCGAGCAGCACCGCCTGGGCCTGCCCGCGCCCGTAGAAGTCGATCGCAAGCCCGACGGCAGCCTCGCCCTGGCTGACGTCGATCGGCGGCTTGGTCGAGCTTCCGGTGAAATAGCGGGTGTTGGCGCACATCTCACGGAGCATCCGCCAGCCCCGGTCCCATGCACGCTGGATGGAGGCGCTGTGGGTCGGCCACAGAGCCTTGACCCAGGTGGCGCGCTTGCCGCGAGGCTCGGCCATGATGGCCGCGTCGAGTTCCTTCTCCCACCCTTCCTCGCGGGCGATCGCCCAGAGTTCGTTGTTCAAGATGGCGTCGAGCGTCGTCGCCAGCGAGCCCGACTGCCTCGGGTCGGCCAGCGCCACCCAGCCCGCCAGCTCGGGGAGGCACAGATCGGAGAACTGGGACGGCTCCTTCAGCCCCATCTTCCGATAGATGTCCTTGTTGTAGACGATCCCGAACGCCGAGAGGGCCGTGCCGATCCAGTACTGCTGGGGGTCGTACAGGTACTGTGTCCCGATGCGGTTCTCGCCGAACCAGGCATCGAGTTCACCCTGCTCAAAGCCCGCGGGCTGCGACATCGGGACCGTGACCATCCGCGGCTTGCCGGCGTCGTCGTTTCCCAGCCGCACACTCACCCCGGTCTTGAGACGATTGTGCTCGTACGAGCCGCCGCCAAAGAGGATGTCGAACGTCATGACGCCCGGCTGGCACGTTCCGTCGGGTGCGATCCTCCCGTCGGTGATCGCGGCGGTGTACTGGGCCTGGAGGAGCTTGTAGATGTCCGAGGTGCCCATCGGGCCGCGCCAGTCCACCCGCACCGGCGTTCCGTACTTCTGCTCGTGCCACGCCTCAAAGGCGGGCCCGAACTCCTTGCAGATCTGCTGGACGTGCGGCGTGATCACGATGAGCGTCTGCTCTGCCGGGAGCACCGCACGCTCGGTCGCGGGCGGGCGCAGGAGGAACGGGATCCCGATGATGAGACCCAGCAGCGAGAAGATCACGATCGGTGCGAACCGCGAACTCATGTGCAATCCTAGCGGGGCCGGGAATCCTCTCTCCCTCGCCGCGGTTGCAGGTACGATGAAGCCATGACGAACACCAAGGTCGCGATGGTGACGGGTGGGGGAACTGGCATCGGCCTGGCGTGTGCACACCGGCTCGCACGGGAGGGGGACACGCTCC
>DATGXW010000236.1:0-1977 GCA_035298585.1 Phycisphaerales bacterium
CGGGCGAAGGCGTCGGTGGGGGTGCTGTTGGAACTGGTGAGGGCGCGCCGTCGCCGCCGCCGGTGCAGCGCGAGGGGGCGGAGGGTGCGGGCGAGGGGCGCAGCGCGGTGGCGACGAAGCCTGCGCCGACGAAGAACCCGCCGAAGCAGTTGCCGCCGTACCGGGTGCTGCTGCACAATGATGATGTGAACACGGTCGACTATGTCGTGGCGACGATCTGCGAGCTGACATCGCTGGGTCGGCCGCGTGCGGTGCTGACGTCGCTTGAGGCCGGCAAGCTGGGGGTGTCGCTGATCTTGGTGACGCACAAGGAGCGTGCGGAGCTGTACCAGGATCAGTTCACGAGCAAGGGCCTGACGGTGACGATCGAGCCTGCGGAGTGAAGACGCGGGCGATGGATCGCGCTGTTGTGTGTGAACGCTGGTGAATGACAGGATGAAGCACGAGAAGGACCGCACCGAAGTGTGCGGTCTTTTTGCATGTGCGAATGCTCAGCGCCGGGTTCGGCGTGGCGTGTGCGTCTGGTGATCGACACTGGACCGACAGGCTGTTGTTTCCGACCCCTGTACACCTCGGACAGGAACCATGGGGTTGTCCGGTGGCTCAGGTCTCGTGCACCGGCCGAGCGTCGGTGGTGGGTTGGAAGCTGCATGTGACTGGAAAAATGGACCGGAATGGAGGAACCGGCTCGGAACTGGTTTCGAACATTGTTTCGGAAACAGGTGGCATGGGTCGGGATGGTGGTGTATTGAAGAGGGCGTGGAAGCGGATGGGACGACGCACAGGCCAACCTCGGGAGGCGCAGACCTTTGAGTCGGACGCGACGGAGGCGGTGCTGCGGGTTCGAACGCTGTTTGTGCGTGCGGTGGAGCAGCGTGTGGGGGGTGATCGGTCGGTGACGGACATTGCCGAGGCGTTTGGGATTCACCGCAAGCTGGCGTGGCAGGTGAGCAAGGTTGCGTACAGCGAGGACCCGTTGATTGCAGCGCGGCACATTCCATCGGGGAAGAGCCTGCAGTTGTGGCTGGGAGCGGCGGGGTCGGGTGGGATTTCGGCGAGCGATGTGGAGTCGATGCGTGACGCGGTGGAGCGGTTTGAGGGCTTGAGCGGGCTGCACGCGGCGGACCGGGCGGAGTTTGAGCTTTTGCTTGATTCGTGCGGCGAGACGCCGGACCCGGACGCGGCGCAGCGGAGGCGTGAGCAGGCGTTTGAGGGGAACAGCTTCACGTGGGGGGTTCGGTGCCGGGTGCTGATGGGGATGATGGTGCTGACGCCGTCGGAGGATCGGCGGGGGTATTTCCACATTGCGCAGATGCGGGGGCTGGTGGGATTCCGGCAGCTTCGGAGCAATGTGCGTTGGATCGTGAACCAGGCGGTGGTGGCGGATGATGCAGCGCGGCCGGACCGGTCGGTGGTGCGGATTCCGCTGGATGCACACGCGGCGGCGGTGCACGGGGGGGTGCCGGTGCTTCCGAAGTTCTGTTCGAGCCCGATGCCTCGGCTGGAGCGGCGGATCAGCGCGGACGGGATGGCGACGGACGAGTTTCTGTCGGGCGCGGTGGGGCTTTCGGGGGAGCGGACGCTGTACACGGGTGAACTGATCCGGAACCTTGGGCTGGCGTACGCGACGCCGGAGAACACGGTGGCGCACTTCGGGACGGGGATCAGGACCCCGGCGGAGATGCTGCACATGGACATGTTCGTGCACCGCTCGCTGTTTGAGGGCGTGTCGCGCGAGGTGAAGGTGTTCAGCGATCTGGGTCAGTCGTACGCGTTCGGCGAGGATGATGTGCTGCCGGTGCCGGTGAAGCTGTCGCACCTTGGGCGAGGCGTGAGCCTTTCGCAGTCGCCGCATCTTCCGGGGTACAGCGGGCTTGCGGGTTGGGTGTTCGAGCAGATCGGCGCGGATGCGGAGGAGCACGACCTGTACCGGGTGACGATGGCGTATCCGCCGATGCCGGCGACGGTGATGTTCCG
>DATGXW010000237.1:0-25186 GCA_035298585.1 Phycisphaerales bacterium
CAGGAGATGCTCCGCGAGGCCAACACGATCGCCAGCAAGTCTCCCGATGGTGAGACTTCGCGCCTGATCGTCGAGATCAAGGGCGCGATCGATCGCATCAAGGAACAGGCCCAGAACGTCGAGTAAGGGCGCTCCGAACAGAATGCGATTATCGGAACCCGTGGACTTCCCCCACCCAGGGGGAATGCGGATATCATCTTGTATTCATGTTCCGCGTTCGGAGTGCAGGGTGATCTTGCTTTGTCGGGGCACCTTGTTGGGGAATGCCTTGGGGCACGCCATGCGGCACCGCGGCCTTGTGAGTTCTTGGAATACGCACTGCCTGCACGCATCTTTGTGCGTCTCGATGACCGCCTGTGCGCCGGTCATCGCTTCCGCGCAGCCAGCATCGACCGTGGTCTCGGCTCCCATCGTTGCCCAAGCGGCGGCGAGCGCTGGGCTTCGCCCCCTGCGAGCGCTGGTCGATGACCTGAATTCGCCCGACTTTGGCGTTCGCGCCGCGGCGGGGAGTGAACTCGCAGGCCGGCAGGATGCGACGCTGGCCGCGCTCGAAGAACTCCTGCGGATCGATGCCCTGGGCATTGAACAGCGCGCCATGCTGGCCATGCTGGCCCGCGATCGGTTCGCCAAGGAGCCGCGTGCAGCATTGGGCGTCCGCTACGCCAATGCCTGGAACGCCGGACGCCGGGGGACTCCCGCCGTGATCGAGGACACGCTCGAGGGCTTTGATTCCAGGCGTGTTCTCAAGCCCGGAGATGTCCTGGTCAGCTTCGATGGAAGTCCGGTGAGTGACCGCACGGACATGCGTGCACACATCATCTCGTACAGCCCGGGCGAAACAGCCAGGATCGAAGTGGAGCGCAACGACGCGATCATCGAGCTTGAAGTCAGGATGGGCGACCAGGGGCAGCTCCAGGATCCGCCCGGACAGAACAACCTTGCTCCTCCGTTCCAGATGCCCCAGCGGGCCGGCAACTTCTCGATCACCTCCAGCGAATTCGACACCGCGTGGACGATCCGGGCCCGGCGGCTTGGCCTCAAGGTCGGTGAAGAACTGGGCGTGATCGACGCCCGGATCACCGAGGCTCGCTGGCGCGAAACCTGGCTCAGCCCCGATGGTTCGACCGATCCGCGGGCCTCGTCCCAGCGTGCATCGGTCGGCCCCGCCGGCCCGCGCGGCGCAGGACCCGCGGCGATGCGCGAATTCGTGGATGGACAGACGATCCAGGGCGGACGCTGGGGCCGCGGGCGGGATCTTTCGCTCGACGAGCGCCAGCTTGCACAGCTGCAGGATGAAGCAGACGACCTGCGGATCCGCATCGAGGATCTCCGCGGCCGGCTCATCGAGGCGGGCCAGAACGCCGGCGCACTCAAGGAACAGGACCGCGTCCAGTTCCAGATCGATTCGCAGCGCCTCCGCGAGTTTGAGGCTCAGCACCAGAGCAGGCTCCGCCTGATCGAGGCCTTCCGGGGCCGGATCAATCAGCCGCGCCGGTAAGGCGCGATCAACCCCTCCGTCAGCCCGATCGCCGTCCTGATCTCGTCGTGGATCGAATCGCTCCGCGCCAGCTCCACAGCCCGGACGCACTTGTCGCAGTGGTCGTTGAGCTTGGCGGACTGGCTCTCGGTCTCCAACGCATCGCAGAAGTTGTCGTACGTGTCGGCGAGCTTGATCAGCCGCACACGCCAGTCGGCCTTGGCGAGCCTCGCGTCGTACTCGCGCTCTCGCTCGGGCTCGGGGAGCGCCATGTTCTTGGTGAGCGCGGAAACCATGTCGGCGACAAGCGACCCGAATCGCTGCTCGATGTCCTCGTAGTCGGTCGTCGTGTCCTCGATCGTGTCGTGCAGGATCGCCGCGGCGATCACCGCGTCCTCGCGGCACCCAAAGACGTGCATCACCGTCATCGCCACGCGGAAGACGTGCGAGACATACGGCGTCCTGCCGTCGCGGCGCAGCTGGTGACGGTGCTGACGCGCGGCGAACGCCGCCGCCTGCTGAAACAGGTGGAACCCGCCGGGCGGGGTGTGCATGCTCATGCACGGACCTTAGGAGCCAACCCCGCAACGGGCGTCGATGCTGGCCTGCCCCCGTCAGTGCGGGCGGGCCACGATCGGGGAAGCCCCGCCCTCGTAGGAAAGATGAACGCCCTTGGGCGACAGACCCTGCTCGTCGAAGATCACAAGGTCATTGACCTTGCCGGCCTTGAGCAAGTGCGTGTGCACAAGAATGCGCTCGGTCTGCCCCTTTCGGAGGAAGTACCTCCCCAGGTGCGTGCCGTTGACGTAGACCTGGCCCGTCGAAAGCCCCGCCAGATCGACCCTCACCGCGGGATGGCCCGCCGCGTACTCGAATGTGCACTTCCACCACGTCGGCGCCCCGCCCCCGTTCTTGGCGGGCGCTGCATAGTGCGTCGGCCCCGGCTGCTCCCACTTGGCAAAGGACCAGTCCGCCTTGGCCGTGATCGCCTCGGTCGCCTCCTCGAAGTGCACGATCTCGTCAAGCGACTTGAGGGCCGCCTGGACATCACCCCCGTACACCTCTTCGAGCGTCTCGGGGAAGAGCGCGATCGCGAGCGTGTGGTTGCCCTTGGAGAGCTGCTCGGCGTCGATCAGCACCTGGTCGGGATACCCGTACTCGAGCACCTCGATCGGCTTGCCATCGAGCATGAGCAGCGCACGGCCCATGAACCCGCGGCCGTCCTTCCCCCGCAGCCACATCACCAGCGATGCCTTGCTGCGGTGTGCGATCGTCCAGGTGATCCGCTCGGGGATCGTCGTGTCACCTTCGCGGATCTCCCACAGCGGCGCACGGAACGCGAGGATGTCAACGGGGTCCTCGGTGACAAGCTTGGGCTTGCCGGCCTTGAAGGTCTCCACTTCCCACGCCTGGCCGTAGATCCCCTTGCGATCACCCAGGACATCGCCCTCGCTGAAGCGGCCGAGGTTGGCCGCAAGGAAGACGATCTCGGTCGCGGGCTTCTTGAGGTTCACCGTCAGGTGGCGGCTGGTGCCCGAGCCGACGCCCAGCGTCTCGACCGGCTCGCCGTCGATGAAGGCGGTGACACGGTCGGAGGCGTGTGGGAACGCCAATCGGGCCTTGCGGGTCGAGGATGACTTGATGGCGATCTTGTACCACCCGTACCCGTACGGAGCGCCCAGCGAGGTCAATTCGCCCGGGCCTTTGATCGTCGCGAATCGGGCGCTCGTCCCGCGGACATAATCCTCCAGCGTCGCCTGCGTCCAGGCCGTCGAGGCGACCTTGTCAGCCGCGAGCGGGGGCTTGACCGCCTCGGGTGTCACCTGGCTGATCGAACCATCCGCGCCGATCCGCGTGGCCTGGCGGACGCCGGCGAGCGCCAGCGGCTTGCCCTCGGCCGTGAGGCCCGAGACGCCGACGTAGACGGCGTCGTCCGCCAAGAAGCAGGTGTCGACCTGGTCCTCGTTGCACACGACCACCGCGATGCCCTCGTGCTCCTCGATGACCGGCGCCTTGCCGGTGGGAACGGCGACCTCGATCCCCGAGCCGTTGATCGAGAGCATGCCCTTGGCGCCGGCGGGGCCGAAGCAGACAAAGGCCTTGCCGACCACGCCAAGTGCACAGAGATTGCAGTAATCAAGGGATGCACGCCCGCCCAGCGGTGCATCGATGAGGCACCAGGTCACGGCCTGGCGGCCCATGGCGACAGGAAGCGTGGACCCATCGGAGAGAAGCAGCGTGACCGACTGGGGCGCCGGGGGCGCGCCCGTCCTGGAGGGATCGGGTGCGAAGAGGAAGACCACGCCGCCCTGCTGGCCGGAGGCGTGGATCACCGACACCTGCCCGGCGTCGGTGGGAGACTTGGCGCTCCGCGCCTTGGCGTCGAGCCTGGGCGTCGAGGTGTCGAGCGCCACGGGCTGGAAATTCTGGTCGAGGCTCGAGAGCACACGCGCAAAGCGGCTTGCAAACGTCGCGATCCGCCGGATCGCGTGGAACGAAGGTCCGGCGGCCCCCGATTCAAGGATCGCGCCGCCGCGTTCATACGACCTGCCCGCAAAGACCGCCGGTCCAAGCGGAAGCCGTCCTGCCAGGAAGCCGTTGGTGGAGCCGCCGGCAAAGGGCTGAAGATTGAACTGGCCGCCCCCGGCGGTGATCTCGGCGAGCCGGCGCTGGAGCGCCCACGCGTCCAGGGGCGCTTCGGTCCCGCCTCGGACAAAGTCGGAACTGGCGTCCTGGCTGCCGACGCTGGGAATCTCGCCCAGCGGGAAATCAACCACGATGCGCGGCTGGTCGGGACGGACAAACGAGAGCTGGCGCAGGGCCGGCAGCATGTGCTCGGTCCCCGACCAGCAGTCGATCTCACCCTCGACGTTCTGCCAGAGGCTGTTGGCGTTGATGATCGGGACCGTGATGCCGCCCTCGCGCAGGTAGCGATTGAGCTCACCCAGGTAGCCCAGCGCGATGTTCGCGTGCGAGCAGTTCCAGGCCGACTCGTTCTGCACAAGGAGAATCGGTCCGCCCGCCCCGGCGCTTGTCACCTGCATCGAGCGAACGCGGTCGGTGACCGCGCCCAGGAACCGCGAGCACGCCTCAAGGAAGGGCCCGTTGTTGGAGCGGAGCTGGACCTTGGGAATCTCAAGAACCCAGGGCGGGATGCCGCCAAGGTCCCAACCCTCGCCGATGTAAGGGCCCGGGCGCAGGATGCACCACATCCCCGCCTTGCCGATCAGATCGACAAAGTGCTTGAGGTCGTTCTCGCCCTCGAAATCAAAGTTGTTGGGCCGGGGCTCGTGCCGGGCCCAGCAGAGGGGAACCTCGATTGTATTGAGCCCCGCGAGCTTGGCGGCGTGGATGCGGTCGGCCCACTGCACACGCGGGATGCGGTGCATGTGGATCGCGCCGGATACGATCCAGATGCGCTTGCCATCAAGAAGGAAGCTGCGTCCGTCAAAGGTCACCGAAGGCATTGGCTTGGTACGCTCCCTTCGTCAAGGCACCCGCATGCGGCCCGCCATCAGCGGCAAGCCTGAATCGAGGCCGGGACCTCGCGTCGAACCGTTCTTCCGGGTCAGCAACCCACCGCGGACGCTCCGGCCCGCTGTTTCGTTCCGAGGATGAAACAACGGCCAGTCGACCCCGTTTCGCTGGTCCCGTCTCTTCCACCCAAGCGGCCTCGGCCATTTTTCCGACGCCGCCCGTGACGTTACACTCCCGGCACGCGCATCCCTGCGACCCGACAAATCGAGCCATAACCATAGATCTCCCCTCCCTGATCCTCAACAAAGGCGTGCCGATCGCACCGAAAATCCGATCAGACGTCGATCGAAATCCGATCAAAATTCGACCGCATTCGTGCATCATGCCCCCACGCTCATACCACCTGTCGCCCCTCTCCCTCGCCCTGCGGTGCCTCGTCACCGCCACGTTGTTTTCCGTCGGTGGGTGTGCATCCGATGAATCGCTGGATGTTCGGCTTCGGGACGTCATCCGCGAGCAGTCCGAAGCCATCGGGCGTGAGACACTCAACCCCTACCGCAACATCGCCGGGGATACCACCGGCAAGAAGCGCGAGACCGAGCTGCTCGTGCGGTCACCACAGACCAACAACCCCGACTCGGACGAGTTGCGGTTTTTGCCCATCAGCGAGTCGCGCGATGTTGAAGCGCGGCTCGAGGCGTATGCACGCGATGTCCTGGGCGAATCGGCGGCGGGGATCACCTCGGCCCCCGGTGAAGAGCGGCCGGCGGTTGACGTGATGATGATCGGCCTGGAGGATGCGCTGAAGCTCGCGCAGACGAGTGCACGCGAGTTCAAGACCGCCGAGGAGGAGTACATCCTGGCCGCGATCCGCCTCCTGGTCGAGGAGCATCGCTGGGGCCCGCGCTTCTTCAACGACGTGAGCACCGTGCTCTCAGGGCAGGGGGACGACGGCAGCTACCAGTCGGCGGTTGACGTCATCAACGAGATGCGCGTGACCCAGCGGCTGCCGTCGGGCGGCGACGTCGAGGCCCGCTGGCTCTGGAACGCGACCGAGAATCTCCGCGAGCAGTCTTCCGGGCGCTACCTCCAGTCTTCAGCGCTCATCCTTGGCGGAAACATCCCGCTGCTGCGCGGAGCGGGCGACGTGGCGCAGGAAGATCTCATCCAGACGCAGCGCGACCTGGTCTACGCGGCCAGGAGGTTTGAACGCGACCGGCGGATCCTCCTGGTCCAGATCGCGCAGGATTACTTTGACCTTGTGCAGACCCGCTCGCTCATCGTCAACCAGGTGCAGCAGATCGAGAGCCTCCGCGAGTTTGAACGGCAGACCCAGGCTCTCTTCGAGGCGGGACGGCGCGCGCAGTTCGACGTGAACGATGCACGCAACCGCGTCCTCTCGGGCGTCGCCTCGCTCTCCAACCTTCGCGAGCAGTACATCCTCCGCCTCGACCGCTTCAAGGTCCGTCTGGGCCTGCCCCTCGACCGCCGCCTGGACGTACTGCCCATCGACTTTGAACTCCCCGAGCCGGATACGACGGTCGAGCAGGCGACGCAGGCCGCCCTGGCCTATCGGCTCGATCTCCAGAACCAGCGGGACTCGGTCGACGATGCACGCCGGGCGGTCCGCAACGCACGCAACAACGCGCTGCCCGATCTCAACCTGAGCGGCAACGTCCGCATCCCGACCGATCCGGATGTCCGCGAGGGGGGTGTTCTCTTTGATCCCGAGGAACTCGATTACACCGCCGGCCTGACCTTCGGCCTGCCGCTCGACCGTGAGATCGAACGCCTCCAGATCCGCCAGTCGATCATCCAGTACGAGCAGCAGAAGCGGGGATTTGAGCGATTCCGCGACGAGGTGGTCGTCTCGGTCCGTTCCTCGCTCCGAGGCATCGACCTGGCCCGCTTCCAGCTCCGCCTGGCCGAGGAGCAGGTGAAGATCACCGAGAAGCGGCGCGAAGAGCAGCAGCTCAAGGCCGATGAATTGAACACGCGTACGCGGCTCGAAGCCGAAGAAGACCTGCTGGTCGCGCGCAATGCACGCGACCAGGCCAAGACCGACCTGCGCGTGGCGATCCTCAACTACCTGTTGCAGAGCGATCAGCTCCGCGTGGCCCGGGATGGGACACTGATGACCCTGCCGGGGATGGAAGCGACGCCGCTCCCCACCGTCCCCGACACGATCGATATCGCGCCCTGACCGCGTGGAGTCGGCTCCACGTCCGGGATCGCCGCCGTCAGGCGGTAGGAATCCATGCGCTCCCAGCGATCTCCCACAAGCATCGGGTGAACGGATCGTCCCACGCGGTGGAACCCCACCGCTTCTGCGAGCGTGATGCTGGCCTCGTTCTCCGGCGAGATCGCGGCGTTGAGGCCCAGCAGGCCAAGCCCGTGCGGCAGATCGGCCGTCGCGTGTGCAATCGCGGCCGAAACCATTTCCTTGCCGTACGACTTTCCGAGTGCATCAGCGCTCACCCACCAGTGGATCGAAGCCTCCATCGTGAAGCCGCGCTCGATGCCGTAGACAGCGCAGCCGCACACGATCCGGCCGGCGGCGTTGATCCCCACGCGGCGCCACGCCGAGCCCGTCGCCATGCCGCGGCGGGTCAGTTCCAGCGCGCGGTCAAAGGCCTGTGAAGCCGTCTCGTCCGCAGACTGGAGCGGGATATGTCGATCAAGGTGCCTCCGGCTGACGTGCAGGACGCGGATCATCTCCGTGCGGTCTGAATCCATCAGCGGCCGTATGGTGAGACGTGCACTGAGCAGGCTGGACCCCATCCCGCCCCGCACACGCTCCCGGCAGGCCGTTTCCTCGCCATCAGAACCCACAAGACCCGCCCCGATCCGCCGCCGCGCATCACCCTTGAGCGGGGGTGCGACCGTGGCGTCCGTACGGACAATGCCGCCTGTGCGGGATGGGAAAGCTGGAGAAGTCACCCACGTGTTATCGTGAACTCGCGTGGACGACTTGTGGAAATCTCTCGCCACCGGCCACGGAACGGGCGGATAACTCACCTGTATGCGTCATTTTCACCCCGATCCGAGCTCGCCCCTGCATGCGATGTTGCGTGGACGCAACACCGGATCGCTGGTGTATGCGGTTGTTTGAGGTTATCGAACCTTGCAGGAGAGCGCTGCTGATCGCGCGATAGGTCGTCCAACAACAGCCGCGACGCCGGCTCATGGCGCGGGTCCACGCGGTCGCGAGCGTGCTTCCAAGCCGCCGGGCTGTCAGCATCCGGATTCGAACGCCAGCACAAAGGCGGTGAAATCGTCCGTATCGACAAAGCCCGACTCATCGAAGTCGGCGACATCGTCGCCCGCCTCGAAGGCCGAGACGAACGCGGTGAAGTCATCGGTGTCGACAAAGCCTGTGCCGTCAAAGTCAGATGGGCATCCCCGGAGCGTCGCGAGACCCCAGCAGGCGTGGTTGCCGCTGAAAGCGCCGCGGCGGGAAGTCGAGAGCGTGAGCGTGTGCACACCGATCAATGAGACGCTGATGGGCACGCTCGCCGCAAAGCCGTTGTCGACGTGAACCTCCGCCACCTGAAGGCCATCGGCAAAGACACGGAAGGTCGCGCCGTTCTGCCCCGCGCCGGGCTGAGAGAAGCGCTCGATGCCGACGCGCGCGGTCAGCGCGGTGACCGGTCCCATCTGCCCCGCGATCGCGTCCAGGTCGAACGTGACGGTTGAATCACCGGACTCTGTCGCGTGCTGACCGATGCCGTGCTCGAGCACACCGACATCACCGAACTGGATCGGGTCAGAACTCCAGTAGCCGGGGCAGTTGACGCCCAGGGCGTAGCCGTCGACGTAATCCATGAACGGCGGGTTGTCCTCCTGCGTCACCGTGCCGCTGGGGACGCCCAGGAAAAGGCTCAGCGGCACATCGGCGGCCAGCACCGGCGCTGCGCACACCAGTACCGATAACACCGACCACCCGATATTTCGCGTGTGCATCTCAAACCTCCGTCCGGAGTCTACGGATCAGGCACCGGTGCAGCAAGCCCTTCTGCACACGCCTGCACTCCGCTCGGGCTGAGCATGCTTTTCAACGGCGTTCCCGCGGTTCAGCAACCGCCCTCAAAGGCCAGTACAAAGGCGGTGAAGTCGTCGGTATCGACAAAGCCCGTGCCGTCAAAGTCGGCCGAGTCGTCGCCGTTCTCAAAGGCCACGACGAAGGCCGTGAAGTCGTCGGTGTCGACAAAGCCGCTGCCGTCAAAGTCGGCGGGGCATGTGCTCAGCACGATGTCGATGAGCTGTGCGCTCTCACCCGACCCGCCGGGAGATGAGACACCCGTGTTGACGATCGAGCCAGGCCCGCTCTCGCCGAAGCTGAACACGCGAAGATTGTCGCTGAGCGAATCAATGACGACCGCGCGCGAAGACGCATGGCTGTAGCAGCCTGCAATCTCGCCGGCCACTCCAGCATAGCTGCTGACGGCGAAGGTCGAGATGCTCATGGCCTCGACGTCGAGAAGGAGCATCCGGGCGAGGGCGTCGTTGCTGTTGTTGTCGATCTTGACGAACACCTTGCCGCTTGGGCCGGGGTTCATGCCAACGACCACCGCACCTTCATTGACGAGGAAATCGATGTGATTGTGCTCCGTCACGCGCGTTCCATCGGCAGAGAGGCGCATGCGATCAATGCGTGCAGCGGTGCCCGTGAAGTACGTGGCGAGGAGATACTCATCGCCGGAGGCGGTGTCTGTCACAAGATGCACGGCTCGCACCGGAAACTGAGGAAGTGCCGGTGTCACGCCATCCGCCTCGAAGAGCGTGTGCCGCTGATTCGCGCCGTCGAAATACCCGAAGCTCCCGTTGGAAGCGCGTGCGTAGTAGATCCGCCCGTCACCCGCCGAGGTCACGTGCGAGACATCCTGGGTACCGGAATAGACCAAGTAGCTCTTGGATCCATCCGAACCCAGGAGCAGCAGCCCTGGGTTGGCGCCGTCTGTGAAGCACACCAGCCGGTCGCGGAACTGGTCGTAGCATGCGCGACCAAAGGAAGCCGCACTGCCGCTGTAGATCTGCGTCTTGCTCCAGTCGGAAGGATCGATGCGCATGACGCCCGCACCACCGGGGAGCGCTGCGCTCACGAGGTAAATGTCGCCATCCTGAAAGGACTGCGCGGAGGCAACCGATGCGGCGGTGCACAGGGCCGTGGCGGCGATCACCCGGGCTGACCGGACATCGAAGTATGCGAGCATGCCGGACATGTATCTCTCCTTGTGCATCCCCCCGACTCGTACGTTAACCACTTCCATGCGCCAAATAAAGAGCTCGCGGCCAATCGCAGCGGACAGAATGATCCCACTTTCACTGATAGGGCGGCCAGGAGCGCCAGAATCTGAGGACACCAACAACCAGATTGTGGAGATCGCTGGCTCGATTCACAAATGTCCGGTCGACGTGTTCAGCAGCCTGCCTCAAAGGCCAGGACAAAGGAGGTGAAATCATCGGTGTCGACGAAACCGGTGCCGTCGAAGTCGGCCGATTGTTCGCCTGCTTCGAACGCTGTGACGTAGGCCGTGAAGTCGTCGGTATCGACAAAGCCGGTGCCGTCAAAGTCGGCGGGGCACGGCGCAGTCGCATCAACCGGGTTCGAAGTTGCACCGCCGCACTCATTGAAGACGCTGACGTGGTAGGTGCCTGAATCCTGCGGACGCGGGTTCTGGATCTCAAGCACGATCGGCTCGAACGACGTGGAAACGCCGATGCCTCGCACCACGGTGCCGCCGCCGGGCGCTGCGCCGCCAAGACCGTTCTCGATCGCAACGCCATCGCGATACCACTGGTACGAAACGCCGCCGGGACGTGACGTGTAGCCCATGGGAAGCTGTGCGGAGATCTTGAGCGTTCGTGCGTACCCGGGAACCTGCTGCGGGTGCGTGGCGAAGTATGGAGCAGCGTTGGGCGCATAGCGTGCCCAGCCTCCGGAGGCGATCCCATTCACCGTCGCAAAATTGCCGGTAAACACCAGCTGCTGGTGGGGAGAGTCGGCAGGAACATCCAGCACGGCGAGCGTTCCGAGCGAAGCGCCCGAACTCAGTACCGGATTCATGCCGCTCCATGTCGAGCCCTCGAGCACTGCAATCTTGCACGCGGCTCCAGCGACACTCAGGCCGCCTAGCGCGGCAAGTCGAGGTGGCTGAGCCATCCCGTTTGGGTACCAGATCTCCATTTTCATGACATCCCCGGTGACGTTGCTGTCGAACGCGACCCACTGCGAGCCGCTCCAACGTGCAATGCAGCCAAGCGATCGCGTTCCCGATTTCAGATTGCTTCCATACGCAAGCAGCTCACCCGGAGGGGCGGCATTGCCATCTGCATGCCACACGATCAGGCCTGTCATGCTGCCCGTCAACCCAGTATCCATCGCAAGCCACTGTGTGCCATTCCAGCGAGCAGCGCCAAGTGCAGGAACCGTTCCCGCAGCTGTAAATGCGCCGACGGCGATGATGTTCGGAGTCAATGAACCCTGTGCGCCGTCGGAGTCCCATGTTGTGAGATGCCGAACGTCGCCGTTGAAGCCATCACCGATTGGAAGCCACTGGTTCTGGCTGAGCCGCGAGATGTATCGCATCGGAAGCGAGCCTTGTCGCGTAAAGCTGCCTCCGGCAATCAACTGAATCTCGTCTCCAAATTGACCGCCGGGTTGCCATGTGGTGGTCGCAATGACGGACGAATCGAAATTCGCTCCAAGATCCGACCAGGCTGTTCCATCCCAGGCAGCAAGACGCTTGACAGGAATCCCGCCGATCGCACTAATACTGCCGCCCGCTACCAAGCGGTCCGCATCAGGCTGATTCCCGAAACGATGCGTGCGAAGTGTGGCGACGTTGCCGCTCAATCCATCGCCCAACGAGGTCCACGAAACACCGTCCCACCGTCCGAGATACTTGAACGGCTCGTAGGTCGAGTTACTCGATGAGTCTGATGTATACGCGATGAGATCACCTCGGAAAGATGTCGCTCGCTCCATGCGAGCATTCACACCCTCTCCAAGGCGACTGAAGTCTGTACCGTCGAAGAGACCGAAGCCAGGTATGTAAATTCCAGTCAGATCGCCGCCGAACGCGAGCGACTCGTCCGCAGGGCCTGGCCCGTCAGGGTCCCATGCAGATGCTGCATAGAGGGCACCCCCGAAGTTATCCATCATCTGCCAGTTCCAGATCTCGGGATTCCACTTCCAAAGATACCCCGACATTGACGATCCACCGACTGCGTACAACGTCGAGGGAAGCGGACCATCACCATCATGGTCGATCGTCTCGAACTCATTGAAATACAGCCCGTCGGTCGAACCCAGTCCCTCCCACCTTTCCCCGGTCCACACAGCGACGCGAAGCGCGGGTCCGCTCGGCGTACCGAAGCTGAACGCGCCACCAAGAACAAGCTGCGGCGGGCGAGGGCCTTCACCGTCGAGGTCGACGACCTCAAGATCGTGGATTGCCGCGCTGATGTTCGGCGTATTGGGTATCGCCACCCAATTCGATCCGTCCCACATCGCGATGTTCTTCAGAGGGGTCGCCCCACTTGCGTCAAATGACCCTCCCGCAAAGAGCTGCGTGGGCGTTGACGGATCATTGTCGTGATCCCAGGAACAGATGGCGAAGACCCACTTGTCTCCAAATCCGCTCCCCATTTTTTTCCACGAAACGCCATCCCACATCGCAATGCTGTGGAATGTGTTGGCGTCGTTGCCATCAGATCCACCGGCAATAAGCACTGGCTCCTTCGGCCCTTGACCATCCGCATCCCATACATGGAGTTCCGACACGTCAAAGTCGAGGCCTGAGCCCATCGCCTGCCACGATTCACCATTCCAGTACGCGACCGATTGGGCAGGCACGCCGCCTGCAGTGGTGAACTGACCACCCAGCACAAAGCCAGCGATGCCGGGACCATCACCATCCATGTCCCAGATCGCTATCGCGCTTGCGATGCCGTTGGTGCCGCCTTGGAGTGAACGCCAGCCTGCACCATCCCATGCAGCAACGCCGCCCGTCGCAACACGACCGATCGTGCTCGACCTGTTTGCGCAGATGAGCCATGGGGATCGCGGGCCAACGCCGTCTGGGTCCCACGGGAGCAAGGTACGCGCGTATGGGACTCCTGCATGAGCAGTCTGCCCCGGCAGCCATTCGCCGCCGCATTGCCCTGCGGCACCCGTCGATAAAACGCATATCCCTGCCGCTACTGCACGTTTCATCAGCTGGTACATGCACCCCTCCTGCCAATGCCTATCTGTGTTCCGTACGCCAGAGCATGTTACACAATCGGCCTTTACTGGCCCAACATACAAGCACCGCGGCGGTTGCCGCGGTGCTTTGGAGTTATCACGCTTTCTTCTGGGCGAAACAGCGATCAGCCCGCCTTGAACCCCGCCTTGAACTTCTGGATCGCCTCGGTCAGCTTCTTCTCGATGTCGCCATCAAGGGCCTTCTTGGCGTTGAGTTCATCCCAGAGGGGCTTGTTGACGGTCTTAAAGGTATCGAGGAGCTCATTCTCGAACTTGCGGACGGCGGGGACCGGGACGTCGTCGAGGAAGCCCTTGGTGCCGGCGAAGATCGAGATGATCTGGTCCACGACCGTGAAGGGCGTGTACTGGCCCTGCTTGAGGAGCTCAACCATTCGGCGGCCGCGGTCGAGCTGGCGCTGCGTGGCCTTGTCGAGCTCGGTGCCGAGCTGGGCGAAGGCTTCGAGCTCGCGTGCGGCGGCGAGGTCGAGTCGGAGCGAACCTGAGATCTTCTTCATCGCCTTGACCTGGGCGTTGCCACCGACGCGCGACACCGAGATGCCGACGTTGATGGCGGGGCGGACGCCCGAGAAGAAGAGTTCAGGCTCGAGGTAGATCTGGCCGTCGGTAATCGAGATCACGTTGGTCGGGATGTACGCCGAGACGTCGCCTTCCATCGTCTCGATGACGGGGAGTGCGGTGAGCGAGCCGGCGCCGTTCTGATCCGAGAGCTTGGTTGCACGCTCGAGGAGGCGGCTGTGGAGATAGAAGACGTCGCCGGGGTACGCCTCGCGGCCCGGGGGACGGCGGAGGAGGAGCGAGAGCTGGCGGTAGGCGACGGCCTGCTTGGAAAGGTCATCGTAGATGCACAGGGCGTGCTTGGGCATCGGCTTGCCGTCGCTGAGCGTCGCACCGGCGTTCTTGCCCTGCCACATGAAGAATTCACCCATCGAGCACCCCGAGTAGGGGGCGATGTACTGCATGGGGGCGGGGGCCGAGGAGCCGGCGTTGACGACGATGGTGTAATCCATCGCGCCGTTCTTCTTGAGGGTCTCGACGATGCCCGCCACCGTCGATTCCTTCTGACCGACGGCGACGTAGATGCACACCACGGCATCCTTCGTGCCCCAGTACTGCTTCTGGTTGATGATCGTGTCCATCGCCACGATGGTCTTGCCGGTCTTGCGGTCGCCGATGATGAGCTCGCGCTGGCCGCGGCCAATCGGGATCATGGCGTCGACCGACTTGATGCCCGTCTGGAGGGGCTCGTGGACCGGCTGGCGCTCCGCGATGCCGGGGGCGATGATGTCGACCTTGCGGAACTCGGTGGCGTTGACCGGGCCTGCATCGTCGATCGGGCGGCCGAGGGGGTCGACGACGCGGCCGAGCATGCACTCGCCGACGGGCACTTCGAGGAGACGGCCGGTCGCCTTGACCATGTCGCCTTCCTTGACCGCCTTGTAGTCGCCGTAAATAACCGCGCCGACCGTGTCGAGCTCGAGGTTGAAGACCTGGCCCATGACCGCGCCGTCAGAGGTCTGGAACTCCAGGAGTTCGCCCGCCATCGCCTTCGAGAGGCCGTAGATGCGGGCGATGCCGTCGCCGACTTCGACGACGCGGCCCACTTCAGAGACCTCAAGGTCCGAGGCGTACTGCTCGATTTCCTGCCGAATGACGCTTGCGATCTCGTCGGTCTTGATCTTCACGGGGGGCTCCCAATCGTGTCCAGAAGACGGTGCGGCGCCCGGTTGAGAAGGATGGCATGACCCGTGATCCAGACCGGCCTCGCCACGCGACGCCGACGGACCGCAAGCCCGCCCAACCACCACCGGGGGGAGCAAGGATATCCCGTCGCCCCCGGATTGTCACAAAACGAAACCATCGCGCCCTGCCAGTACGGATTCTGAAAGGGTGGCCTTGCTCCCACCTCCTCCCGGCGACCGCGGCGCTCGTTGCCGAGCCACCACGCCGATCAAGGTAAATCCCAGGCGCTGCTAGCCTTGCGGCGGGTCCTTTTCGCATGGGTATCCAGCGTGTGCGATCGTGCCGTGGCCGCAAAGTCCACGCCCATCGCACACGACGCTGAATCACCAGGTTCACCCTGAAACCGACACACCCAACTCGCTTTGGAGGTCTTCCCATGCGCGAGCTTCCCTTCGCACTTGCTGGTCTTGGCCTTGTCGCCCTCGCCGGGATTCTCCGCGCCGGGCCACTCGACCCCCCCGCGGGCTCGGTTTCCCCCAGCTATAAGACGCTCGCACAGGTCGAGCCCCGGACGCCGATCCCCGGCGGCACGTTCGCCGCCGCCTATGTGATCACGCAGCCCGGTTCCTACTACCTGACGGACAACATCCGGCTCGGCAGCGGGGGCTCGGCGATCTTTGTGCAGGCCTCCAATGTGACGATCGATCTCAACGGCTTCTCCATCATCTCGGAAAGCGCGGCCGCCGATACCGCGATCGATGTGTTCGAGTTCAATGTTCCGGCGGCGGGGATCACCATCCGCAACGGCTCGATCCGGGGGAACTTCAGCCAGGGATCCCTGCGCCTGCATTACGCCCAGGGGGTCCTCGTGGAGAATGTCCGGATCAGCGACAACCCTGACATGGCCTTCTCGCTGGGCGTGAGCACGACGGCGAACAACTGCACGGCGTCGGGTTGCAAGTTCGGCTTCTGGGGCGCTGGCGCGACCCTGACCAACTGCACCGTCACGGGCACGCCACTCGACGGGTCGGCCTTTGTCCTCACCCGCTCGGTCGCCCGCCACTGCGAGGCGATCGACAACGTCGGCACCGGCTTTGAACTCCAGGGAAACTCGCTGATCGAATTCTGTACGGCACGGGACAACGCGCTGTCGGGAGGGACCCGGAGCAACGTTCTTCTCAAGGGGAGCGGCAACCGCGTCGACTCGTGCACCATCTCGGGCGGCTTCAGCGCCATGTACATCACTTCCGGATCGACCGACAACCTCGTGATGCGCAACACCTTCCGCCGCGGCTCGTCGTGGGGGATCATCCAGGCGAGCCAGTCCGAGGGCAGTTACCCCGGCAACCACGTGGCGCAGGTGATCGCCAATCCTGCTTCGCCCTTCACGGCGACCAACCCGATGGCCAATATCGAGTATTGATAGGGCGGATCATCTTTCATCCAAGGTCACGCACCCCGCCGCGGATATGCGGCGGGTCTTTGTCATGGGTGCACACGCCGCGTGTGCATACGCTCCTCGATGATCTCCTCCCCGCCCCGCCGCCGGCGTTTGATGCACGCATGGGGTTCTACCCTGCTCTTCACGGCGCTCCTTGCGATCCAAGGATGCAGGTCAGGCGTACCGAAGGACGATGCGGCACACGCGGGCCGGTCCTCTCCAGCCATGCACGATTCGACCCTGGTCATCTTCGTCCGGCACGCCGAGAAGTCGGTGGATCCCGCCAACCCGCGGAACCCCGATCCATCGCTCAGCGCTGAGGGCCGCGCCCGCGCACAGCGCCTGGCCGAGCTGCTTCAGGACTCCGACATCGACACGGTCTTCACGACAACCCTTGCACGGACACGGCTGACCGCGCAGCCGGTGCTGGATGCCGCGACCGCCGCGGGCCGCCATGTCGACGTGACCGCGCTGAGCCCTTCTTCCGCGCCCTCGACGGTGGCGTGGGCGATCCGCTCGGCCCCGGGCCGCTCGATCCTGGTCGTGAGCCATTCCAACCTGATCCCGCCCATCCTGCAGGAGCTCGGGGGATGGACCGTCCCCCCCATGGCCGAGACCGAGTACGACACGATCTACATCGCGACGATCACTTCCGAGAATGTTGAACGCGCTGACCGCGCGGAAATAAAAGAGGCACGGCTGATCCGTGCCTCCTACCCGAGCGGCATTCCCTGAGCACGCATCTCAGACACCCGCCGCGACGCCCACCGGCTGCTTGTATGCGTCGGCCGCGTCGGGGCTGATGCGCGTCGCAAACTCGTACGTCTGCATGTTCTTGATCGGCAGCGAATAGATGTGCAGCGTGATCAGGTCCTTCCCCGGATCCTGCATGTTCGCCACCTGATGGATGTCTTCATCCTCGGCGGCACACACATAGCCCGGATCCATCCGCGTCGTCTGGGTGGGGCAGATCAGGCCCGAGGGAGTCTTGGCGAAACGGATCTCCGTGCCCGTTCCCTCCAGGACCTTGAACGCACACGACGAACCGTGGTGATCGTGGATGGGCGTGAAATCGCCGGAGCGCCAGCAGAGCGCGACCAGCTCATAGAAGTCGGTCTTACTGACGGTGTTGCGCTTGTACCCCTTGACGCCAAAGACGCAGCAGGCGTTGACATCATCGCGCGTGATCGCCGTCTCACCAAGGAGCCGGCGCAGCACATCCAGGTCCGCGCGACCCTTGAGCGAATCGAGGTAATCGATGATCGGCGCGAGCTTGGGAAACCGCTCGCGCGCGGGCCGTGCATCGACGACGCCCGTACACCCAGATTTCATGTCATCGCCCATGCCTCAAGCATACCTGACGGGTTCGGCCGGGGGTAGCGAACTCATCGCCCCCCCACACGATTGAGACCGAGAACCACCCGCTCCACATCATGCAAACAGCACGCGAACGCGTGGTGCTTACAGCGACTTCTCGGCCTCCCACTCCTTCTTCAGGACCTCGGCCAGGTATTCGTACTGGGCCCTGCTGTTATAGACCTGTGCACTGAGCCTGATGATCCGATCGGGCTTCCCCGTCACCGACCACAACGGCACCTGGATTCGATGCACGCTCACGATCCGCTCCTGCAGCGCATCGTGGTACTTCGTCGGCCGCGCCATCAGCCGGGCGTGCCGCTCGGGGTCGTGTGCGGGAAGAAAGATCGAGGTGAGTGCGCCGATCATCGAGTCGGGCGCCGGCGGCTCCACGCCCATCGTCCGGCAGATCAGGTTGCGGCCCCAGATCACCAGCTCGTGGTTGGCCTTCCGCACCGCGTCGTACCCCGCGCGGATCTCCGCCGCGCTTGCGTGCGGCCTCGGACCGGACAAGACCGTCCCCATGAACGCAAGTGCATCCGAGATCGCCAGGAACGCCGAGTGGTCGGCGGTGCCGATGTAGTCAGACTCGGTCAGGAACTGAGACCGCCCCGGCTTGGCCTTCTCGGCAAAGTTGGAGAGCACCACCGGCCGGAATCCCGCCTGCAGATCGCGGCGAACGTACAGCAGGGCCGAACCCTTCGGAGAACAGATCCACTTGTGGCAGTTGGCCGTGTAATACGCGGGCTGCATCCGCGCGATGTCAAGGTCGGTGAACCCCGGCGCGTGTGCACCGTCCACCACCACCTCCACCTTCCGCTCACGCAACTCCTTGATGATCCGCTCGATCGGGAGCACCAGCCCGCTCGAACTGGTCACGTGGCTCACCAGCGCCAGCCGCGTCCTGGGCGTCACCTTGGCCAGGAGCGCCTCCACCACCTGGTCGGGTGAGGAAATCGGGAACGGGATCTCCGCCATCGTGATCGTCGCACCCACCCGCTGGCAGATCCGGCGAAGGTTGTTCATGCACGCCGGGTACTCGTGTGCACTTGCGATCACCTCGTCACCCGACCGCAGCCTCCCCGCCGCCGCCTCGTTCTCCAGGATCGTCGCCACCCCCACCGTCGCGTTGGTGACAAACGCCAGGTCCTGCGGATCGCAGTTGATGAACGCCGCAAGGTCGCGCCGGGGACGGTCCATCAGCTCGTCAAAGTCGATCACGAAATAACGGACCGCCTCGGCCTCCATGCGGTCGCGGTACGCCGCCTGCGCCTCAAGCACCGGACGCGGGCAAGCGCCAAAGCTCCCGTGGTTCAGGTACACCACGCCCGGATCGTGCTTCCAGTACCGGGCGAGCGGGCCGGGCGCGGGCAGAGTCGCGTGCATCGTCGTGTCATCCAGTCGCGTGTCGCGGCCGCCGGGCTCGCGGGTCACCCGCGATCAACACGAACGGCGTCGGCGGGCCGTGAACGCGTCCCTAGCATACGACCCCCGTGAGCGAACGCGATTCCAATCCTGTCCCGCCAGAGGCTCAACGTGCCCCGGCAGCCGCGCCCTTGGCAAGCACGGCCTCTGCCGCAGCTCGCCCCCAGCCGCTTGTTTCGGTTCCCCTCGCGATCGCGCTTCTCTGGTCGCTGACCAGCTTCCTCCCGCACCCGGATCCCAAGGGCTCGATGGCCGCCCGTGTGATGGGGGCCTGCATGGCCTCTCCTCCCAAGGCGCTGGCGGTCGGCATCGCGCTGGCCCTCTTGGGCCTCGTGCCCACGGCGGCCGCCACCAGGTGGGGCAAGACCTGCGCCAAGTATCTCATGCAGACCGGCATCGTCCTGGCCGGCCTCACGATGAACGTCAACGAAGTTCTCAAGGCGGGCCTCACCGGCATCGCCTTCACCATCGCAACCATCCTCGGCAGCTTCGGCCTGGGCTGGCTTCTCTCTCGCTGGCTCAAGACCGACGGCAAGGTCACGACGCTCCTCTCCTCCGGCACCGCCATCTGCGGAGGCTCGGCGATCGCCGCGGTCTCGCCCGTCATCGGCGCCACCTCCGCCCAGATCTCGGTCGCCATGGCCACGGTCTTTGTGCTCAACGGCGTGGCGCTCTACGCCTTCCCGCCTCTGGGCGACGTCCTCCACCTCTCCGCACAGCAGTTTGGGACATGGGCCGGGATCGCGATCCACGACACCTCCTCGGTCTACGGCGCGGGACAGACCTATGACCTGCTCCATCCGGGCGCGGATGCACTCCAGCAGGCGACGGCCGTCAAGCTCTCGCGTGCGCTCTGGATCGCCCCGATCGTCTTTGTCTGCGCCTGGTGGATCAAGCGTGCAGCGCAGGCCGAGGGAAAATCGGTGAAGACGCCCTTCCCCTGGTTCATCCTGTGGTTCATCGCGGCCTGCACGATCCGCTCGATGACGCCCGCACTTGCCGAATACCGCGACCTGATCCGAACCCTCGCCGGCGGGGGCATGACGATCGCCCTGCTCCTGATCGGTATCGGCCTCTCGCGCTCGGCCCTCAAGACCGTCGGCTTCCGCCCGATGCTCCAGGGCGTCATCATGTGGCTTGCGCTGAGCATCGCCTCGCTGCTGGCGATCAAGGCCTCGATCACCTGAACTCCACGCACTCCCCGCCAAAGATCACCCGTGTCCCTGCGCATCGACATCCTCACGACCTTCCCGGAGATGTTCTCCGCCCAGGCTCCCGCCGCGATGGCCGTGAGCATCCCCGGCCGCGCCCGCGCCGCGGGCCTGCTGGAACTGCACGCGACCGACATCCGCACTTACACGACCGATAAGCACCGCAAGACCGACGAGCGGCCCTTCGGCGGCGGCCCCGGCATGGTGATGATGTGCCAGCCTGTCTTCGACGCCGTCACCGCCGTCGAAGCGCTCGACCCCCGCCCCGCCACCCGCATCCTGCTCACGCCCCAGGGTGAGCCGCTCCGCCAGCCGATGGTCGAAGAACTCGCCGGACACCCGCGGTTGCTCTTGATCGCCGGCCACTACGAAGGCATCGATGAACGCGTGATCCAGCGGCTTGCCCCCCGCGAGATCTCCATCGGTGATTACGTGCTCAGCGGCGGCGAGTTGGGGGCCATGGTCCTCATCGATGCTATCACCCGGCTCCTCCCCGGCGTCTTGGGCCACGACGACTCGGCCAGTTCAGACAGCTTCGCCATTGCCCGGGGAGATCCCCAGTCTCGCCGCCTGCTCGATTGCCCCCATTACACCCGCCCTCGTGTCTGGGAAGGGATGGAAGTTCCCGAGGTGCTCTTGAGCGGCGATCACGCCCGGATCGCCACGTGGCGTCTTCAGCAGATGTTGGAGAGAACCCAGGCTCGCCGACCCGATCTTTTTGCGAACAAGAAGCTCTCCGAGCCCGGCGCCTGAGGGCCCAAAGCCCCAAGTGGGCGCGAGAAGCGCTTCGCGTCATGGCGGAGCGGGCGCGAGATGCCTAAGGTTCAGGCCCTGCCCGGAGAGGGTGGGCTTATTTGCAGGGTAAATCCATGTCGACGCAGCTCCTCATCGAAAGCCTCACCGCCGCCCAGATCAAGAAGGACCTCCCGCAGGTCCATGTGGGTGACACGGTCAACGTTCACTTCCGCATCGTCGAAGGCGACAAGGAACGCACCCAGGTCTTCCAGGGTGTGGTCCTCTCCAAGAAGGGCCGGGGCATCAACCAGATGATGACCGTCCGCAAGATCGTCGACGAGGTCGGCATCGAGCGTAAGTTCCCCGTGAACTCGCCCCTGGTCTCCAAGATCGACATCGTTCGCCGCGGCGATTCCCGCCGCGCGAAGCTGTACTACCTCCGCGACCGTGCAGGCAAGTCCCGCCGGCTCCGCGACCGCCGCCGTGCGCTCGGCAAGCTCGGCGCCGCGGCCTCCGAGTCCAAGAAGTCCTGAGAGGCTCGACGCACGAACGCACATGCGATTGCACAGCCCCGCCGCACGGCGGGGTTGTTTGTTTTGGAACTCATCGCCGCCCAGCGCTCGACACGGTGTTTGTCAGAAGCGATTCCAGTTCTTCTCGCCCTTCGCGCAGCATCATCCGCAGCCGCGGGCGAACCACCGGCACACCCCAGGCGGCCGTCTGCCGCGCGGCGAGCTTGGCCCAGTCCTTCTCGGTTGTGAGCACGAGGTCGGCGTGTGCACGCTCGATCGCTTCCTGCACACGCCGCATCGCCGCCGGCCCGTAGGAATCATGATCGGGGAGCGCGATCGCAGGGGACTCTGACCCCGTCGCGGCTCGGGCCGCCTGCACGAAGGGACGCGGATTCCCGATTGCACACACGACCACGGCTCTGCGGCCGCGGAGCCACGAGACCTCCCGCCCGGCATCTCCGCCGGTTCCGGCTTCCACGAGGCCGCTCCAGCCATGCTCAGCGACCGCAAGAACGGCCCGCGGCGTCAGGGCCTTGAGCCGACCCTTGAGGTCTTGGAGGACCGACGCATGCACCGACTCTGCGTGCGTGATGACGACAGCGTGTGCACGCGCAAGGCTCTGGATCGGTTCGCGCAGCCATCCTTGGGGCAGCAACCGGTCCTCCCAGGGTGAGCGCGTGGCGTCGATGAGCACAATGTCGCAGTCGCGGTCGAGCTTGCGATGCTGGAATCCATCATCGAGCACGACGCAATCGACTTTGGACCCGACGTGCGTCGCAAAGAGCACACGCAGCCCATCGGTGCGATCGGGCTGGGCCACGATCGGGACGTGCGTTCCATCACTCCAGGGGATCAGCGTCTGCTGATACTCGATCGCCTCATCGCTGGTGAAGGCGCTCCCCTCGCTGCTATCCGTGCCCTTGTAGCCGCGCATGGCGATCGCGGGGTGCTTTCCGACGTCGATCAGGTGCGAGACCACCAGCTTGACCATCGGCGTCTTGCCCGTTCCGCCGACGGAGAGATTCCCGACGCTGATCACGGGCCGATCGAGCCGCGTGACCCCGACTCCCCGGTCGTAGGCACGATTGCGGCGGTTGATTTCAAACCGATACAGCGGCGACAGTGCGCGTCCGAGCGTCGCGCTGAGCACACCCGGAAGCGGCCCCGACCGCCGGGCGGGGGTTGCATCAGGACTGGGAGCCATGGACCTCGGTCGGGCCGCGCCCGGCCCGGTGCTGTGCGCGCAGGGTGCTGAGATCTTCTCTGAGCGCACGCGATGCACGCCGGTGCAGCCGCCAGTTATTCAGCATGTCGAGCATCGCCAGCATGACGATGATCCCGATCAGCCCGACGGAGGCCGCCCACGCCAGGCCGAAGGTGCGGGCCTGCGAGGGGGTCGCGATGCCGAAGGCAAAGGCCAGGAGCGGGATCGCCCCCAGCATCAGCCACCCGTTCACCGTCCTGATCCGGCGGCGACTGGAGGGCATTTCAGAGGTCATCACGAGCCGCATGTGGACCATCAGCGCCAAGAGCGTGATCGTCGCCGCCGTGATGGCCAGCCAGGTGGGGACCAGAGGTGAACGCGGCGGTCCCACCGCCTGCGCGAGTGCGGCCACATCCGAGCACGAACTGGCAGAAAGGATCATCATCAACACCCGCGATCCGGCACGCTCAGCACCCGGCGACAACCGCATCGTCCGCCCGGCATCCGTGCCCGGCGGAGCCGCCGATCCGACGCAGCACCCTCGTCAGCATACCCATCGGCAGGCCCGTGATGGTGCTCGAATCTCCCTCAAAGGTGATCGGCCACCCCGCCTCGATGCGTTCATGCAGGTTGTACGCCCCAGCCTTGCCCTTCCATCTCCCCGTCTGGAGGTACTCGGCGATCATGTGCTCATCGACGCGGCCCCAGGTCACCCACGCACTGTCGGCAAAGTGGTAACGACGCCCGTCGGCGGTGCGGATGAGCGCCACGCCCGTGATGACTTCGTGCTGGCCCTCGGAGAGTGCACGCAGAATTCCCGCGGCCTCCGCCTCATCCGCCGGTGTTCCCAGGACATCACCCGCGCGGACGCACGTGGTATCAGCGCCCAGGACAAACCCGAACTGCTCGGTCCTGCCCGCACGCTCAAGGATTTCAAGTCCCGCGCGGGCCTTGAGGTGTGCAAGGGAGGTCACCCACGTCCGGGGCGTCGCGGAACCCGGGCGCAGGATGGAATCGTCAAAGCCCGGATGCTCGGCCTCGTGCTCGATCCCGTGCTCGGTGAGCAGTTCGCGCCGGCGCGGGGAACGGCTTGCGAGGAAGAGTCTCGGATACCGGTGCACACCGTCGCGAGCGGCTTCCATGGGGGGAGTTTCATCCCCCGCACCCGTTCCCGTGTGCTTCTCTCCCGCGCCGCGGCTCATGTCCACGATTGTACGACGCGGGACTACCCTCCGTTCATGCGTGCACACCTGGTTCAGTGGGATCTTGCCTGGCACGACAAGCAGAAGAACCACGCCCTCGTTGAGGATCTCATCGACCCGATCGACATCCAACCGGGCGATCTCATCGTGCTCCCCGAGATGTTTGATACGGGCTTTTCCTGGGACACGAAGGTCACGGCCGACAAGGACCACGCGACACTGGGGTTCCTCTCTGAACTTGCCGAGGATCTTCGGGCGACCATCGTCGGCGGGCGGACCATCCAAGATTGTCACTGCACACTGGCGCGAAACGTCGCGACGGTGATCGGCCCCGGGGGCGAACTGCTGGCGCAGTACACCAAGCGCAACCTCTTCCCGATCGGTGAAGAATCCCGCCGCATCAGCCCTGGAACCTCGACCGGCACATTCCGCCTTCCGGGTACGGAAGGCTCGCAGGAACCCGGCCTGATGGCCTCGCTTGCGATCTGCTACGACCTGCGGTTTCCGGAGGTCTTCCGCGAAGGGCTCGCCCAGGGGGCTGAACTCTTCATCGTGCCGGCGTGTTGGCTGGAGGGAAGGCATGCACACTGGCGTGCGCTGCTCATCGCACGCGCGATCGAGAACCAGGCGTACGTGCTGGGCGTCAACCGGACGGGCTCTGATCCCAACGCCAGGTACCTGGGAGGCTCCATCGCCATCTCACCGCGCGGGGATGTGCTGGGCGAACTGGATGCACACCCGGGTGTGCTTTCGATCCCCCTCGATCCGCGTGAAGTCCGGACCTGGCGAGAGAGCTTCCCGGCGTGGCGGTCGGTTCACAAGGCGCTCGCGCCCGGTCATTGACCGGGCGTGAATCCGTGTGCAAAGGCTCTCCGCAGCGCGCACGATGGAAGATCGGTGTTTCAGGCGGCCGCGCGTGCGGTCTTCTGATCATGCGTGACCACCGGCCGGATCAAGGTGATCGCAGCCTTCTGGACGGGGGCGGTCACAGCCGCATGCCGACGCCGCCGGCGTGCGATCAGCACCCGCCGGGCCACCACAATTGCCCCGAGCACGAGCACCACACCCAGCACCAGGGGCGTCACCACGGCCGCGGTTGCGACAGTCGCCGCGGCGGTGTTCTCGGCGGTCGAGACCACCGGGTTTGCCACGCCGCCGGTCGTCGCGGTCGAGGTGGCACGCGTCAAGACCGTCAGT
>DATGXW010000238.1:0-2305 GCA_035298585.1 Phycisphaerales bacterium
CGACCTCTTCATCCACCCCGACATCACCCAGGCCCGCACACTTCCCGCCGCCCTCTACCGCGACGAGAGCTTCTACCGCCGAATCCTCGACGCCGTCTTTCTCCCCTCCTGGCAATTCATCGGGGACAGCGACCTCGTCAAAACGCCCGGCCAGGTCTCGCCGCTCACCCTCCTCGAAGGCTCCCTCGACGAGCCCATCCTCCTCACCCGCGACTACGGCGACCGGGTCCACCTTCTCTCCAACGTGTGCACCCACCGCGGCACCACCCTCGTCGAAAAGGGCGGACACGAACGCACACTCACCTGCCGCTACCACGGCCGGCGCTTCGACCTCGACGGCGTTTGCAAGTTCATGCCCGAATTCAAGGATGTCCCCGGATTCCCCGCCCCCTCCGACCATCTCGCCAAGGTGCCCCTCGCCACCTTCCCCCCCACGCCCTCGCTCGCACACCCCGCCCCCGCTCCTACCTTGGGCCTGGGCCGATTCCTCTTCGCGTCCATCCGTCCATCGACGCCGGTCGATGAACTCCTCGCCGACATGCACGCACGCGTCGGCTGGATGCCCTTCGACCAGTTCACCTTCGATCCCACCCGCAGCCGCGACTACCTCGTCCGCGCCAACTGGGCGCTGTACTGCGACAACTACCTCGAAGGCTTCCACATCCCCTTCGTCCACGCCGGGCTCAACGCCGCGCTCGATTACGGCAGCTACACCACCGAGCTCTACGCACGCTCGAACCTCCAGCTCGGCGTCGCCGCGCCCGGCGAGGAAGCCTTCAACCTTCCCGCCTCCAGCCCCGATTTCGGCAGATCCATCGCCGCGTATTACTACTGGCTCTTCCCCAACACGATGTTCAACTTCTACCCCTGGGGCCTCTCGATCAACGTCGTCCGGCCCCTGGGCCCCGCACTCACCAAGGTCTCATTCCTGGCCTACGTCTGGGATCCTTCCCGCCTCGACAAGGGGGCCGGGTCAGGCCTCGACCGAGTCGAACGCGAAGATGAAGCCATCGTCGAGGCCGTCCAGAAGGGTGCACGCTCCCGCTTCTACACCCGCGGCCGCTACGCCCCCACCCGCGAGCAGGGGGTCCACCACTTCCACCGCCTGCTCACCGCCTCCCTTTCGCTCCAAGGCTCTCCGTAATCCCTTGACCCATAGAGACCTCTGTCGCGACGCTCCACACCCACACTGTTGACTCCGTGTGGACAACCCGTTTGTGAACCAGCCTTCACAAATACCAAGTGCTTGTTCTTGCAAGTACTTAAGTGCACACACCGAGCATTTCCCCCTCCCCCCAGTCGTCTGTGGGCAACTCCACCGAAAGGGGAAGAATCCCTACTGGATTTCCGGCCACCGGCCGGGGCGAGCAGCCGCTCGTGTGCATCCTCCCCACACCACCTCCCCCCACCCGTCCGCCCCTCTCCTCAACTTCACATTCCCACGTCCCAACCCCGGCAAATCAACCCGAAATCTCCATCCCAAACGCCCCGCCCGACGCCCCAAAAAAGACAGTCCCGCACCCCGTGGTGCGGGACCTGGTGAAGACATGTACCCCTTCGAGCCCGCGGCGTCACTCACGCCCCGATGTGCGGGCTCAGCTTCCCCAAGAGCGCTGCCTTGGGCATGTACCCGCCAAACGAATCCACGATCGCACCCTTCACCACGACAAAGAGCGCCGGGATGCTCTGGATCCCAAACCGTTCCGCAAGCTCCGGCTGCTCATCCACGTTCACAAACGCAACCTTCGCCTTGCTCCCAAGCTCACCCGCAAGCTCCGTCACGACCGGCTTGAGCGCCACGCACGGCGGGCACCACGGCGCCCAGAAGTCCACCAGCACCGGCACGCTCGATCCCCCGACCTCGGACTCAAAGTTCGCGGCCGTCGCATGAACGATGTTGCTGCCTGCAGTCTGCACGACACTTGCTCCTTGAGACACCCGCCCCGAGTACCACGTGCACCCTCGGCCGGCATCTGCTTGCCCCGCCACGAATCTCACCCATCCGATCTCGTCACCATATGAGAGTCCGGTGAACCATGGTTGGTTGCAATCTCACAAATCTAGTTTTCACCCTACCCCCGACGCCACATTTCCACGCCATCCCCGGATTGGGCCCCCCTCACCCGTCCACCCTGCAAACCCGCCTCCAGACTTTCCCCTCCCATCCGGGTCCCTCACGCCTCCCGTTCCGCTCCTCCTACCCTCCCCGCATGACCGAATCGACGACCCTCCCCGCCGGAACGCCCGTCCCCGCCGCCCGCCGCTTCCTCCGCGAGTACGGTGCGCCCGAGCGCGTCCGCGGCCT
>DATGXW010000239.1:0-9975 GCA_035298585.1 Phycisphaerales bacterium
GGATGGGAGGCCTTAGCGAGCGGCCGTGGATGCGCGTGCCGGTCAGGGAATCCGTACGATTGCATGCGTGGGCGCGGGGTTGCTCGCCGGGCGGCGAGCAGCCCCTTCCCCCCACCGCGCCGCGTGATGGAGCATGTGATGTCGCTGGCGACCGTACTTGTGGTTGAAGATGATGCGGCGGTGCGCCGGGGCGTGGTGGATGCACTGACGTTCGCGGGGTATCGGGTGATCGAAGCGGCGGACGGGCGGGCGGGGCTGAACGCCGCGTCGGAGGGGAGCATCGACCTGGTGCTGCTGGACATCCTGATGCCCAAGATGAACGGGATGGATGTGCTGCGGGCGATCCGGGAGGACCTGCCGGGGCTGCCGGTGATTTTTCTGACCGCACGCGGGCTGGAGGAGGATCGGGTGGCGGGGCTTCGTGCGGGTGCGGATGACTACATCGTCAAGCCGTTTGGTCCCAAGGAGATGCTGGCGCGGGTGGAGGCGGTGCTCCGGCGATCGGCGGAGCGGCCGAGGGTGGTGCGGACGCTGAAGATCGGGGGATGCACGATCGACCTGGCGCGGCGGGAGGTGGTGCTGGTCGATGGTTCGCGGAAGGTGCTGCCCGACCTCGAATCCCGCCTGCTTGAGTACCTGGCGGGGAACTCGGGGCGCGCGGTGTCGCGGGAGGAGCTTTTGACGCGGGTGTGGAAGGTGGATGCACGCGGTCTTCAGACGCGGACGGTGGACATGGCGATCGCGCGGCTGCGGGAACTACTGGGCGATGACCCGGCCTCCCCCACCGTCATCGTGACGGTGCGTGCGAAAGGGTACATGCTGGCGCTTCCGCAGGAGCCCTCGGCGTGAACCACCAGCCCACGGGGTTTCGCATCTTCTGGATCTGCGCGATCGCGGTGACGGGCGCGCTGGTGTGGATCTCTGCGCGCGTGCTGCGGCTTGAGAACCGGGAAGTGGAATCGCAGGCGATGGCGGAGCGGCAGCAGGCGATCCGGCTTGCGCTCTGGCGGATGGACTCTGCGCTGACGCCGGTGATTGCGCGGGAGGCTTCGCGGCCTTACTTTCATTACCAGAGCTTCTATCCCACGGGGCGCGCGTTCACGCGGATGCTCGACGCCGTGAACCCCGAGGATGAACTGACGCCTTCGCCGCTGCTGGATTCTCCGGTGGGGGTCATCCGGCTGTACTTCCAGGTCGATCCCTCGGGGAACGTGAGTTCGCCGCAGGCGCCCGGGGGCGAGGCGCGGAAGCTTGCCGACCGGCAGGGGGCGATGAGCGCGAACATCGTGGCGGCGGAGGATCAGCTTCGGACGCTGCGGGGACTGCTTGGTGACAAGGTAAGGAGGCCCTCGCCGCCAGCGCCGATGCTCGCCGAGGATCCGGGGGCACTTGAAGAGCGGTCGCCGGTAGTGACCTCGGGCTATTCGAACGGCTTTGACGCGGTGCTCAACAACGAGTTTGAGCAGCGGCGGGAGCGGCTTGCGCAGGCGGCGACGTCGCAGCCAAACAGCGAGAATTTCGCGGCAAACCGTGCACAGCAGGGCGTGACCTTGCCCTCGGCCATCCCATCGTCATCGACGCCCGCGCCGGGGGCGGCGCCGGGGCCTACTGAAGCGGGGCCGGTGGCGTCGCGGCATGTGCACGGGGGTGATGAAACCGCGTCGAGCGCCGCCGCGCCAGGGGCTTTGGAGGAGAATGCGCTGCGGAAGTCTGAGAAGGGAGACTCGGCGGAGTCGGTTCGCGTCGGCGAATCGGGAGAAGCGCTGGCGGCTGATGCAGCGCGGGCGGATGTGCACACGGGAACGAGTGCGGGCGCTTCGATCTCGGGAACGGGTGATTCCTCGGCCAAGGCCGTCGAGCGGGATTCGGCGGTGTCGACGTCGGACATCGTGCCGGAGTGGATCGGCGCGCCGGAGGCATCGCAGCTTGTCTTCTGGCGGACGGTGATGGTGAACGGGGAGAAGTTTGAGCAGGGCTTCTGGCTGGACTGGCAGCTCACGCGGAGCTGGCTGCTTTCGGGGATCGGTGATCTCCTGCCGTGGGCGGATCTCAAGCCGGTGTTGACGCCGCTGCGTGATCGTCCGCCCGAGGCGCTGGGGAGGACGCTGGCATCGATCCCGGCGGAACTGGTGTTGACGGGCGATGTCGCCGCGCCGAGCGTGGGGTGGACGCCGCTGCGGTTTGGGCTGCTGGTGGCGTGGCTGGCGGTGGCGGCGTCGCTGGTGGTGACGTGGCGGGTGCTGCGTGCACTCTCGGAACTGGCGGAACGGCGGGGGCGGTTCGCGGCGGCGGTGACGCACGAGCTTCGGACGCCATTGACGACGTTCGTGCTGTATTCGCAGATGCTGGCCGAGGACATGGTTCCGCACGAACGCAAGGGCGAGTATCTGCGGACGATGAAGAGTGAATCGCAGCGTCTGGCGGGGATCGTGGAGAGCGTGCTTGAGTATGCGAGGCTGGGGCGGCGGGAGCCGGGGCGTGGGATCGTGGAGATGGGGCTGGGAGAGATGATCGCGCCGATGCTGGAGTCGCTGCGGGCGCGGGCGAGGGAGGCGGGGCTTGAGCTTGGCGTGGAGCTTGGGTCTGCCGGGAGCGCGGTGGTGAGCGCGGACCCGACGGGTGTCGAGCGGGTTTTGACGAACCTGGTGGACAACGCGTGCAAGTATGCACACGGGGGAGAACCGGCGGTCATCGAGCTGACAGCGCGTGTGCATCGGCGTCACATCGAGGTGTGCGTGCGTGACTTTGGGCCCGGGCTCACCGCCGACGAGTTGAAGCGGGTCTTTGAGCCTTACTTCCGTGGTCAGCGGACGACGGAGCTGGGGGTTCCGGGCGTTGGACTCGGGCTGGCGCTGGCGCGGGGGGTGGCGCGGGCGATGCGGGGTGATCTGCGGCATGAACAGGTGGAGCGCGGGACGATGTTCGTGCTGTCGCTGCCGGCCGGGCCTGAGAAGTCCTAAACGTGTAGTCGCGCAGGAGTACGGAGCGACGCGCGTAGCGCACGGGGTGCGAACGATGCATCATTCGCCGGGAATATACGAGATGGCGCCCTCGAAGGGGCTGCTGGCGGTGGCGTAGAGCTTGCGGGGGATTCGGCCGGCGAGGTAGCTCTGGCGGCCGGCAGCGCAGGCGTGCCGCATGGCGTGGGCCATCATGACGGGGTGCCTGGCGTGTGCGATGGCGGTGTTGAGGAGAACGCCGTCAGCACCGATCTCCATCGCGACCGAGACGTCGCTGGCCGAGCCGACGCCGGCGTCGACGATCACGGGATAGGAGGGATCTCCCTGCTTGAGGAGTTCGAGGCAGAGCAGGATATTGCTGCGGTTGAGGACGCCCTGGCCGCTGCCGATGGGGCTTCCGGCGGGCATCACGCTCGCGGCGCCGGCTTCCTTGATGCGGAGGGCGGCGATGGGGTCATCGCTGCTGTAGGCCAGGACCTGGAAGCCATCCTTGACAAGCTCGCGGGTCGCCTCGACGGTGCCCATGGGGTCGGGGAGGAGCGTCTTCTTGTCGCCGAGCACTTCGAGCTTGACCCACGAAGCGCCGGGGTTGTCGAGCTGTTCCAGGATCTCGCGGCCCAGGCGGGCGACGCGGACGGCGTCCTGGGCGGAGAAGCACCCGGCTGTGTTGGGGAGGATCGTGTACCGCTTGAGATCGAGGAACTCAAGCAGGCTCTTGCCCTGGGCGTTGATGAGACGCTCGCGGCGGACGGCGACGGTGACGACATCACACCCGCTGGCGTCGAGTGCGTCGCGCATCAGATCGTGGGTCTCGTACTTCCCGGTGCCGACGAAGAGTCGGCTGGAGAAGGTCCGTCCCGCGATCGAGAAGGGGGTGAGGCCGGGTTCAACTGCGGTCATGCGCGAAGGATAGCGTCAGCGCGGGGCCGGTCTGGACATGGTGACGGTCAAGCGGGCTGAAGATACCCCAGGTGCAGCTCGGCGTGGCGGAGGTGCAGGCGGAGCCACTGGTCGTGCGTGAGATTTCCCAGGACCGGGTTGGCCCGGGTGGGGGCGATCCGGGCGAGGCGTTCGATCTCGCGCTCGAACATCGCGAGCCCGTCTTCAAAGGAAACATCCTCGACGCCGACGGTGCCGCCGGGGACGCCGGGGATCTTGACGCCGCGGGGGAGAGGGCTTGAGAGAAAGACACCGCGGAGAAGCCTGGCGATGAGGCGGAGCATCAGCGGCGGGTGCTGGAGGAGCGGCGGGTAGCCGTCGTAGGCGTAGCGGATGAAAGATGCAAGGTGCGAGAGGTTCTGGCCGGGAGTCCAGTTTCCGGTCGTGCGGAGCTGCCCAGCGCGGTGTGCACGTTCGAGCGTTTCGAGTTCCTTGCGGAGGTCGTCGAGCGTGGAGAATCGGAGTTTTCGGTGCTGGGGGTCGGTCATGGGCTTGGTGCTCGGCCTTGGGGATGGAGGGGATGTCAGCCGCCGCCGACGAGCACAACGATCTCGATCACGTCCCCTTCGACGAGCGTGCGTGCGTCGTGCTCACGGCGGGGAACGAGCGTTTTGTTGACTTCCACGGCGTAGGCTGCGCCGGGGCGGACGGAGCGCTCCACGACCTGCTTGAGCGTGGCGTCCTCGGGGAAGGTGGCGCGTTCACCGTTGATGACCAGGACCATGATGGGGGATGATAGAGGGGGTGCGTCGGGCGTTGGCAAAGGGGCCCGTGCGTCGGGCCTTCGCATCTGGTCTTTGCAAAATACCGAACAGTGTGCGGCGGGATCTGGTAGGATCAGGCGTGTGCACATGGACGGCGATGGAAGGTGCGGCGAGGGGACGGTCACGCCGTGGTGAGGAGGCCTGGCATGTCGGCGAGCCTGCGTATGGAGCAACGCGGATCGGGGGGGTGGTGTCGAAGGGTGGCCGCATGGATGCTTGCGGGGGTTGTGTGCATCCTGCTCGGCGGGTGCGGGGACCGGGATTACAGCCAGAAGACGCCCGATGATGTCCTGCGGACGGCCAAGCTGATGGTCGAACGGGGGGAGGCCCGCAAGCTGGGCGGGTTGTTCTACGCCGAGAACGACGACATGCGCAAGGTCCTGAGCAATTTCGGGGTCTTGCTTGGGAACCTGCAGAAGCTGGGGATGGCGGTCTCAGAGAACTTTCCCAAGGAGATGGGAGAACTCAAGCGGCGTGCCGAGGATGCGGCCAAGAGCGGGAAGGCGAGTTCGCTGCTTTCACAGATCGCCGCACAGGCCTCGGGCAACGGGGGTCGTTCGCGTCGGTCCAACCGTGATCCCGACAAGATGCGGCGGGAGCAGATCGAGCGAGAACAGCAGTTCAGCGACGCGATCACGGTCTTGTTCGCGGATCCGTACGGGTTCTTGACGCAGAATGCACAGCGGCTGACGACGGTTTCGATCTCCGACGACATGGCGGCGGTGTTGTGGGATGGGCAGCCGGTGATGGCGCCGGTGGGGATGGTGATGCGGCGGAGCGCGATCGACGAGAAGTGGTACATCGTGCCGCCCCTGAACATCCCGGGCCTTGCGAATTACCTGCCGCAGTCGCCGCAGGAGTACAAGGTCTTCGGGGCGATGGTGGCGATCATCAACAACGTGATCGTGGATCTTGCGCGGGATGTCCGGGAGAAGAAGATCACGCAGGTGGATGAGCTCTCGCGCAAGGCGGGAGAGAAGGCCTTCCTGCCGGCGGCGATGGGGTATGTGGCGTATTCGAAGATGATCGAGGAACGGCGCAAGAAGGCCCAGGCGACGCCGGGGATCGCTACGGCGCCGGCTTCCACTCCACGGTGACATCGAGCTTCAGGGCCTTGGCGAAAAGGTCGGCCTTGGTCTGGGCGGCGGCGAGCTCTGCACGCGGCTCGCCGGAGTGGTCGCGCCGGGTGGTGGCGAGAATGCGCAGCCGGCCATCCTGGATGGAGGCGTGGACGTCGGAGATGACCTGGCGGTGCGTGCGGTCAAGACCGTCGGCGATGCGGAGGATTCCGGCGAGCATCTGGACGAGGCGGCGGTCCTTCTTATCGAGCGACCGGTAGTGTGCGTGGCGGCGGGTGGGGAGTGCACGCCGGTGGTAGCGGGCGACCGCGGCCACGACCGCGACAGCGCTGTGCTTGACGCCAAAGAGCCCGTTGAAGAGCACGATCGACTCGGCGTGCTTGTGGTGGCCCTTGTAGGAGATCGACACGCCCGAATCGTGGAGCATGGCGGCGGCGCGCAGGAGGGCGGCACCGCGCGGGCGGGCCCAGCGGCCCGTCTTGATCTCGCCCGCGTCAGAGAGCTTGACCAGCGAGGCGTGCAGCTTGGATGCCAGGCTCGCCACGTGCGAGGTGTGGGGCTCGGGCGACCGGCAGGCCTTGCTGAGGGCGGCGGCGGCGATGGGGAGCATCGCCTTGCTTGATTCCTCTCGCGCTGAGGCGCGAAGGAGCGTGGTCTCGGCGGTCTCGATGACCAGGCCGTCGCGGAGGCCGACGTCGAGCGTGGTCATGGCGTGGGGCATGAGCCGGGAGAGAAGGCCCTCGATGACGGCAAGGCCCGCGACGATGATCTCGGAGCGCTCGACGGAAAGGCCGGGGAGGGCTGCACGCTCGGCGACGGTGAGGGGGCGGATGGTGCGGAGCAGGTCGCGGACCTGGGCGGACGTGACGGAGAGGGGATCCCCCAGGACCGTCGGGACGGGGCCGCCGCCGGGGACCAGGACGCCGGCGGTGCGCTGTCGGACCAGCACGCCGGCGGATGTGCATCCCCCACCGACGCCGTAGAGCTTTCGGGGAAGGAACGGGAGCGACTGGATGCCTTCTTCGATCGTGCGGGCGATATGGTCGCGGAGGTCTTCGTACCGATCTGAGGCGCAAACCGCCGGACCCCCGAAGTGCTCGGTCATGGCGACCGCGCCCAGGGACATCGAGATCGAGGCGACGGGGACGCAGCCGATGCCGACGGTGAATTGAACGCTGCCCCCGCCGGTGTCGATGACGCCGACCTTCTGGAGCTTGGCGGCGTTTGAAAGGCCCATGGTCTGGGTCACGGCGCGGTAGGAAAGCCGCCCCTCGACACGCGGGGGGATGACCTCGAGCCTGACCTGGGTCTGGTCGTAGAGCCTTCGGATGAACTCATCGCGATTGGAGGCCTTGCGGACGGCGTAGGTTGCGACGCAGCGCGCGATCGGGGCGTCGAACTCCTGCGAGGCGGCGACAAAGGCGGCGACCGCGTCGATGGCTCGCTTCATGGGCGCTGCGCTGAGCGCGCCGCCGGCGGCGAGTCCCTCGCCCAGGCGGCAGGGTTCGCGGCGGTCGGCGATGGGACGCCAAGACCCGTCGGGAAAGACTTCCGCGGCGAGGAAGCGTGCACTGTTGGTGCCGATGTCGATGACGGAGAATCGGCGGGGCTTCATGGCGTGCTCAGAGCCTGCGGGAAGGGGGGGACGGGTGAATCCCGGACCCGACTTCCGGCGGATCATACTGCACACCTGGGGCGCGGCTGAAGGGGAGGAATGTTAATTGTGGCCGACGGTGACGGCGGGGCCCTGGGGCATCACCACCACGGAGCCGCCGAGCTTGTCCATGATCTCGTCGCCGATGTGGGCCACGGCCAGGAACATCGCCTTGGCGCACTCCAGGGCGTGTGCACGGGTGGCGGGCGAGAGCTCGATGACGTCGAGGTTGGTCTTGAAGGTGGTCCAGAGCTCACGCTGCCGCTCGCCGTAGGGGTCGAGGTAGCGGGTTCCGGGTGCGCCGGGGCGGACGCGGAACGTACCGGCGAGGGCCTTGGCGATGAAGCGGTTGCCGTTGTTGGCCCCTTCCAGGACGTAGTGGTATCCCAGGAGGGCGGCGGGGTCTTCCTGCTCGACGCGGCGGATGTCGGCGATGATCTTCGAGGTTGAGGCCAGGGGCGTGATCGAGGCGGGGTCGACGCCAAAGTACTGGAGATCTTCGAGGAGGTAGGGCTCCTGGTACTGCTCATCTTTCACGAGCAGGGCGACCGCCGGAGAGACCTTGACGGCCTGGCGGAGTGCGTTATCAAGCTCGCGGTGCAGGATGAGCATCTGGCCCAGGTGGGCGACGTACTGCTCCTGCGAGACCCGGCCGGTGACCAGCAGCTTCTGCAGCGCGGACTTCTCGGCGATCGTATGGAGCTCGCTGGTGGACTCGCGGAGCTCGGCGGCAAAGGACGACGCGGCGGGTGTGGTCACGGCTGGATCCTTGGGGCTTCAAAGGGCGTGGTCGGCGGTGTGCGTGCACGCGGGACTGATTGAACCATCCTGATGAAACGAGAGCGACCGCGTCGTGCGGATGGGGGCGAGTGCGGTTATAGGACGCGTGGCCCCGCGCTTATTGGGCGGCCCGGTAGGCGGCCCACGCTCCAGCGCCAAAGACGCCGAGCCAGACGAGGCCCTTGATGAAGAAGAACAGGAAGGCGAACTTGCCCAGCCGGGCGAGCCACGGGCTTTTCATCCAGCGCGGGACGCGGCGGGCGGGAGGGTTGGCGACGATCTCGTGGGTTGCGGTCATGGATGTCTCAGTTGAGAATGAGTCTCAGTCCTTAAACGTAGGCGTCGGCGTGCGGGTGAATCAAGGGCTTGGCTGGACCTTTTGCGGGATGTGCACATGGGGACATGGGCGGCGGTGTATTGTCTTGCCGCATGTTTGAGACCTTCCTCCAAGAGATGTCGTGGCGTGGGCTTGTGCACCAGGTGACGCACGAGGGTGAATTGTCGAAGTACCTTTCGACGGGTCCGCGCCGGGCGTACGTGGGCTTTGACCCGACCGCGTCCTCGCTGACGATCGGCAATCTCATGGGGATCATGACGCTGCGGCGGTTTCAGGATGCGGGACATCAGCCGGTGGTGATCATGGGGGGTGGGACGGGGCAGATCGGCGATCCTTCGGGGAAATCGGCCGAGCGTCAGTTGATGACGCGTGAGGTGGTCGAGGCGAATGTTCAATCGCAGCGGAAGATCTTTGATGCCCTGATTGATTTTTCGCCCGGTCGGAAGAACCGCGGGCTGCTGTTCAACAACGTGGAGTGGCTGGGGAAGATCAGTTACCTCGATGCGTTGCGGGACATCGGGAAGTTCTTCTCGGTGAACGCGATGATCCAGCGTGATTCGGTGCGGGATCGGCTGCACAACCGGGACCAGGGGATCAGCTACACCGAGTTCAGCTACATGATCTTGCAGTCGTACGACTACTACCACCTGTGGAAGGAGCAGGGCGTGGCGCTGCAGATGGGTGGGAGTGACCAGTGGGGGAACATTGTCAGCGGCGCCGACCTCATTCGCCGCCATCTCGCTCAGGAATTTGCACGTACAAAGCAAGACGCACTGAGCAAGTACTTGCGTGACCCTGACAATTCAATGGACTTCAAGGATGGAATGGACCCCATCGAGTCATCCAACGAAATGTGGGGGATGATCAAGGCAGCAGAAGAGAAACTCAAACATGAATCGGAGCGGCTTTTCGCCTTCACATGGCCGCTCGTCACGAAGGCCGACGGGACCAAGTTCGGCAAGTCTGAATCCGGTGCGGTCTGGCTGACGGCGGATCGCACCAGTCCGTACGAGTACTACCAGTTCTGGCTCAACGCGGCGGATGCGGATGTGGTGCGATTCCTGAAGTTCTTCACGCTGCTGCCGCGCGAGCAGATCGAAGCGCTCGAGCAGGGTGTGCAGACCAACCCCGGTGCACGCGAAGCGCAGCGGACGCTGGCGCGCGAGGCGACGAAGCTGCTGCACGGCGAGGATGAAGCACGAAACGCCGAGAACGCGGCCAAGGCGCTCTTCAGCGGGGATATCGCGGGGCTTTCAGAATCAACGCTGCGGCAGGTGCTGGCGGGCGTTGCTTCGAGCAAGCTCGACCGGACGCGGCTGGAAGGCGCGGGCGTGCCGCTCGTCGACCTGCTCATCGAGACCAAGCTTGCCACCTCCAAGCGCGAGGCACGGGAGTTTTTGGCGTCGGGGAGCGTCTCGGTCAACGGACGCAAGGCGGGGGCGGAGGATTCGGTGTCGGGGAA
>DATGXW010000240.1:0-5547 GCA_035298585.1 Phycisphaerales bacterium
CACCCCGCTCCGCGCTCGTCGCAAACAATCCGCTCCGCCCCCGGTTGCCGAAGGCCCCCTGCCCGCCCGCGTTCTCCTCGGGTTCACGCGGGATCTGGCGGATCGTCACCTCGCTCGCGCCGATCGAAAGCTCCGGGTCCAGGAACGCCGTCGTCGTGATCCTCGCCCGCTTGGCGACAAACTCGTTCTGCGAGTGCTGGCGGATCGACTCTGCTCGCAGGTACAAGGGCAGCTTGCGATGGGCCTCGTACGTCCAGAAGACCGCGTCGAGCACAAGAGCCCGGTTCTTCTGAAGATCGTAATAGATCCTCGGACCACGCAGCGTGTACCGGTTGTCCGGCACCGCCCCCTCCCCCTTCACGTAGGTCGCGACCACATCCCCTTCGAGATAAATCCCGCGCACATCCTCTGACTTGAGCCTCCCAAGGTCCCCCACCTTCCCCGGCGGGAGAAAGATCACCGCGCGCTGTGCCGTCATCCGCAGGCTGCGGTCGAGGCTCATGTTCGAGTACTGGACCGTCACGCCCCCCGAGAGCACCACCGAGTTTTCCGTTTCCCCCGACACGAGCGTGATGTCGCCCGGCGAGAGCGTGATGATCCCGTTCTTGGCAAAGATCGGTTCGAGCCGATCGGCCGGCGCCAGCCCCGCCAGCGCTCCCGCCGGCGCACGCTCGCCCGTCGCCGTGTCGATCGCGCCCTCCTCATCCTCTTCCGCGGGTCCTTCGATCCACTTCCTGAGCGAATTGGCAAGTGCACTCTCGCCCTGGGCGATCGCCGGCACATCCGGCCGCCCCTTGTTGACCACATCCGCCTTCAGCTCGATCGATTCCTTCAGGTCAATCACCCCGCGCACCGGCAGACGATCCGCAAAGAAGGAAGTCGCCGCGTCCGCATCGGGCGTCTGTGCATTGATCAGGTACAGGAAGACCTGGTACACGTTCGCCCCGTCGGTCGCGTTCTCGACCTGCTGGATCCACACGCACGCGGCCTGTGCATCAAACTCCCGGAACCCCACCGTGATCCGCACATCCCCCTGGACATACAGGCGATGCACCGTCGACTCAAGCGCGGTCGAGAAGCCCGGCTGGTCGGACTGCTGCCACGTCCATGCACGCGTGGCCCGGACCTTGATCGAACCCGCCACCGCCGCCAACGGAAGCCGAAGACCCGCAAAGTCACGCCCGGTGATGAACGCCGGGTCAAAGTCCGCCGGCGGAGTCGCCGGGGGCGCACTGATCCGCGCGTTGACCGGGTCCGTCCCGGACACCTCCGGAGACCCGTGTGCATACAGGCTCGCGGTCGTGCCGCATGCACACGCAAGTGCGATGGCGAACTGGACGCGGCGGACCGCGACGGAGTGTCCCCTGACAAAAGCCATAGTGCCGATGGTACATCCCCTGCGCTGCTCTCACAACCCGAGCCCGTCCTGGGCCGCAAATGACAGGGCGCGACCCCGGAAGGCCCCACCCCCCCGCGTGTGCTCAGAAGGCACCCCCACACCCCTATGCTCTCCATCCCATGAACCTGATTCGCACCCAGACGGGCCTGGCGGTCAAGACGTCCTCGGGCGAGATGATCCCGCTCATCCACATCATCGGCATCGGGCGAAACTACGCCGACCACGCCAAGGAACAGGCCGCCGACATCCCCGAACGGCCGATGGTCTTCACCAAGAACCCCGCCTCAGCCTCGCTCAGCGGCGACCCGATCATCATCCCCAAGATCTGCCAGGACCGCGAACAGGTCGACTTTGAAGCCGAACTGGCCGTGATCATCGGCCGCAGGCCCGACGGCAGGCCCGTGAAAGATGTCTCTCTCCAGGAGGCACTCTCCTGCGTGCTGGGCTACTGCTGCGGAAACGATGTCTCCGCACGCTGGTGGCAGAAGGAAGGTTCCGGAGGGCAGTTCTGCCGCGGGAAAAGCTTCGATACCTTCTGCCCCCTGGGCCCCACGGTCGTCCCCGCCGCCGACGTCCCTGATCCGCAGGCGCTGCGTGTCGTCTGCCGCGTCAACGGCGCCGTCATGCAGGATGCACCCACCTCCCAGATGATCTTCTCCGTCGCGACGCTTGTCTGCGAGTGCAGCCGCGGAACCACCCTGCTGCCCGGCACGGTCATCATGACCGGCACCCCCGGGGGCGTCGGCATGGCCCGCAAGCCACCCCTCTGGCTCAAGCCCGGCGACATCGTGGAGGTTGAGATCACCGGCCCGGGTATCTCGCTCGGTATCCTCAAGAACACCGTCAAGGCAGAATGATGTTCGTCAGTCCCCCTCGCACTGATCGGCGCGGGCCTTGACGAGGCCCTTGGCGATGGCAACTCAAAGGCCGCACTTCACGCACACTGAAATGGACGTGGATCGGCAGGTGGCACCAGCTTGAACAGTGTGCCAGCCGTGCAGGTAGGTGGCGCCACGGTCAAGGGTTCTCTCACCGTGCCATCAGGATCTGCACGCTCGATGGCGAAACTGTGGTTGCGGGTAAGCGAATCGGAATTGAAGTTAAAGGAGGGACGCAGCAATACAATCGTCGGCTCGCAACTCAATTGAAAAAGGATGAGCAGCTCATTGTAAATGGAGATTTTGACAAGATCAGTTGGACGTTCTATAAGTCGGGAGGGCGAATTGATCCACGATTGCTCGGGCAAATCAAGGCAACCAACAAGCGACTTGGTGGAAACAGGATCATCTATGAAATTGTCGATTGAGGAAGAGTATCGATTGTTTCCGTTGCCTATCCGCACATTTGCGGAGGAGCAGGTTGTTCGTGAATTTGATCGAGATGCAGCGAAGCAGCTCTTCAGCGATTTTCGGGCACTGATTCCCGATCGACTGCAGCAGCTGCAACGATTCGTTGTGTTCGATCCGCATTGTCGCGAATTCAAGTTGGATCGCAGTCGCGATTCACTTCTGATCGTATCGCGATGGCTTGTGGCTCACTGTGGTTGCCAAAGAGCGGGGGAAAAGCTCGACTTCTCTCTCGATGAAGCCGGTTGGGATGAACTGCAGCGCGATGGGACGAGGCGACGCCTGTGCGTGGACATCACGGAGCTGTGCAGATCGTTTCTGATAGACGTCGCTATATATTGGGGTGAATGCGTCGTTGATGCGAATCCATCGGCAAAGTGGAAAATCGCTGTAGGCAAGACCGTGCGTTTCAAGAATATGCCCGTACTCAACATTCCGAATCAACAGTATCAGCTTGCGCCATGGGTGAATCTGACACACTGGCTACTACAGGTATTTCAAGAGGGGAAGTCAGCTGATTGGCCAGTTGCATATCTATACGACGAACTCGTCTGATCACGAACTAGATCGAGACGTTGATTCGTGATGACAGGACCGACCACTCAAACTGTGGTGGCGAAGAACGGAGTGCGGTTTAAGCAGTACCGCAGCATCAAACATTTTATGAGCCCGTGCCCAAGCAATGTAGCTTGACGAAATTCAGTATGTAGCGGCAATTACGCTGCCGCAATGCCTCTTGGTCGCACGTTGCTGCCAAAGCGTGCCCGCGTTCTCAACCAACGACCGGCAGGCGACTCGGTGGCCCTCCCCCACCGCAACGTTCGTCCGACGTTCCCGCGAGTCGCGTTCTGAGCGAGGGACCGCCCGGAGGCGACGCCCCGCAAACCGACGCGCGTTCAACGCCACGTCGCCGAGATTCTGTGAGCGGGCCTTGCTTGGATTCTCAACCGGGTTGGCCGCGGGCAACTTGAGAGTGACCTTCCCCCCGTTGGCGACCGTGCGGATCATGCCGTTCAATTGGGTGTGATACTCCCGCATTTCGCCGCCAGGATCGGCAGGCTCGTTTGAACACCATACGCCCTCCCGCTCCACCCGCCGGTTGAAACCCGTGTGCGGCATCCCGGTTCATCTCCCGTTCATCCCGGGATTCCCCCGACTCGAATCTCGCGGGGAGTAAAAACCTATAGTCGACCCGAAAAAAGGAACACCCATCGCGATGCAGCACACCCGCGGCCCGTGGATCCACGATCTTGCGTCCTCCTCCGTCCTCCTTGTTTACTGCGAAGGACGCGAGTACACCGCCGCACATCCCCTCGCCGCCCTCCCCCAGACCCACGTCATCCACGGTGAAGCGGCGGGACTTGACGCCGCCCGCCACCAGACCGGCGCGGCCAGCACCATCCTCTGCTCGCCGCGCGGCGTCACCGCCCTGGTTTCTGGATCAAAGCCCGTCGCCCTCGTGGGACCCGATTCAACCGACGCGGTCCTCCGGATGCTCCTGACCCGAAGGAAGTGGCACCTTTCCCACCGCGATCTCACCCCGATCGTCAGCCACTCCATCCTTTCAGATCAGCGCACCATCGCGGTCGTCGATCCCGCGGGGTCGATTGTCTGGCTCTGTCTTCCCCGCCTCGATTCCACCGCCATGTTCGCCGCCATGCTCGCCGATGCGTCGCGCGGCGTCTTCTCCATCACGCCCATCGCTCCCCCGACGCTCCCAACCCAGCGCTACATCGACGACTCGTTCATCCTCCAGACGTCCTGGGGTCCCTACGCCGTCACCGACTATCTCGATTGCTCCTCCGGCCGTCCCTACCAGCGCCCCGGACGTGCAGAACTCATCCGGGTTCTCGAAGGCCCCGGCCTCTTCAAGATCACCTTCCGCCCCCGCCTTGATTTCGGCCGCTCCCAGACCCGCCTTGTACCCGTCGAGGATGGCCTCGAGATCGACGGCTGGGTTGACCCCGCGGTCCTCCATGCCCCGGGTGTGCACTGGCAGATCGAAGAAGAAGGCCGCGACCAGACCGCGACCGCCGTCGTCGATGCCTCCGCCGGGCCCATCACGCTCGAGCTCCGCTACGGCACCGCCAGCACCGCACGCTCGATCATCACCGAACCCGCCCGCCGCGAGCAAACCCTCCGCTTCTGGACCGGCTGGGCCCGGACATTGACCCTCCCGGGCCTTGCAGACGACGCCGTGAAGCGCTCCGCGCTCGTCATCAAGGCCCTCTGCCACGCACCGACCGGCGCCATCGCCGCCGCCGCCACCACCAGCCTCCCCGAACATCTCGGCGGCGTCCGCAACTGGGACTACCGCTTCTGCTGGGTCCGCGATGCGTGCATGTCCGCCGCCAGCCTTACGCGCCTGGGCAACACCGGCGTCGCCATGAAGCTCCTCGACTGGCTCATGGAACTCATGGAGAAGATCGACTCACCCGAACGCCTCCGCCCCCTCTACACCGTCACCGGCGGACACCTCAACCCCGAAGCCGAGATCAGCGAACTCTCCGGCTACGGCGGCAGCAGGCCCGTCCGCATCGGAAACGCCGCGTCGACCCAGGTCCAGCTCGACGTCTTCGGCCCCATCGTCGATCTCGTCGCGCGCGTCGCCGAGATGGGAGCCCCCGTCACGCCCGAGCACTGGCGGCTTGTCGAATCCATGGTCAACGCCGTCGCCTCGCGCTGGAACGAGCCCGACCACGGCATCTGGGAAATCCGCGGCCCCAAGCGCCATCACGTCCACACCAAGGCCATGTGCTGGCTCGCCGCCGACCGCGGCCTGGTCGTCGCCGAACGCGCCAT
>DATGXW010000241.1:0-3197 GCA_035298585.1 Phycisphaerales bacterium
GCGGACGGGGGAACTGCACATGGGGCAGTGGACGGAGAACCCGCTGCTTTCGTGGGCGATGTACTCGGGGATGAGTTCAGACCTGGTGCTTGCGGCGGTGCGGGGTGCGTGCGGCGTGGGTCACGGTCATGATCATGGTCATGGTTATGGTCAGGGGGATGGTGATGCGGCGGGTCGGCTGATCGAGGAAGTGGGGGCGAGGTTGAGCGTGTTTGAGTCGCCGGCGTCTGGTGGGAAGAGCCGTCTGAAGCAGCGTTTTCGGTCGCCTGCACGTGGGAAGCGGCGGGCGGATGGTGGCGAGTGAGGGGTGGAGGTACGTGCGATGAAGAGGAACATGTGCGTGGTTGGGGCGTGTGGTGTGTGCGTGCTGGGGCTGGGCGCGCGTGCACATGCGGATGAGTTGCTGGTGACGAGCTTCTGGTCGGACCGTGTGGGGCGGTACGACGCGGCATCGGGGGCATTTCAGGGCCTGCTGGATACGTCGGCCGGGTTGAACGGGCCGTTGTGCACACGGGTGGGACCGGATGGCTTGTTGTATGTGGCGAGCGAGGCAACGAACTCGGTGGAGCGGTTTGACATTGCGACGGGTGCACACCTGGGGCGGTTCGTGTCGTCGGGGGCTGGGGGGCTGAGCGGGCCGACGAGCCTGGCGTGGGATGCGTCGGGTGACCTGGTGGTGTCGAGCTTCAACACGGATTCGGTACTGAAGTTTGACGGGACGACGGGCGACTTTGCGGGGACGTTCGTTTCGGCGGGTTCGGGGGGGCTGAACGGGCCGGACAACGGTGCGGTGTTCGGGAGCGACGGCAACTTCTATGTGCCGAGCTATTACACGAACCGGATCCTGAGGTATGACGGTGTGACGGGGGCGTACCTGGGGGCATTCATCACGTCGGTGGTGCGGCCGCGTGTGCTGGTGTTCAAGGATGATTTCGTGCTGGTGACGAGCGAGGCGGCCGACTCGGTCCGGAAGTACGACGCGGCGACTGGTTTATTGATCGGGAACTTCGTCGCACCGGGATCGGGTGGACTGGACACGCCCATCGGGATGGCGTTCGGGCCTGATGGGAACCTGTATGTGACGAGTTCGACGAACGACAAGGTGCTGCGGTACGACGGGACGACGGGGGCGTTCCTGGATGTGTTCCTGGAGTCGGGCGCGGGGGGGATCGATGGACCGGCGTTCCTGACGTTCGTGCCGGCGCCGTCGGGGGGTGTGGTGCTGCTGCTTGGGGTGGGTGCGGCGGCGCGTCGGAGGCGCTAGCAGGCATATAGATCGGGAGGCGTGGATGCAACGCCGCGACTGGTGAATCCGTATGATCTTCCGGCTGGCCCGTGTACACGTGGACGGGCGGGGAGGATCCGGTTGAGCCAGAGCGGCTTTTTCGAGTTGCCCGCGGCGTGGTTTACCGTTCCTGCGATGGTGGGGACGGTGGTGTTTCTGATCAAGTTCGGGATGATGATGATCGGTGGTCATGGGCATGACACCGACGGTGGCGGCGTGGCTGGGCACGGGGTTGGGCACGGGGTTGGGCATGGGGTTGGGCATGGGCTGGGGAATGGGCATGCGGAGACGGATGCGGCGGGGCATGTGCACACGGATCATGATGGGAACGGAGGTTCGAAGAGCTTCAAGGTTCTCTCGATCCAGGCGTGGGCGGCGGCGTTGATGGGATTCGGTTGGGCGGGGTATGCGTCGCAGGTGGGGAGCGAGCGGGGGCTTGGATTTCACGTGCTGGTGGGGCTGGCGGCGGGCGCGTTCTCGGGGATGCTGCTGGCGTGGATGCTGCGCCAGCTTTCGAGGATGAATTCGGATGGGACGCTGAAGCGCGACTCGCTGCTGGGGGCGGAGGGCGTGGTGTACATCTCGGTGCCGCAGCGGGGGGCGGGGAAGACGGGTCAGGTGCGGGTGGTGGTCAACAACCGCGAGCGTTTCCTGCCGGCGGTGTGCGAGACGGGGGAGATCCCCAGCAAGGGGAAGGTGATGATCGTGGGGACGAACGCGGATCACAGCGTGACCGTGATGCCGATCGATCCTGTAGGCTGACGCGTCGTGACTGGGGGAGTGTCCGGCGGATGTGCCCGGTAAAGTCGGAGACCTGATCGCCCGGTGATTGGGATCGGGCGTGATGAGCGGGGAGCGCGTCCCTGGAAGGGGCGTGCGCAACGAAGGGGAGCTTTGCGTGATGAATTCGATGATGGTGCTCGCGGATACGGCGCTGATCCTTTACGCGGTGGGCGGGGTGGCGGTCTTTTTGTTCGTGTTCATCTCGGTGTTCGCGCTGCGGTATTACCGGCGGTGTCCGCCGAACAAGATCCTGGTGATCTACGGCAAGGTGAGCGGGGACAAGGCGGCGCGGTGCCTGCACGGCGGCGGCACGTTCGTGGTTCCCCTGCTGCAGGACTTCTCGTACATGTCGCTCGAACCGATGGTGATCGACATCCCGCTGCAGGGGGCGCTTTCACAGAACAACATCCGCGTGAACGTTCCGGCGACGTTCACGGTGGGCATCTCGACGGACCCGGTGCTGATGAACAACGCGGCGGAGCGCTTGCAGCTTCTTGACATCGAGCAGATCCGCGAGCAGGCGCAGGACATCATCCTGGGGCAGCTTCGGCTGGTGATCGCGACGCTGACGATCGAGGAGATCAACCGCGACCGCGAGAAGTTCATGACGCTGATCAACGAGAACGTTGGCCAGGAGATCAACAAGATCGGCCTGGAGCTGATCAACGTGAACATCCGGGACATCACGGACGAATCGGGGTACATCGAGGCGATCGGCAAGCGTGCGGCGGCGGAGGCGATCAACCGGGCGAAGGTGGAGGTTGCGCAGCAGGACCGCGACGGCGCGACGGGCGAGGCGATCGCGGTGCGCGAGCGGAACGTGAGCGTGAGCCGGGAGTCGGCTTCGGCGGCGGAGGGTCAGAAGAAGGCCGAGCAGCAGCGACGCATCGCGATCGCGGCGCTCGAGGCGGAGGCGGTGAAGGGCGAGGTGGCGGCGCAGCGCGACATGGAGATCACGCGGGCGCAGCGGGAGGCGGAGATCGCGGCGGCGCGGAAGGCGGCCGAGCAGGAGCAGCGCGTGCGCGTGGCCGAGGCCGAGGCGCTGGCTGTAGTGGGCGAGAACGAGTCGAGGCAGAAGACGATCGAGTCGCAGGCCAAGCTGGCGGAGATGCAGGCGGAGGCGAGGCGG